>DATIEM010000067.1:0-5938 GCA_035455725.1 Rhizomicrobium sp. | reverse complement strand
GAGGCGATCGGCGGCGATATCGTCAACGCGGACTCCATGCAGGTGTACGCCGAGGCCCGCATTCTCACCGCGCGGCCCCCGCAGGAGGAGATCGGGCACGTGCCGCATCTGCTCTACGGCCACGTGAGCGTCACGCAGGCCTATTCCGTCGGCCGCTACCAGGCCGATGCGGCGCGCGCGCTGGAGCAGGTGCGGGGTTGGGGCCGCGTGCCGATCTTCGTCGGCGGCACCGGCATGTATTTCAGCGTGCTGACGGAAGGCATTGCCGACATTCCATCGATTCCGGCGGAACTGCGGGCGCGGATGGCGGCGCGGCGAAGGGAGATCGGCGCCGAGGCCTTTCACGGCGAGCTTGCAGCTCGCGATCCGGAAAGCGCGATGCGGTTGCGCCCTTCGGACACCCAGCGCGTGCTGCGCGCGTATGAAGTGTTCGAAGCCACCGGCCGGCCGCTCTCGCAATGGCAGAAAGAGACAGCAAGGCCGCTGCTGGGCGAGGTGAATATGGTCCGCTTTGTGCTGGCGCCCCCGCGGGAGGAGCTCTACGCCCGCATCGATGCACGGTTCGATCGCATGGTCGAACAGGGGGCGCTGGAGGAGGCAAGGGCGCTCGCCGGCCTCGATCCGTCGTTGCCGGCGGCGAAGATTCTGGGCTTGCGCGAGCTTGCCGCGGTGAATGACGGCACCATGTCGCTCGAGGATGCCAAGGCCGCCGCCAAACAGGCGACCCGCAACTATGCCAAGCGCCAGCTCACCTGGTTTCGCAACCGCATGGCGGACTGGAGGTGGATTGAAACAGCATCCACTCCTCCCTTGTCATGGCCCGGCCTCGCCGGGCGACCCAGCGGCCGCGCGTCTGCGCCGCAATGACTCTTCCCGCGCGCGGACGCGTGCGTACTGGGTGGCCCGCTTCCGCGGGCCATGACAATCGAGATAGGTTGCCTTAATGCAGACCTACACGTCAGCCGATGCCGATTTGGCGATCATCCGGAGCAAGCGGGTTGCCATCGTCGGCTACGGCAATCAGGGCGAGGCGCACGGGCTCAATCTGCGCGATAGCGGTGTGTCACAGGTTGCCATCGGCGCGCGCGAGGATAGCGCGAGCGGCGAGACGGCGAGAGCAGCCGGTTTTCCGGTGTTGCCGAATGCCGATGCCGTGCGCGAGGCGGATGTCGTCGTGCTCGGCGCGCCCGACGAAAAGCTGCCGGAGATTTTCGGGCGCGATCTCGCGCCCAATATGAAGCGCGGCGCAACGCTCCTGTTCATCCACGGCTTTGCCCTGCATTACGGCTTCATCAAACCGCCCGACGATCTGGATGTGGTGCTGGTGGCGCCGGCCGGCCCCGGCGCTGCGCTGCGTGCCAATTACCTGAGCGGCGACGGCTACATCGGACTCATCGCCATCCATCGCGACGTCAGCGGCGGCGCGAAACCGCTGGCGCTCTCGTACGGCACGGCCATCGGGCTCGGCGCCGGCATGATCGAAACCACGTTCAAAGACGAAACCGAAACCGATCTCTTCGGCGAGCAGACGGTGTTGTGCGGGGGCTCGGCCGAACTGGTGCGCGCCGCGTTCGAGACCTTGGTGAACGCCGGCTACGCGCCGGAGCTCGCCTATTTCGAGTGTCTGCACCAGCTGAAGCTGCTGGTGGACCTGATGCACACGCGCGGGCCGGCCGGCATGTACCAGGCGATCTCCAACACGGCGGAATACGGCGCCTACCGCACCGGCCCACGTGTCATTGATGAACACGCACGAGCGCAGATGCAGGCGGTGCTTGCCGACATTCAGTCCGGCAAATTCGCGCGCGCGTGGATGGCCGAGAACGCCTCCGGCCTGAAGACCATGGCAGAGATGCGCGAACGCGCCGCCGCGCATCCCATCGAAGGCGTCGGCCGCCGCCTTCGCGCCCTCATGCCGTGGCTGAGGAAGAGCAGCATTGCACCTCCAAATCCCCTCTCCCCCTCTGGGGGAGAGGGTCAGGGTGAGGGGGATGTCAGAAGTCACAAACCAGAGGTCGGAAATCAGAACGGAATGTGAGTATGGGCCGTTTCCGATTTCTGACTTCTGCCTTCTGATTTCCGAGCGCCCCCTCACCCCAGCCCTCTCCCCCAAAGGGGAGAGGGAGTAATCTGGGTTCGAATCTGGTTTGGAACGATCGATGCGCTTTGGCACGCCGCTGTCGCCCAATGCCGTGAAGGTGATGCTGCTGGGCGCGGGCGAGCTCGGTAAGGAGGTCATCATCGAGCTGCAGCGGATCGGCGTGGAGACGATTGCGGTGGACCGCTACGCGAACGCGCCGGGCCAGCAGGTGGCGCACCGCGCGCACGTCATCGACATGACGGACGCCCGTGCCTTGCGGGCGCTGGTGGAGGAGGAGCGCCCGGCTCTCATCGTGCCGGAGATCGAGGCCATCGCCACGGATGAGCTGGTGCGCATCGAGGCTGATGGTCTCGCCACCGTCATTCCCACCGCCTTTGCGGCTCACACCACCATGAACCGCGAGCGCATCCGCAAACTGGCGGCGGAGGAGTTGCACCTGCCGTGCTCGTCTTACGCCTTCGCGTCGTCCTATGAAGAACTGGAAGCGGCGGTGGCGCGCATCGGCCTTCCCTGTTTCGTGAAGCCGGTGATGTCGTCCTCCGGCAAGGGGCAAAGCCGGCTCGAGGGCCCGGAAGACGTCGCGAAAGCCTGGCACAAGGCGCTGAGCGGGGGCCGCGTGCGCGAGGCGCGGGTCATCGTGGAAGGCGAGGTGCAATTCGATTTCGAGATCACCCAGCTCACCGTGCGCGCCTCGGACCAGAACGGCGGCGCGGCGACGCATTTCTGCGAACCCATCGGTCATCTGCAGGTGGATGGCGACTATGTGGAATCCTGGCAGCCGCAGCCGATGAGCGCAGCGGCGCTGGAGCAGGGCCGCGAGATCGCGCGCAAGATCACCGGCGCGCTCGGCGGTTTCGGCATCTTCGGCGTGGAGTTGTTCGGGAAAGGCGACGCGGTGTGGTTCTCGGAAGTTAGCCCGCGGCCGCACGACACCGGTTTGGTGACGCTGGTTTCGCAGTACCAGAGCGAGTTCGCGCTGCATGCGCGCGCCATTCTTGGCCTGCCGGTTTCCACGGAGCTGAAATCGCCCGGTGCCTCGGCGGTAATCTATGGCGGCATGGACGCGAAAGGTATCGCGTTCGAGGGCGTGGCGGAGGCGCTCGCCATTGCAGGAACGGAGTTGCGCCTGTTCGGCAAGCCGGAATCGTTCAGGAAGCGCCGCATGGGCGTGGCGCTCGCCGGCGCCGCGACCATCGACGAAGCCCGCACCCGTGCCAAACAGGCGGCAAAGCTCGTTCGGCCCGTTCAACCCTGATCAGCACGCCGGGTCGGGGCCGATTTTCACCAGCATCTTGCCGATGTTCTCGCCCTTGAAGAGGCCGATGAAGGCGGCCGGGGCCTTCTCGATTCCCTGCACAATGGTCTCCCGCCATTTCATCTTGCCGGCACGATGCCACGCGGCCATGTCGCGCAGGAACTCCGGCATCAGGCCGCCCCAGTCGGACACGATGAACCCGCGGATGGTCAGCCGCTTCGGCAGCACGTTGATGAAATTCGCGGGGCCGGGCGGGAGCGCGGTCGCGTTGTACTGCTCGATCATGCCGCACACCGCGATGCGGCCGCCCTGCCGCATGTTGGCCAGCGCGGCGTCCAGATGCGCGCCGCCAACGTTCTCGAAATACACGTCAATGCCGTCCGGCAACGCCACGCGCACCGCTTTGGTGAGATCGCCGCAGCTGCGATAGTTGATGGCGCGATCCACGCCCGCCTCGCGGGTCAGCCAGTCGCACTTCTCGTCCGACCCGGCGGAACCCACCACGAAACATCCCTTGCTCTTTGCGATCTGGCAGACGACCGCGCCCACCGCGCCGCTGGCGGCCGAGACGAACACCCGCTCGCCCTCCTTCAGCTCCCCTACCTTCAGTAGGCCGGCATAGGCGGTCAGCCCCGGCATGCCGAAGGTGCCCAAGAAGGCCTGGATGGGCGCCATGGCCGGATCGACCTTCTGCAGATCGCCACCGGAAGAGACGAACCACTCCTGCCAGCCAGAAAAGTTGTTGACGTAATCCCCGGGGTGGAACTGCGGGTTCCGGCTCTCCACCACCTGGCCCACAGCGCCGCCAGAGAGGGGTTGGCCAATCTGAAAGGGGGGGACGTAGCTCTCCCGCTCCACCATGCGGCCCCGCATGTAGGGGTCCACCGACATGTAGATGTTCCGGACCAGCACTTGCCCGGCACCGGCTTCCGGCACCTCTCTTTCGGCCAACTGGAAATCCTCCGGCCGAGGCAGGCCCTCCGGGCGGCGGGCCAGCCGGATTTCCCGGCTTCGGCGATTCGGCATGGTACGGTCCTTAATATTCAGTTTGTCGAAACCACAAACCAGCCTAGCAGCGCGCCCCGGTGTAACAAGGCGAAACATTTTATGAGTCGCGCCGGCGGCGGCCCCATGCCTCATTAAGCCTCGGTATTTGCAGGGGATTCTCCCGCTTGACTATATCCACCTCGTGGCCGCGCAAACTGCGCGCCGGCGTGATCGGAAACGGCGCGTTCGGCCGTCACCATGCCGCCAAATACGCTGCCATGCCAGGCGTGGAGCTGGTGGCGATTGCCGATCCGCGCGCGGATGCCCGCGGGCAGGCGATGGTTAAGCACGGGGTGCGCGCCGTGGCGGATTGGCGCGAGCTACTGGGGGAAGTGGATATCGTCAGCATCTGTTCGCCGGCGGTGACGCATGCGCCGATCGTGCGCGGTTTCCTTAATGCCGACACCGATGTGCTGGTCGAGAAGCCGATCGCCACCAGTCTGGCGGAAGCGGATTCCCTGATTGCCCTTGCCGAGGTGAAGAACCGGGTGCTGACGGTGGGACATCAGGAGCGCTTTGTGTTCAACCAAACGGGCCTGCTGAACTACGAGGACGCGCCGGTGGAAGTCGATTGCTGGCGCATGGGGCCGTGGAGCGGCCGCGGCGCCGATGTCAGCGCCGTACTGGACCTGATGATTCACGATCTCGATCTGGTGCACTGCCTCATCCCCGGCGAAGTCGGCGATGTGCAGGCCCGCAGCCGCAGCGGAATGAGCCGCAAGGCCGACGACATCACCGCGCGCGTGTCCTTCGAGAACGGGGCGCAGGCCAGGCTGCATGCGAGCCGCATCTCTCCCATCCGCCGCCGCGGCATGCGGGCGGTGTATGAGGACGGCGCGATTGAGATCGATTTCGTCACCCGCCAGGTGAAGAACACCACTGGCCGGCCGCTGAATGACCTGCATCTGGACGACCCGCTGGGTGAATCCATTGCGGCCTTCGTGGAAGCGGCGCGGCTGGGCGCATCCTCGCTGGTGCGGCCCGAAGAGGCCCGCCGCGCGCTCGAAACGGCGCTGCTGATCGAAGACGCCGCGGCGCCGGCGCCGGAGTTCGAAGGCGCGCTCGCCCGTTACGCCTGACCGTCGCATCTCCGCGATAAGCTCTCTTCCACGGCGAGACGGCCGGCCGCCAGGCGCCCGCATTCACAAACGCGGCCGGTAATGCGAAGAGGGGCGCATGGAGCTGTACCTGCACATCGGGACGGAAAAGACCGGCACCACCTCGATACAGGCTTTCATGGCGGCCAATCGGGCCCTGCTGAAACAGCATCGGATTCTATATCCGCGTTCTCCGGGAGAGACCAATCACATCGGACTGGCGGGGCTGGCGCAGGATCGCGAACGCGGCGAATTGTGGAAGAAGCTCGCCATCCGCTCGCTCGAAGAACGAGACCTGTATCGCCAAAAGCTTGCCGACTTTCTTAGCGGCGAACTCGGAGAGCACAGTTTCCGCGCGGCCATCATGTCGAACGAGCATTGCTCCTCCCGGCTCCTCAGCGAAGGTGAAGTCGGCGCATTGCGCGATTTTCTCTCGAA
>DATIEM010000066.1:0-10411 GCA_035455725.1 Rhizomicrobium sp. | reverse complement strand
AACGTCACCGCGCCATAGATGTTGCCGGCACCGTCCAGCGTCACGCCGGCCCAGGGCTGCTGCCCGTCAACGCCGCCCGTGAAGCTGTAGAGCACCTGTTCATTCCACGCTCGAGCGTTGGCCGAGCCCACAACCGTCAGTGCGAAAAACACTGCTCCCAGTCCGAAATGAACGGTTTTGCACACCCATGTCACGGCAGTTCCCCCGATGTCTCGCGGGCAGATACTGTCACCGCCGGGGACTTTCCCGCAATCCCGGTGCAAGGTCGAGGCCGGCAACCGCCTACCTATTTTGTCAGGCTGAACACCACGCCATCGCCGGACGCGCCGTAATAGACGGTCGCGCCGTAGAGGGCGCCATTCGGGCCTTCGACCACACCGGCATCCGTTTCTCCGCCATCCACAGTCCCGCCGGCAAAGCGATGGAGTGTTCGCAGCGCGCCACCCGCGCTGAATTCAAACACCGTCCCGCAGCCGTTCTGGCAATCGCCGCCGGCGCCCATGCTGGTGGTGCCGTAGAGCTTGCCCGACGAGGTGCGCAACAGATCGCCGAATGGCGCGCCGCCGTCTTTTCCATCGCTGAAGGTGTAGAGCGTCGTCAGTGCTCCGCCGGGCGCAAGCTTGAACAGCGTGCCGTAACCCGTGCCGCCGCTGGCGGTCGTGCCATAGAGATTGCCGTCCTTGTCACGCTCGATGCCGCCTTCCGGAAAACCGCCGTCACTGCCGCCGCTGAAAACGTACAAGGTGGTGAAGGTTCCGTCGGCGGCAATTTCGTACATGGTTCCCCTGTTGTGCGAGCCGCCGCTAAACGTGACTCCATAAAGATTGCCCGCACGGTCGCGCTCCAGGCGCCCCACCGGATCGGCGCCATCGGCACCGGAGAAAGTGTGCAGCGGCTTGAACGCGCCGTTCGCCTTCAATTCGAAAACAGTGCCATCGCCGTTGGCGCCGCCGAACAGCGCCACGCCATAGAGATTGCCCTTCTTGTCCGGGACGAGGCGCCATCTCGGCTGCCTGCCGTCGTGAACGTCGTCGAGTGCGTGCAGCACCGAGTAGGTGCCGTCAGCCGCCAGCTTCCAGATCACGCCCGCATCCGAAGGGCCCCCGAACTCGGTGGTGCCGTAGAGATCGCCGCTCGTTTCATCGATGGTGACGCCGCCGTAGGGATTGTAGCCGGCGTTGTCGCCCAGGGCGAAAGAGTGCAGCAGCGTCTCCGTGCCGCTGGCGTCAATCCGGTAAATCGCGCCGACGTCATGGACGCCGCCGTTATGCGTTGTGCCGTAAAGATTGCCCGCCGCATCGAGATTCACGTCGCTATTGGCGTAGGCGCCGTCGCCCGGTGCGCCGCTGAACTGATGGACGACAGTGTATTGGGGCCTTGCCTGCGCGGTGGATGCGAAAGCGGTGAGCGCGACGGCGGAACCCAGCAGCGCGCCGGCCAGCAGGATGCGGCGATGACACATGAACTCAATCTCCTGAATGACTGATCGGGGTTTGCGATTGGGACGCGCGTTCAGCGCGGCAGGCCGGTGGAGCTCCGCGATCCCTTGGCCGCATGCCCCGCCGCGCCGGTCACCGTGTAGGTGCCGGTGAACTGCTTCGAGAGCGTTTTGCCGTCCTGGGTGTAGAAATTCGTCCACGTGCTGCCACTCACCAGCGGATACGAAATCACGTAGATATATTGATAGCCGCCGCCGCCTTTGCCGTAGAGATTGACGCCGAAGGTGATGGCCTTGCCGCGGTTTTTGATGCTGCCGATGGTACCGGCCCCGAAATGCGCACCCTCATCGCAGCCGTTGCCGGTTTCGAGGGCGGTGTGGCCGGTCTTGTCGACGATGATATCCATGCCGTCGCACAGCCCGTCGAAGGAAATCGACACGGTCTTCGCGGTGGCGGCACTTCCGGCACATGTCACGAGCGCGGCCGCGCCCGCCAGTAGAATCCTTTTCACGTTACACACTCCAGGTCCGTTGCTTGTTCGACGCAACCTAAATCGGCAAGCGTGCGCCCGTAAAGCCGCCCGCCTCCGGCTCGCGCGGACGTGTTTGGCTTATGCGTATTTGTTGCGGCGGCTAGGACTGCGTCTCCGCGATCGCCGGAATTTCATCGTAGAGTTGCCAGGCCTTCCGGCCGGTGAGCGCCTTGTCGTAGCCGAGCTTGTAGAGGCAGGCCATGAACGTCGGATCGAATTCATCCTCATTCTGATCGCGCACCGATTTGATGCAGTCCGGCGCGTCCGACTTCCGGATTTCCCGATTTGAAACGTAGGTGTAACGCGAGAAGTAGCCGTTGGGAAAAGCCATCCGCAGGTCCATCTCGGTGCGGTAAACTGAATCCTTGTAGATCTGATCGATACCGTTCGACATCGAAGCCTTGGCGATGTCGACGAGGCCGTTCTTCACCTTGGTGCGCCGCGTCTTGTAACTGTCGGACGACTGGTTGCCGTTGATGATGACCGAGACATAGACTTTCAGGTTCGCCGCCTGGATTGCCGCCTGCACTTTGGGATGGGTGAGGAAAATGGTGGAGAACAGGCCCAGCCGCGTGCCGCCGTCAACGAACATGTGCCGCTCGATGAAGCGCGGCGGAAAGCCGATGGGAATGGCCGCCGAGGCGAGAATGCTTTCCGAGATGCAGGCCGACTTTCGCGCGTCCTCCAGGCTGGATGCCGGCGCATCGGCCATCGCCTTGAGGTCCGCAACCTTGAAATCGCCCTTGTCTACATCGACCGTGCCCACATAGGCCCGCTTACGCGGGGGCAGTTGCTCGTAAACCGGCAGATAGTCGGCCGCGGTGCGGCGCACGACGCGCTCCAGCCCGCTCACGTCATAAAGCGAATTGTGAAACAGCGCTGCCTCCAGCAGGTTGCGCTGCCGCGCCAGCCGTCCGATGCGCGGATCGAGATAGCTTTGCTTCAGCAGCTCATCGGCCCTGGCGCGCACCTCTGCGGCGGGGATGCCGTTCACCGCTTCGTCTGCGGAACCGGCGAGAACGAGAGTCGTCTGCATGGCGCCGGTGCTGACGCCGGTGACGAAATCGATGTCCTGCCGCTTCAGATACGGGATCACCGGATCGTTCGGGCTCCAACCGGCTGCATCGACGCGGGACCAGCCGTTCAGGAATCCTGCGCCGTAGGCGCCCCACTGCCCGCCACCGCTCAAGGAAATGATGTTGAGGGTATGCGGCACGCGGGCGGGAATGTGCCCGATCGCATTGACGAGAGCATCCACGAACGCGTCTTCGTTGCGCGCAAACCACGGGTCGTCCGGTGCGACGAACTGGAAGCGGTTGGGCGGCGTGCCGCGCAAATGCCGAACGTCGGCGCGAGCGTCGGTGTTATAGCCGTAAAGAAACTGGCCGCATCCGGTGATGCCGTCGGGCCGTTCCTGCACGCAGGCCATCAGGCCGAGACAAAGGAGGATGACCGATCCGCGAGCCCACCGTGCCATGTCGCCGCCCCCGAAAGGCAAAGGCATGCTACGGCGATTTCATCGTGCGCGCCATGCCTTCGTGCAACGGCACGACGGCGCGCAGGAATCAAAAATACCGCCACCAGAGATAAATCTGGCAGAGCGCGATGCTGCCGAGCATCAGCGGGAAGGCGAGCGCGGTGAATTTCCAGAAGGAGAATTCCACTCCCGCTCGTTCCGCGAGTCCCGCCGCAACCAGATTTGGGCTGGCCCCCACCAGTGTGCCGTTGCCGCCGAGGCACGCGCCCAGCGCCAGTGACCACCACACCGGTTGAATCGCGGCCTCGCCGCCGAAATGCGGCGCCAAAGTTTTGATGAGCGGGATCATCGTGGCGACGAACGGAATATTATCGACAATCGCCGACAGCACGGCGGACGCCCACAAGGTGCCGCTAGCCGCCAGCCGCGTATCGCCACCCGTGACGGCCAGCAAATGGCGGCCGAGCCACGCCAGTACGCCGGCGTGCTCTACCGCGCCCACCACGATGAACAATCCCAGGAAGAAGAAGATGGTGATCCACTCGATCTCGTTGAGCGCGGAGGTGACGTTGCGGGCGTGCTCGGAATGGGCGAGCGGCACATTCTCGATCAGCAGCATCAGCGCGCCGCCGAACATGGCGATGGTGGCGGCCTGCAGCCCCAGCTGGTCTTCGAACGCGAAGGCCAGGATGGTGACCGCGATGATTCCGACCGACCAGCGCAGCAGGCGCCGGTCCTCAATGGCCTCGCCCGCTTTCAGCGCCATGATGTCGGCGCGGTCCTCGGCGTTGGCGCGCAAGCGGCGTCCCCAGATCAGGTGATTGACGGCGAATTGCGCCGCGAGGATCACGATCACGATGGGCGCAATATTGGTCAGGAACGCATCGAAGCTCAGATGCGCCGCCGAGCCGATCATGATGTTGGGCGGATCGCCGATCAGCGTCGCGGTGCCGCCAATGTTGCTCGCGAATACTTCCGCGAACAGGAACGGGTAAACCGGCACCTTCAGCTGGCCGCACACCAGCAAGGTCACCGGCACCACCAGCAGGATGGTGGTGACATTGTTTAGAAAAGCAGAGAGCACCGCCGTCACCAGCGCCAGCGAAAACAGAATGCCGGAGGGAGAGCCGCGCGCCGCTTGCGCCGCCTTCACCGCGACATAGCCGAACAATCCGCTTTTGCGCCCCACCGCCACCATGATCATCATGCCGACCAGCAGGCCGATGGTGTTGAAATCGACCGCGGCAATCGCCTGCTGCTGCGTCAGCACGCCGAGCGCGATCAGCACGCCTGCGCCCAGCACCGCAACCACGGCGCGGTTGACCAGCTCGGTGACCACCAGCGCATAGACCACCACCAGGGTGGTGGCGGCGCCGAGAAACGCAAAGGACTGCGGGTCGTGCGGCGGCACTTCCATTCAACCCTCCCCTTGAGGGAGGGTCGGAATTTGCGAAGCAACGCGGAGCAAATTTCGGGGAGGGGTCACCTGGCCTCGCTCTGCCTCTTTTGAATTGCGTGCAGAATGCACCCGAGGGCGTAGTCGGAGTCGTTCAGAACATCGGTGTTCCAGAAACGGATGACGGCATAACCGCGAGTTTCTAGCCATCTCGTAAGTTGCAGATCACAGATCGGGCGCCGACCGTCTCCGTGCTGGCTGCCATCCAGCTCAACGATAAGTTTCGCGCCAGAGCAGTAGAAATCGACAATGTACGGTCCGATGGGCTGCTGGCGTCTGAACTTGAAGCCGCATAAGCGCTTGTCACGCAGGCAATGCCACAATTTGCGTTCCGCTTCGGTGGACTTGCTGCGCAAGGAGCGTGCTGCCCCGCGCTTCAGCGCGGCACGATCATGCCCATGGGAACGTGACACAGTTTCCAATTCCCCCTCCCCGAAATTCGCTTCGCAAATTTCGACCCTCCCTCAAGGGGAGGGTTGGAGTCCTTCGATCCAGCTCTGGTTCAACCCTATTGAGCGTTCGGTAGCTTTCCCATTCCTGTCAGGGCGCAGACCGCATCCCAGTACGACACGATGCCGAGCAGCCGGCGCGTCTCCCGCTCCACCACCGCAAGCGTGGTGTGCTGCTGGCAGAAGAGGCGCAGCGCCTCGATCTGCGGCGTATCGGGATAGAGCACGCGCGCGTCACGGTCGGCGACCTCGGCAATCTTGCGGCCGGCGATCTCGCGGAAGCGCGTGCGCAGCTCTTCCGCATCGTCGCCCATGAAGCGCAGGTTCGGCAGCAGGCCGCCCGCCAGCGCGACTTTCGGGATGATGAGGCTGAACAGGTCATAGATGCCGAACATCCCGAGGAAGCGGCCATCGGCGTTCACCACCGGCAGGTTGAGGTAGCGGTCGCCGATCAGGCGCTTGGTGGCCTCGCCAACCGTCTCGTCTTCCCGCGCGCTGAGCGGGCTCTCGGTCATGATGGCGCCGCAGGTCATGCATGCCCCTTCGCGAGTGGTGGACCGGGGTGCGGAAGGCCGCCTCGCCGGTCAATGACCTGCCCATCTACCACTTTTGGCGCCTCTCGCGACCTCCGGCAGGGCGGGACGTGGCCGTTTACCGGCATTTTCGGCGCAAGAAAATTTTTTCCTCTAAGCCGCGTCTACCACGTCCCATTCTGTGCTAGTATTCCTCTCTCGGGTGTAAATGCTGCAAACAGGGGTATCTGCATGGCTTTCAGGAGAACAAAACAGGAAAATATTAATGAGATCGCGGTGGCACAGGCCGTCGCTGCCCACGCCGTTGGGATTCCCGTCATCGCGCTCATGCAGGACAACCTGCCCGAGGATCCGAAGGTCCTGAAGGGTCGCCAGCTGGGGATGTATCTCGCCCGGACGGCACTCAAGCGGGGTTTGCGCGAAACCGCCCGCGCCTTCGGCCGGTCTCACCCCACCGTCTTGCACGCCTGCCGCCGCATCGAGGAGGCGCGGGAAGATCCGACCTTCGACCGCACCGTCGAGTGGCTCGAAACGCTGACGCGCCGCGCCGCGGGGGTGACGGCATGAGCGCGGCCTGCGGAAACGAAATGCTGCGCGAAGCCCGTCGCGTGTTGCGCAAGCTCGCCGATGCCAAGGCGCGGCTGGTTGCGGGCCGCGACGGCCGCTTCACCGTGGTGCAGCGCGGCCGCGCCGCCTCCGGCCGGGTGAAAACCTCCGCGGAGATGGTGGCTGCCTTCCGCCAACGCGGCTGGCTCGAGACCGGCGCGAATGAAGCCTTGTTGCTAAGCGCCGCGGGCCGCGCCTGGCTCACCAGCGATCTTGCCGGCGCCGATCCGTTTGCCGCGCAGCACCAGCTGCTGCGGTCGCGCGCCATGACCGGTGAACGCGGCGAAGAAATATCCGTGGTCGTCAACGACGCCGAATCGCCGCTGGGCTGGCTGAAGGCGCGCGGCGCCATCGACGGCCGCCAGTTCGAAGCCGGCGAAAAGCTGCGTCGCGACTACACCCTGGCACGGCTTGAGCCGCGCCTTTGCCGCGATCTGAGTGCGCCACTGGTGGACGGCCGCGGACCCACCAATCCCGTGCTTCCGGACACCGTTCTGGCCGCCAAACAGCGTTTTGCCAAAGCGCTCTCCGCGGTCGGACCAGGACTTTCCGACCTGCTGTTCGAACTCTGCTGCGCGCTCAAGGGTCTCGAAGCAGTGGAGACGCAGAACGGCTGGCCGCGGCGTTCCGGCAAGGTGGTGCTGGCGCTGGCGCTCGATCGGCTCGCGGCGCACTACGGCATTTGCGACGCCCCTGCCCGCTCGCGCCTGCGCAGCTGGTCGGCGGATTATCTGGAGCCGGCCGAGGCCTGATGCGCGCGACACCGCTCTGAGTTCTTGCCCTTTACTTCCAATGAGCCTGCGGATACGGGCTGAACTCGTCTCGGAGCGAGCTGCTCCTTCGAATCTTCACCTTACGCGGAAGCGCGACGGCTGGCCGTTGCTTTGAAGGAGTACTCTGTGACTCGCGTTCTCTCGATTGCATTGCTCGCCGGCACCTGCGTGCTGGCGCTTTCCGCACCCACGAATGCCGGTTCCTTTACCCTCCTGCACAAGTTCAGGGGCGGAAAAGATGGAATGAACCCAGCCTCGGCGCTTGTCGCCGACAGCCAAGGCAATTTGTACGGCACGACGGAGAGTGGCGGCAGCAAAAACTGCGGGATCGCAAACGGCTGCGGCACGGTGTTTCGCATCGCGGCGGATGGGACAATGGCAATCCTCTACGCCTTCACGGGTGGAAACGATGGGTGGGAATCTGACGGCGTGACGTTTGGGCCGGACGGCGCGCTCTACGGCACGACCTGGGGCGGCGGCACCAACATCTGCGGCGACGGATGGGGCTGCGGTACGGTGTATCGCCTGACAACCGACGGTCAGAAGACCATCCTCTACAATTTTGCCGGCGGAAACGACGGCGCACAGCCAGCTGGGCGGGTCGCGTTCGACAAAAAGGGCCGGCTCTACGGCACCACCGCGCTGGGCGGCGCGTTCGGCAATGGCACCGTCTTCGCGATCTCACCGAAGGGCGTCGAAACCGTCCTGCACGCCTTCGGCGCCGACGGCGATGGTTCGACTCCCGCAGCAAACGTCGTGCTTGATCGCGACGGAAACCTCTATGGCACAACCGTCTCGGGCGGCACCAATTTCAGCGGCACGGTTTTCAAGCTTGCTGCGGACGGAACGGAAAGCGTGCTGCATTCCTTCGGGAGCCAAAACGACGGCTTCACGGCCTACTCGGATCTCCTGATCGACCGCAAAGGCAACCTTTACGGCACAACCGAAAACGGAGGGAGCTCGGGTCTGGGAACAGTGTTTAGGCTCACGCCTTCCGGCCAGGAGACGGTGCTGCATTCGTTTTCCGGCCGCTCTGGCCAGACAATCGATGGCGCGAACCCCGATGGCGGCGTGATCGTTGGGGCGAACGGCGATCTCTACGGCGCCACAAAGAGCGGCGGTGTCGACAATCTCGGCGCTGTTTACAGCCTTGCCCCGGATGGGAACCTGACCGTGCTGCATTCCTTCCGCGGCGGGAAGGACGGCAGCACGCCGGTCGCGACACTCGGCTCCGATGATTTGGGAACGATCTACGGCACAGCATATGCGGGGAGCGTGCTGAAAGGTTCTTGCAGCCGTGTCGGCTGCGGCACGGTGTTCCGCATTTCCCAATAGTCGAACACACACGCCGAAAGACGAATCGGTTGGGGCCGCAACCACGCTCACTGCGGCGCGGACACGCGCGCCTACGGCCCGCTGGCGTTCGAAGCGAGCCTGCGCTCGTTCAGCATCTGTCTGACCTGGCTCGCCAGCGACACGCGCTGCGCGCCGCCCCTCCGCACGCCCTCGTTTACCACTTCGTAGGTACCCGAATTCAGCACGGAAACCGAGCCTTTGTCGTAAACGTAGATCGTCCAGTGATTGCCGGTTTGCAGCGGCAGTTGGAAATCGATCGAGAGGGCAAAGTTGTCGTGCGGGTCGACGGGATAACCGAAATTAACGTTCTTGCCCATGCCCTTTGTGTTTCCCGCGATGCCGATTTCATAGACCGTGCTGTCGCAGGAGAATTCAATCATCTCGGAGACGTAGGTGTTTCTCTTCCAGTCGAACGCCCAGGTGGTGCAGAACGAACCGTCCAGAAAGACGCTTGCATGGCCCCGCGAAGCGAACGCCCCGGCCGGCTTGTTGGCGCGATGAGCGCGGCAGCCATCAGCATCAGATACTTGTTCATGCCGGCCTCCCCTGTTCCTTCCAGATTAGCGCCGATCCGGCCGGGGACACGAGATGCCGCGTTCGAAAGGCAACCCTTCAGAGCAAATTGCGCGGGGACTGACGGCGTGAGCCGCCAGGCAGAAATCCCAGCATTTCTGCCTGCTTTGAACTTTTTTGCCGGAAATCGAAAACATTTTCATATCGGGCATTGACAGCGTGAGGTAGTGTCTCAGTTTGAATTTTAGCCTCTCGGCCACAAGATGATTAGCGTAACGGCGGCCAAGAACAGGAGCCGGATTCCCCACACGATAGCGATCAGCATCCCGTCTCCGGACCTGTCCGCGCTAGGGCTCCACAGGTACTTGAGCGTGAGGAGTGTTTGGCGAAGCGAGTCCAGCGTGGGCACGATTGTCGGGCCGCCAATGTCTTTCCATACCTGCTCATGAGCGCGGCGCAGATAGCGCCACAGGAATAGGATTAGGGCTAGGTAGGCGATCACCACGGCCCCAATTGTCAGATCACGAGGGCTTCCCCAATGTCCGCTCATGCAGCCTTTCTATACCGTCCCCGCTTTTTAGGCGGGTTCGCGGCGTCCATCATAGCGCAGAGATCGGCCATGCTCATTAGCTCGTTCGCGATACCCGCTTGCATCGCGGGAGAGACGCGAAGCGACTTGTGCTGGCGGCAGAAATTGTAGTGGTAGAAGTAGAGCGCCAGCGCATAGCAGTGATTGTCAAATTTCTTTGAGAAGGCATTGGTGAGCCGAGTAAAGCGCCGCATGGACATACGCATCGTAAGGTTCTGGCGTTCAACGTGAGACGTTGAAGCCTCTTTGAAATCCGGCTTCCCGAACATGCCTTTCGTCTCGCAAGAGATACACTTGCCGGGGCTGTATTTGTGAGCGGGGCCGCTATCCTGATTAGAGGCGTATTGCTTGTGCTGTAGGACGTGGGAATTGCCGCGCCCGAAAACCTTATGAACGGTGTTCTCATAACCGCGCCATGCGTCGGTCGTGATCTGGACGTGATCGGAGTCGATGCGCGTCCATGCGTCCCGCAGGAAATGCTCTGCCATTGCGCTGGTGCGATCACCGGCCAGCCAAGAGACGATCACCTTGGAGTGCTTGTCCAGTGCCGTGAACGTCCAGATATCGCCCGCGTCGGCTTCCTTGTTCTTGTTCGTGGCAACATTGAAGCGCTTGGAGTAGCAGAAAGACCAAATCTCATCGCACTGGAGCTGCTCGGTCTGGAGCCCCCGCACGGTGCGGTCATGGA
>DATIEM010000065.1:0-2827 GCA_035455725.1 Rhizomicrobium sp. | reverse complement strand
CCCACGCGTCTGGCCCAGTGCGGGTCCAGTTCGTTGCCGAAATGCTCTTTCAGGAAGTCGCTGCGCTCCACGCCATGAGATTCCGCGAGGCGCAACAGCCGGCCCTCAAGCGACACCAGCCGGCGGTTGATGCCGTACATCTGGTCGACTAGGGCTTCGATGCGGTTGTTGTTGAGCTTGAGGCTCTTCACCAGATCGACGGTTTCGGAGCGAAGTTTCTTGAAGCGGCGCTCCTGGCTGTCGGAGAGTTCGTCGGCGCCGAGCGCTGCTTCCACGCTCGCGTCCTGCAGCTTGCCAAGCTTCTTGTAGAGGTTGGCAATCTTGTCGAGCGTCTCTAGCACCTGCGGCTTGAGCGAGGCTTCCATGGCGGAAAGCGGAAGATTGCCTTCTTCTTCCAGCTCCTCGGCTTCAGCGGCGGCGGCCGCAGCGGCATCGCGCGCCGCGGCGGCGGCAACCGGATCGTCATCGTCGAGCCCGCTGGGCTGAGGCGGGGCAGGGCGAGGCTCCGGCTTCTTGAATTCGCGAGCCGGGGTGGGCTGCGCCGCGCCATTCGCGCCCAGCACCTCTGGCGGAGCAAGCGGGGTCGGCGGCGTGAACACAGACGCGGGCACATTGGTGAGCGGCTTGCCGTCGGGGCCGACGGGCGGGGGAACGTGCGGCTTGCCGTCGGGCCCCATCGAATACATCGCTTCGAGGTCGATGATGTCCCGCAGCAGAACCTTGCCCTCGTTCAGCTCATCGCGCCAAACGGTCAGAGCCTCAAAGGTGAGTGGGCTTTCGCACAAGGCGCCGATCATCAGTTCGCGGCCGGCCTCGATGCGCTTGGCGATGGCGATTTCGCCTTCGCGGGACAGCAGCTCCACCGAGCCCATCTCGCGCAGATACATGCGCACCGGATCGTCGGTGCGGTCGTATTGCTCCTCCTTCTCGGATTCGGCGGCGACCACGGCCTTGCCAGTCGCGGTGGCGGGCAGCGCGCCCTCGCCGGCTTCCTCCTGCTCCTCGGATTCGATGACGTTGATGCCCATTTCACTGAGCATCGACATGGTATCTTCGATCTGTTCGGAGGAGACCTTCTCGGACGGCAGCACCTTGTTCAGCTCGTCATAGGTGACGTAGCCGCGCGCCTTCGCCTTCTGGATCATCTTGCGGACGGCCACATCGCTCATGTCGAGCAGTGGCGAATCGGCGTCCTGCTGGATCTGCGGTTCCGCGCCGTCGCCCTTCACCGCAGGCTTTGCCTGCGGCTGCAGCGAAACCTTGCCGTTCGCCTTCAGATCGACCGGTCTCTTCGCGAGTTCTGGGGCCCTCGCAACGGGAGTTGGAATGGGTGTGGCCGGTGCAACCGGCTTCTCGATTGGTTTTGGCGCCACTTTATGTTCAGCCTTTTTCGCCACCGGCTTGGCAACGGATTTCGCCTTGCCCGGTTTCACGCTTGCTTTGACGGATTTCTTCGCCGGCGGGTGCTTGGCCGGCGCCCGCTTGGCCGGCGCATGCTTGTGCGTGGCCTTCAGGCTCGCGCGCGCTTTGCCCTTGTGAGCGGCTTTGGCCGGTTTTGCCGATTTCTTCGCGGGTTTCGCCACGGACGTCCTGCTTCAACTGTGCTCCCACCCTATGCGGATGGAACGGGTTCTCTCTTGTCGCCCGAGCTACTCGTTCGGGATAGCGCGAGGTTTGAGCAACCGGTGCGCCTCGCGCCAGCTTTCCTCGCTCGCTTCGGCCGTGAAGCGTTCCACCGCCCGCCTTCGTTCGGGAGCGGCTTCGGCCATTTCATGCAGCTGGGCTGCAGCAAGAAGCCAGCGGGCTTCCATGTCGGCGTCGGCGTCCCCCTGCCCGGAGCGGTTGTCCCCGTCTCTGGAACTTTCGCCATGGCCCTGCGGCGAATGCGGTCCCAAGCGGTCCAGCAAATCGCCCAGCCCTGCGCGAATAAGGTGGTTTTCCAGCACCCGTTTTTCAAGGCGGGAGCCGGTGGCGGCGAGGTTTAGGAGTTCATGCCTGAATCTGTCAAGCTGCCGGTCCGAGAAAGGCAAGGCGGCGACCTCCTCGCCTTGCAATACGGCAAGCTGCGGTGCGCTCAGCAGCATCAGGGCAAGTTCCATCTCCTTCCGGTGACGAGCGCCCGAGTTCCCCGCCTTGGCGAGGAGGCTGTTCTTCACCGCCGGCGAAACCGTCTCCAGCGGGCGGACGGGCAAGGCGCCCCAGCGCCGCCCCTCGCTGGAACGAAGGCGAGGGCGGACGTATTCGGGGCGTGCCGGAGGGGTCCGGCGCTTGAACTCATCGAAGACCTTTTGTTCGAATTCGCGGCGATAGTAATCGGCGATCTTGCTGTCGGAAATGACCGAGACGATCTCCGACAGCGCCCGCTCCAGACCGGCGCGGCGCTCGGGTGTGGAAAACTCCTTGCCTTCCGTTTCCACCCGCCACAGCACCTTCGACAGCGGTTCGGCCGCATCCAGCAGCGTCTTCATGGCGGCGGGACCGCCGGCGCGAATGAGACTGTCGGGATCTTCCCCTGGAGGCAGGAAAGCGAAGCGCAGGGAATAGCCAGGCTTCAGATGCGGCAGCGCCAGCCGGGCGGCCCGTTGTGCCGCTCGCAATCCGGCCTCATCGCCGTCGAAGGCGAGGATGGGTTCGGGTGCCGTGCGCCACAGCAGCGCCAGCTGGTCCTCGGTCAGTGCCGTGCCGAGCGGGGCGACGGAATGCGTAAACCCAGCACGCGCCAGCGCGATCACGTCCATGTAGCCTTCGGCGAGGATGATCGTGCCGTTCTGCAGCGCCGCCGCGCGGGCATTCGCGAAATTGTAGAGCAGGCGTCCCTTGGAGAAGA
>DATIEM010000064.1:0-33070 GCA_035455725.1 Rhizomicrobium sp. | reverse complement strand
CTCGATGGCGCGGGCGAAATTGTCCGCCACCGCCAGAATGTCGCGGGCGAACCCGGTGACGGCGTATTGGGAGGCATCGTGCCGGTCGCGCTCGGCGCGGCGGCGAGTATTCTCGGTATCCGCCAGAGCGCGAAGCAGCCTATCCTTCAGCTCCGCATTCTCCGCTTTCAGCTGCGAAAGCTCGTCGCCCTCGGGCGCCTCGCTGTCGTTGGCCGGGCGCTGTTCTTCGGGCACGTAGTCCTGATGATCGCTCATGCTATCCTCGAAAACGCCTCACGCGAGCAATCGGCCCACCACTTTCGCGGTGTGGTCGACCATGGGAATGATCCGCGCGTAATTCAGCCGCGTGGGGCCGAGAACGCCGATAACGCCCACCACCTTGCCTTGCGCGTTGGCGTAGGGGGCGGCCACGATAGAGGAACCGGAGAGGCTGAACAGCCGGTTCTCGGAGCCGATGAAAATCTTCACGCCATCGCCTTGCGCAGCAAGTTCCAGCAAGCGGATGAGTTCGTTCTTGCGTTCGATGTCCTCGAACAGCAGGCGCACGCGCGCGAGATCGGCCTGCGCTTCCACGCTATCCAGCAGGTGCGAAGTGCCGCGCACAATCAGGACCTTTTCGTCGTCGCTGCGGGCCGCATGATCGGTGGTGGTCAAGGTCGCCAAACCTTCCGCCACGATTTTCGCTGTGAGGCGATCGAGTTCCACGCGCTCGCCTTCGAGTTCGGCGACGATCTCGCTGCGCGCGGAATCAAGCGTGCGGCCGCGCAGTCGGGCGTTCAGGTAGTTAGAGGCTTCGGCCAGTACTGAGGCGGGCAATCCGGGGGGCGTTTGAATGAACCGGTTCTCCACCTGCCCGTCTTCCGTGACGATCACCACCAGCGCTTTGCCGGGCGCCACGGCCACAAACTCCACGTGCTTCAGGGCGCTGTCCTGCTTCGGCGCCACCACGAGGCCGGCGCAGCGGGAAAGTCCTGAGAGCATCATGGTGGCCTGCGTGAGCACATCCTCGATGCCGCGGGCCTGCGCCGTGACACGGGCTTCGATGGCGGCGCGCTCGCCCGGCGTGAGTTCGCCGATCTCCAGCAGGCCATCTACGAACAGGCGCAAGCCCCGCTCGGTCGGCACCCGGCCGGCGCTGGTGTGCGGCGAATAGAGCAGCCCCAGAGTCTCCAGATCCGCCATCACGTTGCGGATCGAAGCCGGGGACAACGTCTGCGGCAGACGCTGCGACAGGGTGCGGGAGCCCACCGGCTCTCCGGAGGAGAGATAGGCGTCCACCAGATGGCGCAGAATTTCCCGCGAGCGCTCGCCAAGCTCGCCGGCCAGCAGCCGCGCCTGCGTGTTGTCGATCATGGTTGCGCCCATACTTTACTCCACATCGGCCGGGCCGCAGGCAGCGCCAAATTTCCGGTGGCGAGAGAGCGCATTGCGGGAGCCGCGCCGGGACGGCTAGGTAGCGGCTGAAACCGCCGAATTCAAGGTTTTGACATGCGGCCCAGCAAACGAGCGCCGGACCAGATGAGACCGGTAAGCCTGGAACGAGGCGTGGCCAAACACGCGGAGGGCTCCTGCCTCGCCAAATTCGGCGATACCCACGTGTTCATCACGGCCACCCTGCAGGAAACAGCGCCGCCCTTTCTCAAGGGCAGCGGCAAGGGCTGGGTCACGGCCGAATACGGCATGCTGCCCCGCGCTACCAACGAGCGCACCCGCCGGGAGGCGGCGCAAGGCCGCCAGTCGGGACGCTCGCTGGAAATCCAGCGGCTGATCGGGCGATCGCTGCGGGCGGCGGTGGACCTGACGGCGCTCGGCGAGCGGCAGATCGTGGTCGATTGCGACGTGCTGCAGGCGGATGGCGGCACCCGGACGGCATCGATCACCGGCGGCTTCGTGGCGCTGTCGCAATGCCTCGCCTTCATGCGCAAGACCGGCATGGTGACGAAACCCGCCCTTAAGGAGCACGTCGCGGCGGTGTCCTGCGGCGTCTATCGTGGCGAGCCGGTGCTCGATCTCGACTACGACGAAGACTCCTCGGCGGATACCGACGCCAATTTCGTGCTCACCGGTTCCGGCGGGCTGATCGAGGTGCAGGGCACGGCGGAAGGCGCGCCATTCAGCGACGAACAGTTCGCCGAGTTGCTGCGGCTGGCGCGCAAAGGCGTGAACGAACTCGTCGCGCTGCAGCAAAAGGCGGTCGCGTGAGATTGACCCGCGGAGAGACGCTGGCCATCGCCAGCCACAACGAAGGCAAGGTGCGGGAGATTCGCGAACTCCTGTCGCTGTACGGCTTGGTGGTGAAAAGCGCCGCAGAATTGCAGCTGCCGGAACCGGAAGAAACCGGGGCGACCTTCGCCGACAACGCGGCGCTGAAAGCAAAGGCGGCGGCCGACGCGAGCGGATTCCCGGCGCTCGGCGACGATTCCGGTCTGGTGGTGAACGCATTGAACGGCGCGCCCGGCATTTATTCGGCCCGCTGGGCGCGCCCGCAGAAGGATTTCGCCGCCGCCATGGCGCGCGTGCAGCGCGAGCTTGCAGAACGCGGCGCGCGGGACGCTTCGGCCAAATTCGTCTGCGCGCTCGCGCTGGCAAAGCCGCAGGGCGCCGCCGAGGTGTATGAAGGCGAGGTGCACGGCCGTCTCGAATTCCCGCCGCGCGGCGACAAGGGTTTCGGCTACGATCCGATCTTCGTGCCGGAGGGGCTTTCGCAAACCTTCGGAGAAATCGAACCGGCGCAGAAGCATGCCATGAGCCATCGCGCCCGCGCTTTCGAGAAGTTCATCGCCGCAACCGGATTGTCGAATCTCAGTGAGCCGTGAGCCTTTCGGACTATACGTGCATTGGCCGTTCTGCGCGGCCAAGTGCCCCTACTGCGATTTCAATTCGCACGTGCGCAGCGAAATCGACGAAGCGCGCTGGGCCGATGCCATTGCGCGCGAGCTGCAATACTTCGCGGAGCTGCAGGGAAGGGACCGCCCACAGGTCGAAACGGTTTTCTTCGGTGGCGGCACTCCGTCGCTGATGCGCGGTGCGTCGGTCGCACTGGTGCTCGAAACCATGGCGCAGCTTTGGCCCGTTTCGGCCGATGTGGAGGTCACGCTCGAGTCCAATCCGGCCAGCGCGGATGCCGAGCGCTTCCGCGACTACAGGGCAGCAGGCGTAAACCGGCTGTCGCTCGGCGTGCAGGCGTTGGACGATTCCGCACTGAAGCAGTTGGGCCGCCTGCACGATGTGGCGGAAGCCAGCGCCGCGCTGGCGCTGGCAATGGCGAATTTCGAGCGTGTCTCGCTCGATCTCATTTACGCGCGGCCGGAGCAGACGGCAGAACAGTGGCGCGCGGAACTGCGGGAGGCGCTCGCCTTCGGCACTGAGCATCTCTCGCTCTACCAGCTCACCATTGAGCCGAACACGCCGTTCGCAACCTTGGCGCGGAACGGCGAACTCGTCGTTCCCGCAGAACCGGCCGCCGTCGAATTGTATGAGATCACGCAGGAATTGACGCAAGCGGCCGGTGTTCCCGCATACGAGATTTCCAATCACGCGCGGCCCGGCGCGGAATGCCGGCACAATCTCCTCTACTGGCGCTACGGCGATTACGCCGGCGTCGGACCCGGCGCGCACAGCCGCCTGACACTGAATGGGGAGCGTGTCGCGTTTTCCACCGAACGGCTTCCGGAACGCTGGCAACGCGCTGTTGAAACCGTGGGCCACGGCTTCGTGGAGCGGCAGGAAATCACAACTGAAGAAGCCGCCAACGAGCAGCTGCTGATGAATCTGCGGCTCGCGGAAGGTATGGCGCTTGCGCCTTTCGAGAAGCGCTGGGGCGTCGCGCTGGACCGAGACAGCCTCGCAACGCTTCACCAACGAAAATTGCTGGAACCGGACAGCGGGCGCGTGCGCGCCACCCCAGAAGGGCGGCTCGTGCTCAACAGCGTGATTGCGGCGCTTGCGCCCTAGGATGCCTGTGGCTGGAAGCTCTTCGGCGCGGGATCGACGATGTGAAGTCCATCCGGCCCCACCGAAAGAATCGCCAGTCCACGCTCGCAGGTGCCGTCGGCGCGGAAGCGGAAGATTCCGGTCACGCCCGAGAAACCGTCGGGATCGGTCAGCGCAGCATCGGTAAACCGGTGATACGGCTTCCCGGATGCAAGCGCCGCAACCAGTGAAATTGCATCGTATGCCAGCGGCGCCAACGGCGGGGGCGCGGCGCCAAAACTCGCGCGATAGCGGCTGTCGAAATTGGCGTCCGCTCGCGGCGGCGGCGCCGCAAACCACCCGCCCGACAATGCCGTCTCGTGCTCGAGTGATTTCTGGGCCCATAGCCCGGTACCCAGCAGCTGCGGGTGCAATGATCCATTGCTCAGCAAGGCTGCAATAGCAACAAGTTGCGTGCCGCCCTGCGCGATCAGAATGGAGTCCGCGCCAGTTTCCGTGGCGGCCTTGGCGGTCGCAGTGAAATCGGTGGCTCCGGGCGGAAAGCGCAGGACTGCACGAAGGGTTGCATGTTCCGCAGGCGCATACACTCTTACGGCGCTGGAGACGCGATCCCCGTAAGCGTTCTGTGGAACAATGGCCGTGAAAACGCTGTGGCCGTGGGCAGCGGCGTAGGAAATCACCCGCAGGACTTCTGCTTCCGGCTGAAAGCTGAGCAGATACACGCCGCCGCCCGCCACGGCGCGATCGGTGGAAAACGAGATCACCGGCACACCGCGATCACGGGCGAGCGGCGCAACCGCCATCGCCGACGGCGCGAACAGCGGACCCACGATGACTTCCGCGCCTTCATTCAACAGGTTCCGGGCGGCGGCCGCAGCCTCCTTCGGCGTGGAACCTTCGTCTTCCGGCATCAGCAGGATGTCGGGATTGCGGGAATCGAACATTGCCAGCTGGGCCGCATTCAGCATCGCCTTCGCGAGCGAACGCGTGGCTGCCGAGCCGTTCGAGAACGGCAGCAGCACGCCCACCCGCACGGGCACGTGGCCCTGCGGCGTGTTTGACAGGCGGACAAAGCCTGGCTGCTCGCCGGTGAGAGGATGGGTGGCGGCGGCGCGATGGGTCTGAATCGGCGCGGGGCGCGGCGGCGGAGCCTTCGGCGCAGGCGTCGTCACGCAGCCGGCCAGCGCCGCTATCGTCAGCACCCCAGCGATTGCATACAAGCGCTTGAGCAGGCGGGGCATGGATGACGCGGGCATCGGCAGAACAATCCTCGAAGACCGGCGGCGCGCCGGGTGAGCAGGAGCCGCCGGGACTTTATGTCGTGGCCTCGCCCATCGGCAATGCCCGTGACATCACCCTGCGAGCGCTGGATGCGCTGAAATTATGCGACCTGATCGCGGCGGAAGACACCCGCGTAACGGCCAAGCTGCTTGCGATCCATGGGATCGCGAAGCCGCTGATCGCCTATAACGACCACAACGCTGCGCGCCAGCGCCCGAAGGTGCTGAAGCGCTTGCGCGAGGGCGCGCGCATCGCGCTCATCAGCGACGCCGGCACGCCGCTGATCTCCGATCCGGGCTATAAGCTGGTGCGCGAGGCGCTCAAGGAAGGCATCGCCGTTCATGCGATCCCCGGCGCGTCGGCGGTCCTGACTGCGCTAACGCTGGCGGGCCTGCCGATGGATCGCTTTTTGTTCGCCGGTTTCCTTCCGAGCAAGGGTGGCGAACGGCGAACCGCTTTGGAAGAGCTGCGCGCGATTCCTGCAACCCTGGTGTTCTTCGAGTCGCCGCACCGATTTGCAGAGAGCCTGACGGCGATGGAGCAGGTCCTGGGCGATCGGCCCGCCGCCGTTGCCCGCGAACTGACAAAGCTCCACGAGGAAGTCTGCCGCGGCAATCTGCAAGCGCTGGCCGAGGAATTCGCCCGGCGCGAACAGGTCAAAGGGGAAATCACGATTGTTGTGGGGCCGCCGGCCGAGGGGGCTCCAGATTTCCGCAAGGCCGATGCGCTGCTGAACGAGGCCATGGCGCACATGCCTTTGAGCGCCGCCGCCGAGTTTGTCGCGCGCGCGCTCGATCTGCCGAAGCGGGCGCTCTACGAACGCGCGCTCGCGCTGAAAAATCGCGATGAAGAGCGCTGATACTGTCAGCCGCCGCGCCGCCGAACGCGCCGGCCGCCGCAGTGAACTGCTCGCCAGCCTGTTCCTGCTGCTGAAGGGCTACCGCATCCTCGGGCGGCGGGTGCGCACCCGTGCGGGTGAGATCGATCTCATCGTCCGCTCGCTTTCCGGCGTGCTCTGCTTCGTGGAAGTCAAGGCTCGGGAGCGGGCAGACACCGCGCTGGAGGCGGTTCGCTTTCGCCAGCAGGGCCGCATCGGGCGGGCCGCGGAACTCTACCTGGCGTTAAACCCCCATCTCGGGCGAAAGGGTGTCCGCTTCGACCTCGTGACGGTGGGCGGACGGGGCCTGCCCCGCCACTTCCCTGCCGCCTTTCATCCCGAGGATTGGCGCGGCAACGCCGCTTGAGGCATGCTCCAAAAATGGCTGAGGCCCTTCACCCCGCGGACGAGCTCCGCGCGCTCGGAGAGCGCGGCGATGGCCCGCACGATATTGCGCGGGCGGCGCTTCTGCTGGCGTCGCTCGATCATGCCGAAACCGGGCTCGCGCCATACGAAGCCCATTTGGGCCAACTCTCGGAAGCGGCGCAGCGCCATGCATCCGTGTTGGCAAGGCCGGAAGACGGCGCCCGCGCGCTGGCGGCTCTCATCGCCGGCCAGTTCGGCTATGACGGCGACCGTCTGACCTATGACGATCCGCGCAATGCCGATCTGATCGCCGTGATTGAACGCAGGCGGGGGATGCCTGTCGCGTTGGGCGTTCTTTACATCCATGCGGCACGGGCCGCCGGATGGGAGGCGGCCGGCTTGAGCAGCCCCGGGCACTTTCTGTTGCGCATCGGGCTAAATGGCGACTACGCACTCATCGATCCGTTCAACGGCGGCGCCGCCGTGGATCGGGAGCGTCTGGGATCCCCGCCACGGCTGGCCGGTGTGTTGCAAGACGAGCCCACGGCCGGCGAGCCGGTCAGCGACGTGGACGTGCTGCTGCGACTTGAAAACAACCTGAAGCTTCGCGCGCTCGCCAAAGGAGATGGCAAGCGGGCCCTGGAGGTGGCGGAACGGATGATCCTGATCGCGCCGAAAAACGCAGACCTGTGGCTCGAATTGGCCCGGCTGAAGGAAACGGTCGGCGCGCTCGGCGCCGCCCGGCGCGCCTATGAAGCCTGCCTCTCCCTCTCCACCGCGGGCGCCGCTCTGCACAATGAAGCGGCGCTGGCGCTGCACGCGATCAAGAGGCGATTGCACTGACCATGGCCTTCGCGGTTGCCATCCAGATGGACCCCATCGAGCGCATCGATATCGCCGGCGATTCCACCTTCGCGCTGGCGCTGGAAGCGCAGGCGCGCGGGCACACGCTGCTCTACTACGGTCCACGCGACCTTACTTTTCGCGACGGGCTGGTGACGGCGCGCTGCCGCCCTCTGGCAGTGCGCGACATGCGCGGCGACCATTTCACATTGGGCGATGCTTCGACGGTCACGCTGTCGGACGCAGATGTCGTGCTGATGCGCCAGGACCCGCCGTTCGATATGGCCTACATCACCGCCACGCACATTCTCGAGCGCATTCATCCGCAGACCCTGGTGGTGAACGACCCGTTTCACGTGCGCAACGCACCGGAGAAATTGTTCGTCACGCTGTTCAAGGACCTGATGCCGCCCACGCTAATCACCTCGGATCGCGACGAGATCAGAAGGTTCCGCGCCGAGCACCGCGATATCATCCTGAAGCCGCTCTACGGCAACGGCGGCGCCGGCGTCTTCCGGGTCAAAGACGATGACGAGAACCTGGTCGCGATGCTGGAGATGTTCACCGCCTTCTACCGCGAGCCGGTCATCGTTCAGCGCTACGTGCCCGAGGTGCGCGAGGGCGACAAGCGCATCCTGCTGGTGGACGGCGAATTTGCGGGTGCGATCAACAGGGTGCCGGCGGAAGGCGAAGCGCGCTCCAACATGCATGTGGGCGGCCGGCCGGAAGCGACGGAACTGACCGAGCGCGATGCCGAAATCTGCAGGAGCATCGGGCCGGAGCTGAAGGCGCGCGGGCTGATATTTGCCGGCATCGATGTGATCGGCAGCTATCTCACGGAAATCAACGTGACCTCGCCCACCGGCATTCGCGAAGTGCAGCGGTTCGGCGGCCCGGATGTCGCCGCGCTCGTCTGGGATGCCATCGCGTGCCGCCTGAGCGGCAATTGATCGTCACAGTCCCACGTCGCGGGCGAAGCGGGCGCGATAGCGCGGGTCCATGGTCGAGAGCGGGAAGTAGATAAGGACGTCGGTAGTGTCGAACTGCGGATCGAGCACCGCGCCATCGCCGATAGACGCCCCGGCGCGCAGATATCCCTTGATCATCGGCGGCAGCGCATGCAGCGCCGCTTTGGGATCGATCGCCTCCTTTGGCATGCGATCCATTTCGACATAGAGCTCGGGCCGCGCGCGCACCCGCACGGCTTCCGGCATGCGGTGGTAGTGGTGCAAGTACGAGAGCGGCAGCGCCAGCGCGTCCGGATCGGTGCCCGCGAGCGAGGCGCAGCCGAACATCAGGTCGATGGAGAAGCGCAGGTCATAGACCATGACGCCGCGCCACAGGAGCTGCATCGTAGATGGCCGCGAGCGGTATTCGCGCAAAATGCAGGAACGGCCCAACTCCACCAGATTGGCATTGCCGAGCTTGTTCAGCATCGCGCCGATGTCGTACTCACCGGTGGTGTAGAAGCCGCCGGCGCGCTTCGCGTCCACGTCGCGCATCATGCGGTAGGTCCCCACCACGCCGGGCTGGCCGTCATCATCGATAAGGTCGCGGTCGACCACGAGCATGTGATCGCAGAACGCATCGAAGCGGTCGAAATCCCGGCGTTCGGCGCGCATCTCGGCTGAAGGCAGCGCCGTCATTTCCTCGTAGAAGACGCGATAGCGCAGCCGCTGCGCCGCTTCCACTTCGCCGTCGGTTTCCGCCAGCCGGACTTCCAGCGCCCCGGCCGTCGCCAGAACGGGCCAGCGGTCCAGGCGCCCCTCCAGTGGGCCGGCTTCATGCAGGTTGACCAAATGCGATTCCCTTGACGCTGGGCTCCCGTGCCACCCTTAGCAGCGCCATGCAAAACTTTCCTGAATCCTACAGAAACGCCAAAGCCGGTGCAATTCTTCAGCGGAACCAGATGGTTACGCGGTGGCATTGCGGCTGACGCTCACCTGGCGGCGATAGACGAGCACCAGCAAGAGGAGCGCAGGCAGGGCGGTCAGCGCTGTTACAATGAAAAATGGGACGAAGCCCACGACCTTGTCGGGCAACGGTGCAAGCGCCGGCAACCACACTTGGACAGAGCCGCGGTGACGGGCGAACCAGTCCACAAAAACACCGGAGAGCCCACCAAGCAATTTGCCCGGCAGTGCATAGAAAGAACTGAAAAGTGCGTATTGCGTGGCGGTGAATGCAGCGCTGGTCAAGCTCGACATGTAGGCTAGCAGCGCAGTTCCGGCGAAACCGGCAGCCAGGTTTTCCACCGCGATGGCCAAGGCGAAGACCGGCACATCGTGACCGCTCGCCGCCAACAGCGCATACGTCAGATTTCCGAGCATCACCGCGAACAGGCCAATGAACAGCGATCGCATGATACCGAAGCGAAACACGAAGAAGCCACCGATGAGCGCGCCGGCGATTGTGACCCATACCCCGATAAGCCCGGACATCGTGCCGATCTCCACCAGCGAAAAGCTTTGGCGGTACATTGGCCGCGCCACCGTTCCCATAATGAAGTCGGGAAGGCGGTAGGTTCCGATCATCGCGAGGATCAGCAATCCCGCCCAGCGGTGCTGACGAAAAAAATCCACGAATGGCACTACTGCGGCAGCATAGAACCAGCCGATCGCTGCACCGATTTTGCCGCGAACGTGGAGTTCCCGCTCCACCGCTCTGACTTCCTCATCAGCTTCACGTTCCGGCGGCCGTCGCGCCATAAGCGCCGCCAGCATTCCGAGAAAAACGAGGCAGCCCAGGAAGCCGAGCCCTGCGCGCCATGAAACAATTTGCGCGATGTAGGGCGCCAATGCCGCGGTCGCGAGGGCGGTCAACCGATAGCCGAGCTGGTACGCACCCAGCATGGTTCCCTGCTCCTCCTTGGGTGCAATTTCGATGCGCCATGCGTCCACGGAAATATCTTGGCTCGCACCCGAGAAGCCAAGCAAAAGCGCAAAGAGTGCAACTTGCACGAGATCGGTTCGCGGATTGGAGAACCACAACCCCACGAAGGCAATGAGAATGCCTGCCTGCGCGACCAGCATCCAGGAGCGCCGCTTCCCAAACAGCCGATGAAGCCCCGGAAGGCGAACCTGATCGAGCAACGGCGCCCAGACGAATTTGAAGGAGTATGGCAGTAGCGTATAGGCGAAGAGACCGATATCGGTCATCGAAACGCCATTGTCGGTCAGCCAGAGACCCAGCACGTTGGATATGGTGAGCAGGGGCAATCCGCACGAGGCCCCCAAGACCAGCATCGTGGCCGTGCGCGGCTGCAGGTAGGATCGAATGGCAGCGCGCGTGCGGCTGGCGGGGATGTCAGGCGTTGCCGGGCGGCCAGCCGTCATGCCGCCGCTTCGCGCGGCTGCAGACTGTTTCCTTCGGAAATGGCATCGATCATGGCATCGAGTTCGGCGGGGTCCACGGGCTTGGTGAGAAAACCATCCATGCCCGCCTCAATGCAAGCATCCTTGCCGGTTTCCACCGTGTCGGCCGTCAGCGCCACGATGGGCGTGCGCGCGCGGCCGGTTTCCGCTTCCCGCGCGCGGATGCGCCGCGCCGTTTCAATCCCGTCCATATCCGGCATGTGGATGTCGGTGAGGATGAAGTCGAAGCGCTGCCGATCCGTGGACTTCAGGGCCTCCCCGCCCGATGCGACCTCTTCAACGCTGTGGCCGCGGCGCCGGAGCAGCTCGCGAACCAGCATGGCGTTTATCGGATTGTCTTCGGCCAGCAATATTTTCAGCGACCTGCGCGTTTTCGACCCGACGGCGCCGGCCGACTGTTCGGATACAGGCTGGTCCGCGGAGCGTTGCCCCAGGATGCGGTCGGCAAGTGAGGACTGCCGCGTCGGCTTGATGAGATAATCGGAAAAACCCAGTGCCCTCATCTCCTGCGCACGGCCGCGCGCCGCCGCAGGCAGCAGCACGATCGAGCGCAGTGTTTTCTCCGGAGGACTGGGAAGATCCGGCTCCGCGCCGGTTCCCGCGTCGATCAGTAGCACATTCGGCGCGGCGAATTCATCGCCCATCCGGGCGAGCGGCGCCACGTCCCCGCCCAGCGAGCGGATCTGCGCCGTGAGCCCTTCCCTGAGCACGGGATTGCGCGTGACGATCGCCGCCCGCTGGCCCGACAATCGCTTACCGTCGGAGAACCGGGCCCCGCGCACGACTTCGGCGGGGACTGCGAACCAGAACACGCTGCCACCGCCAGGCGCGTCGGTCACTCCAATGTCTCCGCCCATTGCTTCGACGAGCCGCTTGGAGATCGCGAGCCCAAGACCGGTCCCCTCAAAGCGGCGCGCGTGGCTTGAATCCGCCTGGACAAATTCGCCGAAAATCGCGCCGCGCTTGTCTTGCGCAATTCCCACACCAGTATCGCGGACTGCGAAACGCAGGTACTGCCGCTGGCCGGCTTCCGCGCGCGCGACATCCAGGCGCACTCCGCCCTTGTCGGTGAACTTGATCGCATTGCCAACAAGATTGATCAGGATCTGCTTGAGCCGCAGACCATCGGCGCGAATGGCTCGCGGGGTGTCGGCGGCGACGTTGGCCACGAGTTCAATGTCCTTGGCGTGGGCGCGCGGGCCGAGCAGCTCGACAACATCCTCTACGATCTTGTGCGGGGTCACGGCTTCCGGCTGCAGGGTCAGGGCACCGGATTCGATTTTGGAAAAATCGAGAATGTCGGCGATTAGCGCCATAAGGGCGTCACCCGACTGGCGGATCGCCTCAGCGTAGGCGCGCTGTTCGGGCTTGAGCTCGGTTTCCAGCATCAGCCGCGCCATTCCAAGGACGCCATTCATCGGCGTGCGGATCTCATGGCTCATGGTGGCGAGGAAGCCGGACTTGGCGCGGTTCGCCGCTTCGGCCTTGTCACGCGCCGCGGTCAGCGCCTGTTCCAGGTGCTTGCGCTCGGTAACGTCGCGGCCGACGCTTTGAATCTCGACGAGCCGGCCCATGCCGTTGCGGATCGCGTAGTCCTCCCATGCGATCCAGCGCCAGCCATGAACCGTGCGGACATGCTGGTCATAGACGACCCGCTCATAGCCGGTTCCCGATCCGGCAAAATTGCCGAATACCGGCGATCGGCTCTCCGGATGCAGTTCCGGCGCGAAGGGCTTACCAAGCGCAAGCTCGGGCGCGAGTCCGAACAGCTTGAAAAAGGCATCGTTGCCGAAGGTCAGCCGGCTTTCAGAGGAGCGGCGCACGATGGCGTCACCCTGAGCGTCCAACAATCCCTTGTAGCGCCTCTCGCTTTCATTCAACTGGGCATTGGCAGCCGAGAGCGCCTTGAGTGAATACTCCAGCTTGGCCGCAAGCGCCTGAAGCTCTTCGGTGCGTCGGCTGCTGACCATGACCGCGTGAAACAGCAATGCTACGCCAATCACAGCGGCAGCGCCGAGCAGGCATAGATTCAGTAGCGTAACGCGCTGGTGTTGATCCCAACCCCAAGCGGCCCAGCCGGCTGCCACGAGCGTGGCAATTGCAAGCCCGATGGTACCCCAGCGCTGCACGGCGTGCCCTTCTTAAACGGACGAACCTAGCCTGCGCATGGTTAGCAAAGAATTGAGAGCCAAAGCGCAGGTCCGCGCTAACGGTAGTGGGAAGGGACGGTCGCGTCCGAACTCCGTGAAACGCTCACATTCAAGATCGCGCTCAGCAAAACAGCCACCAGAAGGTTCGCCACGAGCGAGCAGAGGGCCGCATAGCAGGGAATGGTGGTGCCGAAGAGCACCAGATTGTAGGTCGTCTTGCTGAAGCCAAGGCTGGCCCACATGGCGACCCCGGCGCCGATTCCTGCCGCCCATCCGACCAGCAGCCCATACGGATGCAGCCAGCGCGTGTAGAGCCCGATCACCACGGACGGCAGCGTCTGGATGATGAGAATGCCACCCAACAATTGAAGCTCGATAGCGTATTGTGCCGGCAGTGCGATTACAAAGACCAGCGCGCCGACCTTCACCACCAGCGAGGTCACTTTCGCGACCTGGCTTTCGCGCGCAGCCGTGCAATCCGGGCGCAAATATTCGCGATAGACGTTGCGGGTGAAAAGATTGGCGCAGGCAATGGACATGATGGCGGCCGGCACCAGCGCGCCGATGGCAATTGCGGCAAAGGCCACGCCCACGAACCATCCCGGAAACGCATTCAGGAAGAGCGCGGGCACGGCATAGTTCGCGCCGAACGCCTTGAAGCCGGCCGCATGCGCCGGCATCGACTGCACGCCCGCTGCAATCGCCATGTAGCCGAGTAGCGCAATCAGCCCCAGCGCCAGCGAATAGGCCGGCAGCACCACCGCATTGCGGCGGATGACCTCGCGGCTGGCTGACGACAGCACACCCGTCAGCGCATGCGGATAGAGCAGCAGGGCCAGCGCCGAACCGAGCGCCAATGTGGCATAGGCCGCCTGCGAACCAAGGGTGTGCGCCGTCGCGCCGGCGAGCAGCAGCTTCGGCGCGGGAATGCTCGCGAAGATTTTGCCGTAGCCGCCCAGCTGCTCCGGAACGACGATCACCGCTGCGAGGATAGTAACGTAGACGAGAATGTCTTTAACAACCGCGATCATCGCGGGCGCGCGCAGGCCAGCCGAGTACGTGTAGGCGGCAAGCACGCCAAAGGCGATGAGCAGCGGCCATTCGCCGGATATGCCGAGGCCCGCCAGCACCACCTCGATACCGACCAGCTGCAGCGCGATATAGGGCATCGTGGCCACAATGCCGGTGACCGCAACCGCAAGCGCCAGCGTGCCGGAACCGAACCGGCCACGCACGAAATCCGCCGCCGTCACATAGCCGTTCGCGCGCGCCACCGACCACAGGCGGGGAAACACGGCATACATCAGCGGATAGACCATGATGGTGTAGGGCACGGCGAAGAAGCCCGGCGCGCCGGCGCCGAACATCAGCGCCGGCACGGCGATGAAGGTGTAAGCGGTGTAGAGATCGCCGCCGAGCAGGAACCAGACGATCACGCTGCCGAAGCGCCGGCCGCCCAGCCCCCATTCATGCAGTTGGCTAAGATCGCCCTTGCGCCAGCGCGAGGCAGCAAACCCCAGCAGCGTCACCGCTGCAAACAGGACCAGAAAGACGGCCAGCGCAGCGCTCACGTTCAGTCCTTCGGCCGTGCGTGGTCGGCGCGGTAGACGAGAAACAGCAGCAGCGAGCCGAGCGGAATCCACAGCAGCTGGTACCAGTAGAAGAAAGGAATACCCGCGATCGCGGGTGTGGCGCGGTTGTAGAAGGGCACCCACAACATCGCGATGTAAGGCAGCAGCAGAAGTGCGAAACAGAACGCCCGCCGCCCGATCATGCCGCCCCGCAAATCACCCACCGCGAATGTCTAGGCCAGGAGGCTTTATCCGCCAAGCGCCGCTTGGGCGCCGCGCCGCTTCCGCGTATAGTCGCCGGCACTGACGAAGGGGGGACTGCACATGACCACGCGGGTCTTGATCGCCGGCATTCTCGGCGGGATTGCCATGTATATCTGGTCAACGATTGCCCACGTGGCGCTGCCGCTGGGCCAGGTCGGATTCAGCCAGATGCCGAACGAAGCCGCCGTTCTCTCGGCGGCGCAGGCTTCGAACGGCACCAAAGACGGGCTCTACTTCTTCCCCTGGGTGAATCCGAAAGACCCCCAGATGATGCAGAAGATGGCAGCGGCCCTGAAGGTGAAGCCATCCGGATTGCTGCTTTATCATCCACCGGGACACGGCGTGAGCAACATGGCGGCCCCGATGATTGCGGAATTCGTCAAGGAGGTGGTGCAGGCGCTGATCGCGGCGTTCCTCGTGTCTCTGGCGATGCTACCGAGCTACTGGGGCCGGGTGGGATTCGTCTCGCTGATCGGGGTGGTCGCGGCCATCACGACCAACGTGTCCTACTGGATCTGGTACGGTTTTCCGTCGGACTACTCGCTCGCGGCCGTGTTCATCGAGTTCATGGATTACGTCGCCGCGGGACTTGCGATTGCCTGGTGGCTGGGCCGCCGCTCGCGCAGCACGATCGCCGCAACTGCGGCAGCGTAGGCCGACGTTTTCGCAACAAGAGCGGTGGCTTCGGCGGGAGCGCTGTCTACGCGCTCATTCGGCGGCAGCGCGCCTGTCGCGCTGAAGGATCAGCAGCGCCTCTGCGATCACGTCCGGATGCTGGCTGGCTGACTGAATTTCATATCCCATGGGCTGTCCGTCGTCGCCGAAGTCAACGGCATAGTCTTGCTCGTCGTGCGCGACGGTATGCATTACCGGGCCCTCGCGAAAGGTGACGTACATCGTATCTGTGGAGCGATCGTAAAACACGGGGGAGCTGCGCGTCATGGGTGGAAGTCCCGATCCAGAAAGGCCGTATGCACCGTCTCTCCATCCGGCAGAGTGACAACGCGCAGCCAACGATTCAAGCTCGGAATCCAGCCCCAATGGCGAATCCGGCCGTCGGGCTGAAAATCGGTCCGGTAGGGCTGCTGCAAGACTATAGAGATCATCGTATGATCAATTCTGCGGCGATCCGGCCGTGCGATTACGGGTTCTGCGAAGTAGCGGGTTCGCCGGAAAGGCGGCGGCGGCAGGCGCTCAGGATCGCTGCTGGCCATCTGTGTGTCACTGGAGATGTGAGAGCCGCCGGTAACTGAGGGCTTCGGCGATATGGGCGCGCTGCACGGTTTGCGCGCCCGCCAGATCGGCGATGGTGCGAGCAACCCGCAGCACGCGATGATAACCGCGCGCGGTGAGTCGCATGGCATCGGCCGCGTCGGTCAGCAGGCGCTTGCCTGCGGCATCCGGGGTTGCCGCGGAATCGAGTGTTTCTCCTTCCACCTCGGCATTGGTGCGCACGCCGGAGCCATTGTAGCGTTCGCGCTGAACCTGCCGTGCCTTTGCCACGCGCTCCGCCACCGCGCCGGTGCCTTCGGCCGGCGGCGGCAGCGCCAAATCCTGCGCCGACACGGCATTCACCTCCACATGGATATCGATGCGGTCGAGCAGCGGACCGGAGAGCCGCGCCTGATAGTCGCCGCCGCATTTGGGTGCCCGGCCGCAGGCCTGCGCCGGCTCCGAGAGATAGCCGCAGCGGCAGGGGTTCATCGCCGCCACCAGCTGGAACCGCGCCGGATAGCGGACATGCGCGTTGGCCCTGGCCACCACCGCCTCACCGGTTTCCATCGGCTGACGCAGCGAATCCAGGACGCCGCGCTGGAATTCGGGCAATTCATCGAGAAACAGCACGCCGAGGTGCGCGAGGCTGACCTCGCCCGGCTTCACGCGCAGGCCGCCGCCCACCAGCGAGGCCATTGACGCGGAATGGTGCGGATTGCGGAATGGACGCCGGCGCGAAATGGCGCCGTCGCGCAATTCCCCGGCGAGCGACTGCACCATGGAGATTTCCAGCGCCTCGCGGGCATCCAGCGGCGGGAGAAGCCCCGGCAGTCGCGCTGCCAGCATCGATTTTCCGGCCCCCGGTGGGCCGATCATCAGCATGTTGTGTCCGCCGGCCGCCGCAATTTCCAACGCGCGTTTGGCCGTCTCCTGGCCCTTCACATCGCGCAGATCGGGGAGGACGCCATTCTCTTCGGCAATTTTCGCCGCGGGCGGATTCAGAACCTGCACGCCTTTCATGTGATTGACGATGGCGATCAGCGACGGCGCAGCGATGATCTCCAGCCCGCCTGCCCATGCCGCTTCCGGGCCGCAGGCGGCGGGGCAGATCAGTCCGCGTCCCGCTTCGGAGGCTGCAATCGCCGTGGGCAAAACGCCCGCAACCGGCGTGATCTGCGCATCGAGCGACAGTTCGCCCATGGCGGTGTAATTCGCCATCTCGCTGGCCGGCAGCACGCCCATGGCCGCGAGCAGCCCCAGCGCAATGGGCAGATCGTAGTGGCTGCCCTCCTTGGGCAGGTCGGCCGGGGCGAGATTGATCGTGATCTTGGTGTGCGGCAGCGCAAGGCCGATGGCAGACAGCGCCGCACGCACCCGCTCGCGGCTTTCGGCCACTGCCTTGTCGGCAAGTCCCACGATGCTGAATGGATTGTTGATGCTGGTGTTGTTCGAGACGTGCACCTGCACGTCCACTTCGCGAGCCTCGATGCCCTGGAACGCCACCGTGTAAATATGCGCGACCATGCCTTCCCCCCGAAGGCGAATATCTGGCCGCAGGCGCGCACGGGCTTCAACAGCTCACGGTCGCGCTTTGTCGCGAACACTGTCGCAAAGTTTCGCCGCCAAGAGCGGCGCGACGGTTCAGAGGAAAATCGCCACGGCAATCCCGGCAACCAGGAAGCGCACGAGATAGCCGGCGCAGTGCGCGCCCACCACCGCCCAGTCCAGCTTCATGAAGAAGCCGTTGCTGACGGTTATCACCAGCGGTCCCGCCAGCCAGGCGAAGAACGCCACGCCGAGCGCCGGGCCCAGGGTGTGAATGTCCGCCAGCACGCACAGCGCAACAATTCCCGCCGCGGCCACGAAATCGAGCGCGCAGGAATAGATCACTGCCGTGCGGTCCTTACCGCCGACAATCCCGTCTCGCCAGACCTCCGGATATTTCATGTAGCGGTCGTGGAACAGCACGCCCATGAACAGCCAGTCCGTGAAGGTGGACACGATGCCGCCAACCAGAACCGCCAGTACCACCATGCCCGACATGGCACCCTTCCGCTTCGGTTGGCGCGAGACTACTTCGGCACGGCGTCGAAGGCGATGGTGGTGCGGGACTGGGCCGAGTGGAACGGCACGGTGCCGTGCCACATGTAGGACGGGAAGAGGACCAGGGTGCCGGGCTGAGGCCGGATGGCGCGCCGCACCGGGTCTTTGAAGGCGGGCTCGAACGCCGGCTCGCCAAACTTGATCCAGCCCTGTTTTTCGTCCGCGTCCTCGGCGGCGTCTGGCACGGCGATGTAATAGGCCGAACTGATCCAGCCCTTGGGATGCACGTGGTTGGTGTGAAACCCGCAATCCCTGAGGCGCGATGACCATGAAGCCGCATAGCGGAAATCCGGCTGGCGCCGCCGCAGCAGCGGGTGCCCGGCATCCTCGTTCATCCGTGCGATGTAGGTGGCAATCGCTTCGTCCACGCGCGCCCGCAACCGCTCGACCAGATCGTGGCCGGCGCCGAAAACATCCTCCATCGTCTGAGTGCCGCCGCGGAGCGTTTGATCGAGGAACTCGCGCTTATCGCGATGAAGCGCGTCCAGATAGAGGTTCAGGTCGCGGTTGAAGCTCTCCATGTCGGAATAGCCGTCCGGCGGATCGAGCGCGAACACCTGCACGAAGCGCTCGTAATCGTTCAGCCAGCCTTCGCGCGGATCGCCGAGGGTGCGCAGCGCAAGCCCCCACATGGCCAACGCATGCTGGTCGTCTGGGGCGATGGTCATGGCGCGTTCGGCGGCGGAAAGTCCTTTCTTCGCATCCCCTGCGCGGATCAGGGTTTCGGAAAAATTGACCCAGGCGTGCGCGTTTTCGGGCTCCAGCTTTACGGCCGATTCATGGGCGGCGATCGCCTCATCGAAACGGCCCAGCCGGGTGAGCGTCAGCCCCAGGCCATCGCGCGGCATGACATGATGCGGCAGCAGCGCGGTGGCCCGCTCGAACTGCTCGCTGGCTTCTTCCAAGCGCCCCGTGTGAAAGAGGAAGTTGGCCTTGCTGAGCGGTAGCTGGCCAACTTCCGGATAGAGGGCGGCCACATCGTCGTAGGAGCGCAGGAATTCTTCGTCACGCCCCAGGCGATACAGCAGATGGTTCAGGTCCCGGTGCGCATTCAGGTCGATGGGATTGCGCGCAATCGCGATGCGATAGGCGTCCGCTGCTTCCTCAAGGCGGCCCAGATGCTGCAGCACGTTGCCGCGATTGTAATCGGCCAAAGGGATATCCGCCGCAAGCGCCTGTGCCTGCGAAATCGCCTCCAACGCTTCGGGATAGCGCCGCTGCATCTTGAGCGACACACCGAGATTGTGTGTCAGCGCCGCCGCCTGCCGCGGGTTGCGGGGACTTGCGGCCAGCGCGCTGCGGAAGACCGCTTCCGCCTCCTTCGGCCGCTCCCGATCGTTCAGCACGGCCCCCAGCGCCTGCTTCAGCAGCAAGCTGTTCGGCTGGATGCGAAGCCCATCGCGAAAGGCACACTCCGCGGCTTCGAGCTGTCCCGCATCCTGGAGCGCAAGCCCGAGATTGAGGTGCGCCTCCAGGTAATTCGGCTTGAGCGCGATTGCGGCGCGCTGCTCCGCGGCCGCCTCTTCGAAACGCCGGAGCACCCGCAGCAGGTTGCCGAAATTGTGGTGCACCTGCGGTAGGCCGGGGTTGGCGGCAATGGCGCGGCGATAGAACGGCTCTGCCTCCTCACTGCGCCCTTGCGCCCGCCGCAGCAGCGCCATCAGATGCAGCGCATCGGCATTCTCCGGGTGTGCGGCGAGAATGCTCTCCAGTGCCGCTTCCGCGCCGACGAATTCATTGCGATTGAGAAGATCGAGGGCCTGCTGCAGACGCGTGCGCAGTTGCGCCTCTGTCAGGCTAACGTTTTCGGCCACATCGCTCATGGTTGGCTTATCGCCAATTCGCGCGGGCGGCGCAAACAGCTCTATCCGACGGCGCGTGCGACCTGTTTCTGGAACCAGGCAACGCCCTGCTCGTGCTTGGGCGAAAGCCGGCCGGTCTGATAGATGCCCGCGTTCAGATTGCGCTGCACGGCCTCGCAGATGTCGATGTCTTCCTTTGTGGTCACCAATGAAGCCGCGATCTGCCGCTCGATCTCCGCCTCGTCCGCGTCTTCCGCAAAGAGAAAGAGGTAATCGAGTCGGGTGCGGTCCACCGCCTCCGGCCACATCCGCTCCATCAGAATGCCATCGGCATAAACGTTCACGCCGAGGCATGGCCACGCCCAGGCCCAAAGGCCCGCGATGGGCGCATCGTTCTTCGGCGTGGCGCGATAGAATTGTGCCGGCGGCTCGATTTCGACGCCGTAATCCGCTGCGATGGTCGAAGCGAGCATCGGATGCAGCACCGGGATGTGATAGCCCTCGAGGTAATTCTCGACATAGGTCTTCCAGTTGCAGCGGATGAGGTGACTGGAGACGCGGGGGTTACGGAAGCGCTCGGGCGAGAGCGCCTGTATGCGCCCGTCCAGCGGGGCGATCGCTTCTTCCAGCGGGCGCGTTTCCACGTCCATGTTGACGAATACGAAGCCGCGCCAAGTTTCGCACTTCAGCGGAAACAGCGCATACTGGCGAGGGTCGAAGCCTTCCGCCGGCCCGAAATCGCGTGCGGCGGCAAGACGCCCATCGAGCGCGTACTTCCAGGCGTGATATCGGCACACGAGCGCGCCGGCACAATGCCCGGCCCCATCGTCCACCAAAGGCCCGGCGCGATGGCGGCAGACGTTATGGAACGCGCGGACCGCACCGTCGTCCCCGCGCACCGCCAGGAGGGGATAACCGGCAAAGTTCGTGGCAAGATAATCGCCGGGCCGCGGCAGCTGGCTTTCATGCGCAAACAGCTGCCACGTGCGGGCGAAAATTTCCCGACGCTCGGTTTCGTAAACGGAGGCGTCGCTGTAGAGCGCGGCCGCGAGTGTTTCTGGAGAGGTTTGGCGCATGACCGGTTCTAGCCCAACCGGCCAGCCTTGCGAAAGAGCAGGCCGGACCTCTAGGTTGCCGCAGAACCGCCATTTCAAGTTTTCCATCCATGTCGCAGAAATTCGAAGGCACGCAGCGCTACATCGCAACCGACGATCTGCGCATTGCCGTGAATGCCGCCGTCACTCTGCAGCGGCCGCTGCTGGTGAAAGGCGAGCCGGGTACCGGCAAGACGCAACTCGCCTATGAAGTGGCGGCAGCGCTGGGCGCGCCGCTCATTACCTGGCACGTGAAATCCACGACAAAGGCGCAGCAGGGCCTCTATGAATACGACGCCGTGACGCGCCTGCGGGACTCTCAGTTGGGCGATGCGCGCGTCAAAGACGTCAAGAACTACATCAAGAAGGGCAAGCTCTGGGATGCATTCGAGATGGACGCGCGCCCGGTCCTGCTGATCGACGAGATCGACAAGGCCGATATCGAATTCCCCAATGACCTGCTGCTCGAGCTCGATCGCATGGAATTCTTCGTCTACGAAACGAGCGAGACGATCCGGGCGAAGATCCGGCCCATCGTAATGATCACCTCCAACAACGAGAAAGAGCTGCCCGACGCATTTCTCCGCCGCTGCTTTTTCCATTATATAAAGTTTCCCGACCGCGAGACGATGCAGAAGATCGTCGACGTGCACTATCCCGGCATCAAACAGAAGCTGGTGGGGGAAGCGCTGAGCGTATTCTATCAATTGCGCGATGTGCCCGGTCTGAAGAAGAAGCCGTCGACCAGCGAATTGCTGGATTGGCTGAAGCTGCTGCTGAACGAAGACGTGCCGCCGGAAGCGCTCCGGGAAAAGGAACCGCACAAGCTGATTCCGCCGCTGCATGGCGCGCTCCTGAAGAACGAGCAGGACGTGCATCTGTTCGAGCGCCTCGCCTTCCTCGCGCGCCGCGAGGCTCGCTGAGGCGGCTGTTCCAAGGCGGATCGGCGCGTGGTTACGCGGCGTTAACACGCACCTTTTCGTTCCCCGGAGAAGCGGTTGCCAAAGCGAAAACGACTGCGTATATCGCTGCCCGTTCAAGGCCGCGCGAGCCGGAATCAGTCATATGCGCACCATGCGGTTGTCCCTCCACAAGGCGGCCGGTCTGGAGTGAGGACGACGTTTTCCTGAAAGCGAGTGGCGTCTTTGAATCGCGATGGGCGCGGTGTCCATCGCGGGAACTTCATGCTTTCAGGAGAAGGCCGTAATGACGACCGGTCAGGTCAAGTTCTTCAATACGACGAAGGGTTTTGGATTCATCGCGCCGGAAGGCGGCGGCAAGGACGTGTTCGTGCACGTCACGGCCGTCCAGGCGGCGGGCCTGCGCGGGCTGAACGAAGGCCAGCAGGTGCAGTTCGACATCGAGCCCGACAAGCGCGGGCCCAAGGCGGTAAATCTGAAGCTCGTCTGAACTGAAGAACGTGGCTTTAGAAGCGCGGCGCGGGATTTCCTCCCGCGCCGTTTTCTTTTTGCGCTAGGATAGCGGAATGAGCGAAAGCGACAGTGAATTTGTCTTCGTCTATTCCACCTTTCCGGATGAGGCCTCTGCGGGGTGCGTGGCGGAAGCGCTCGTCAACGCGCAGCTGGCGGCTTGCGTGAACATCTATCCGCCCATGCACTCGATCTACGAATGGGAGGGAAAGCTGGAGAGCGGGCCGGAAGTGGCCGCCTTCATCAAGACGCGTCGCGAACACGTGCCGGCGGTGATCTCGACCGCGCGGCCGCTGCATCCCTACACCACGCCATGTTTTCTCGTGCTGCCGATCGCCGGCGGCAACGAGGATTACCTGGCCTGGGCCCGGTCGCAGACGGAAAGCAAGCCGCCCGCTTGAAGCGGCGCCCTTCGGACGGCATAAGGCAGCGCCCCGCCTGCCTGAGCTCTCCATGTCCGCGCACAAACAGCTTGTTCTCTCCGGCATGCAGCCGACCAACGTGCTGCATCTCGGCAATTATCTGGGCGCGCTGAAAAACTGGGTGAAGCTGCAAGACCAGATGCCATGTCTTTACTGCGTAGTGGACATGCACGCGATCACGGCGGACGCGGGCTATCGGCGACCGAAGGAGCTGGAAGGCGCCACCCGCGAGGTCACCGCCGCCTACATCGCGGCGGGGGTCGATCCGAAGAGGAGCGCGCTCTTCAACCAGAGCCGCGTGCCCGAGCATGCGGAGCTAGCATGGGTGTTCAATTGCGTGGGACGGCTCGGCTGGCTCGACCGAATGACGCAGTTCAAGGAAAAATCCGGCAAGCACAAGGAGCGGGCCTCGGTCGGTCTCTACACCTATCCCCTGCTGATGGCGGCCGACGTGCTCGTTTACAAGGCCACGCACGTGCCGGTGGGCGAGGATCAGCGCCAGCACCTCGAACTGACGCGTGACATCGCGCAGAAGTTCAACAGCGATTACGAGCTGCCGGACTTTTTCCCGCTTCCGGAGCCGGTGATCATGGGCTCCGGCACGCGGGTGATGAGCCTGCGCGACGGCACCAAGAAAATGTCGAAATCGGACGACAGCGATTATTCGCGCATCAATCTCACCGACGATGCCGACACCATTGCGCAGAAAATTCGCAAGGCGCGCACCGATCCCAATCCCCTGCCCGCTTCAGAAAAGGAATTCGAAGGTCGGCCGGAAGCGGAAAACCTGATCAACATTTACGCTGCGCTGTCGGACGTGCCGCGTGCGCAGGCGATCGGCCAATTCGCCGGACGGCCATTTTCCGAGTTCAAGAACGAGCTCGCAGAACTGGCCGTCTCGAAGCTGACGCCGATCGCGGCGGAGATGCGTCGCCTGTTGGCCGATCCCGCAGAGATCGACCGCATTCTTCACGCCGGCGCCGAGCGGGCCCGCGCTATCGCCGCACCCGTGATGGCCGACGTGAAGCGGATCGTCGGCTTTGTGAGCTGAGCTTCCCTCTTTCTGTTAACCAAGTATCGAAAAACCCTTCCTGCCACGCTTCGGATTCGGCTGTCCCGAATTGCAACACCCGGGCAACTGTGCCGTGGTGCCTTAACCTTTATTCCGGTGCGAAGCAGGGCGAAGAGGAGTAAAATAATGAGACTTTCTGGTGTGACCCGAGCGCTTGCCGTGATAGCCGGCCTGCTCGCCCTGGCGGCTGTTCCTGGCGCGGCCCATCCTGGGTTTGGCATGGATGGCGGCCACGGAATTGGCGCAATGCACGCTGGCATGCATCCCGGCTTTCATACGGTTGGCGGAACACACACGATGCACGCAAACTGGGGCGGGCACATGGGCGGGTGGGGTCATGGCGGCTGGGGTCAGCACAACTGGAACCAGAACTGGAATTGGAATCGCAATGTCAATCGCAACATCGACGTAAACCGCAACATCAACCGCAACGTGAACCGCAATTTCGCGCACTGGGCACACGGCCGCTGGCATGGATTGCACCGCTGGCGCGACGGCTTCGGCCGCTGGCATTGGGGCGGCGCGGTGCTCGGCTTTGAAATGCCGCTTGGCTATTATGGTGGCGCCTACGGCGGCGGCGGAGGCTATGCCGACGACGATTATAGGATGGATTCCGACTACGGCGATCTGCCTTATGGACAGGACTATGGCGATGACGAAGCCTATTCCGGCGATGAGGCTGCAGCCTATGATGATCGCGGAGACTGTCCGTGCGCGTGCGGCGGCGACAACATGTACGGCGACGGCGAGGATGGCTGCGACTGACGACGCCAGCAGCATGACATGAAGAACGGCCCTGCTTTGCGGCAGGGCCTTTTTGTTTCCGGTCGATTTTGCGAAGGGCCGGCGCTAACCTCGGGTCATGAAGGTCACGATCTATCACAATCCGAAATGCTCAAACTCACGGCGTTGCCTCGAGATCATCCGTGATGAGGGGTTCGAACCCACAATTGTCGAATATCTGAAGTTTCCGCTCAGCCGCCTGGAGCTGGAAACGCTTGTGGGAAAGATGGGCCTTTCGGCGCGGGACGCGATCCGCAGCAAGGAGCCGGTCTATTCCGAGTTGGGCCTTTCGAAGGGGACGGAGGCGGAACTGCTGAAGGCCATGGCCGCCCATCCGATCCTGCTCAATCGCCCCATCGTCGTGACAGACAAGGGGGCGAAGCTCTGTCGTCCGCCGGAACTGGTTCGGGAGCTGCTCTGATTGAGCGAGGCGTCGCGAGGCGCTAGGCCGTCACCGTTTCAATCCACGCCGCTAGTCCGTCCAGCAGCTCCGTCATCACGTCTGCGTCCGTTCGGCCCGACTTTGCGGGCACATGGAAGGAGTGGTCGGCGTCATCGAACAGCTTCAACCTGGCACGCGCCCCCAGGCGCTGGACCAGCGGCGTCAGGTGGGCGAGATCGGCGAAGTCGTCATGCCATCCCTGCAGGAACAGCATCGGTACTTCGACACGCGCGAGATGCTTGGCGCGCGAATCCGACGGCTGCCCCGGCGCGTGCAGCGGAAAGCCCAGAAACGCCAGCCCGCGCACGCCATCGAGCGGGGCCTCGGCTTGCGCCTGGGATGTCATCCGCGCGCCGTACGATTTTCCGCCTGCCACAAGCTCCAGATCGGGCAACAGCTCGCGCGCCTTCCCGACCGCGGCGCGTACTGCCGCCTGCGCGGCCTTGGGCGAATCGGGACGGCGGCTGCCGCGCTCCATGTAGGGAAACTGGTAGCGCAAGGTCGCAATGCCGCGCTCCGACAACCCACTTGCAACCGCGCTCATGAAGCTGTGCCGCATGCCGACGCCGGCCCCATGCGCCAGCACATAGCAGGCGCGGGCGCTTGCGGGCGCGATCAGCAGCCCGGATACCTCCGCGTCCCCAACCGGGATTCGCACTTCCGTTTCGGAGAGTGTGCTCATGGGGCCGTCGACTTCAGTGCAGCGCGGCCAACGCCGCATTGATTTGCGCACCCTTCGCCGCCTTGAATGCCATGCAGCGCTGAATGCCCTCCTCGCTTTGCTGCAACACCCTTGGGAGCCCTTCCAGGTCGTGGGCCTTCGGCGCGAAGAACGCTTGCAGGTCAGCCTTGCTCGCGGCGTCGCAACCGAATTTCTGGATAGCCGGCGCGCCGCTCATCCCGTAGCGGGAGAGCCGCTGTTCAAGCGCATCGAAATTCGCCTTGAACCAGGCCCAGTACACCTGCCTGGCGAGAGGCTCGCGGGCGAAATAACGTTGCACATAGCGGAGATCGCCGGTGCGGATGGTGGGCGTGAGCGCCAACGCCAGCAACTTCTTGAGCGTGGTCTCCTCTTCCGAGCCGGCGAGAGCATAGATCGCGCTCTGGATGAAGTATTCATCGCTGGAGTTCTGAATCGCCCGGATCAGCAAATCGCCGAAAGAAGCGCCTTCCGCGATAATTCCCGCGCGCATCGCTTCCTGCCGCAACTCCGGTGGGACAGAACTCTCCTTGCCGGCCGATTCCAAATAGGCGCGGGCGGCCTTTGCGAGCGGCGCTATCACTGCCGGATCGCGGCCCTCTTCCACGAGCAGCTGAACCAGCTGCGCCCGCGTGAGTGTGTCGAACGCGGATTCGCCAGATTTGGGTGTGAGGCCAAGCTCCGCCAGCCGCGGCCCAAAATGCTGCCGCACGAAGGCCTGCTGCGCCGCGATGCCGGCTGGCGTGAGCACACCCGTGACCCGTAGATCATGCAGCGCGTCTGTCAGGTTGAAGCTGTCGCGGTGATCGCTTTCCAGCAGGTTCCACTCCGCCTTCGGCGCGAGCTTGGCGATCAGGACATAAAACTCTGCCGCGTCGAGCTGACCCGCTCGCAAACCCGCATTCACATTGTGGAACAGCGTGAGCCGGTCGGCAGGCGAAAGCCTCTCCGCGCCGTCGATCAGCATGCGCCAGTCTTTCCCGGCCAGCGCGAAACGATAATAGCCTGCGCCGTTTGCGTTCGGGAAAATCAGCGCCGGCCGCTTGCCTTCGATCCGCATTTTTGAGGGGCCGGGGCCGCTCAAGGCGCAGCTGTATCCGCTCGCCTCCCATTGCAGGCACACCGGCACATGCCAATGTTGGTCTGGCAGCGGAATCCCAACCGGCCTGTAGGTGGACTGCCCGAGCTGGACGGCTGGCCTTTTCCCGCAGCAGACGTCCACGTGCATCAGCGGAACGTGCGGTTGGTCGATAAAATCGTTGAAGGCCTGCACGATCTCGGGATGTCCGGTGCTCTGGGCGATCGTGCCGATGAAATCCCGCGCGGTGGCATTCGTGTAGGCGTGCTGCATCAGATACAGGTGAATGCCGCGGCGGAAATCCTCCGGCCCGATGAAGCTCTCGAACATCGAAAGCACCGCGGCCCCTTTGCTGTAGGTGATGTCATCGAACGCATTGTCGATGTCGTCCGGCGTGTTGACGGGATTGTGGATCTGGCGCGCCGACGGCAGTTCGTCGAGCCGCATCACGCCGAGGCTGCTCTTCAGGGTTTCTTCCGCAAAGTCCTGATCCGGTCGCACCTGTTGCGCGATCTTGTTTTCCATCCAGGTTGCGAAGGATTCGTTCAGCCAGATGTCGTCCCACCACCGCGGCGTCACCAGATCGCCGAACCACTGATGCGCCAGTTCATGGGCCTGGACGGACAGGCTTTGCCGCTTCTGCTCGAGGGGCGCATTCTTGTCCATCAGCAGCAGCTGCTCGCGGAAGGTCACGGCGCCCGCATTCTCCATCGCTCCCGCCGAGAAATCGGGCACGGCGAGCATATCGAGCTTCGGGAATGGGTAGGGAACGCCGTAGTAATTTTCGAGAGCATCGATCACCGCCGGCGTCAGGGACAGCGCGTACTTCATTCGGGCGCCCTCGCCCTTGGCCGCCACGCCCCGCAATGCGAGCGGCCGGTTGCGCACGCGATTGGGGGGAATATCGCCCGCATCGACGATGTCCAGCGGACCGACCGCCAGCGCAATCAGGTATGTCGGCAGCGGTTTCGTGGTTTCGAATACCCAGCGCGTCATGCCGCCGCTTTGCGCGGTGCTTTGCATGACAGGGGTGTTCGCAATCACCTTTTCGCCGGACGGCGCCGTGACGGTTACGTCGAAGGGCGTTTTGAAGCCGGGTTCATCGAACGACGGAAAGGCGCGACGCGCATCGGTGTTCTCGAACTGGGTAAAGGCGTAGGCATCGCCGCGGTCGACGACCTTGTAGAGGCCGGCTAGCGACGCGTTGAACGGCGCATCGTAGTCGAAGATCAAAGTCGCCATGTCTTCCGGCAGCGGCTTCTCGAACGTGAGGGTTGCGACACCGGACTCGTGCACCTGCTCATATCGTGCCGAAATTATTTCACCGGCACGTAGCCGCGCGACCACGCGGGTGACGTGCAGATCGAGGCCATGGATGAAATAGTGGGCCTGAGGCGTGAGCACGTTGACCTGAATTTCGGTATGCCCGCTGAAACGGTCGCGGGCCGGATCGATGGTGAGAGCAAGGCTGTAATGCATCGGCGCGATGGTGCGCGGCAGCATGGCAAGCGGTACGTCGCCGCTGGGGGCTGCGGCCGCCACCGCGCTCGTCTGTTGCGCGAGCTTGTCGCAACCTGCGGTACAGACAATCAAAAACGCCAGCGCGGAAAGGAGCAGCGGTCGCATGTAGTCGATCCTGAAGTGCATACGATGGGACATTAACCAACGCGAGGCAGCCGCCAAGGCACTTTTCTGCGATGCCAGCGCGGCGACGCGCCACATGCCACGAATTTTGCGCGTCCGAATCCGCATCTCAAGGAATGCAGCAAGGGTCGGGTAAGGAATTGCCGATAGCTTCACTCAAGATTCCTTCGGTGGTGGCGATGTCGGCGCAGTGGATCATCAGCGTAAGCGGAAAAACCTATGGGCCTTACACCGTTGCCGAAATGCGGGACTTCACCGCCGAGGGTCGGCTCGCGGCGCACTCGCTTGTCGCACGTTTTGGCGACGGCAAGTACGGCCCCGCTTCGCAGGATCCAGATCTGGCATTCCTGTTCGCCGCCCCGACGGACAAAGGCCACCGCGTCGATGAGACTCCGCGGGTCTTCGGCCACGGAGATTCTTTGACGGGCGAGGAACCAGGCCATTTCCTCATCGTCGCCGACATGCGATCCGCTTCAACGACCGTCCTGGACGAGGAAATTGGCCGGCTTGGGCCGGCCTATGCGGTTATGCCGCACACGTGGCTGCTGGCCACCGAGCTGTCGATCGGCACGCTCAAGAATCTGCTGGTGCAGAAGATGGGCAAGCTCGACACGCTCCTCATCGTCGACGCCAGTCGCGACAAGCTGACATGGTCCAATCTCGGCATGGAAACGGAAACCCGCATCCGCCGCATCTGGTCGAAGCAGACGCAGCCGGAGCAATCCGCCGCCTAGGAAGCCGCCGGTTTGAGCGCGCTACGGAAGCGCTGATAGTTCTTCACATAAATATCCGCCGATACTTTCAGCATCGCGATTTCCGCCTCGGTCAATTGCCGCACCACCCGACCGGGCGTTCCCACCACCAGCGAGCGATCCGGAATGCGCTTGCCTTCGGGGATTAGCGTGTTCGCGCCGACAATGCAGTTGGCGCCGATATGGGCACGGTTGAGCAACGTGGATCCCATGCCGATCAACGAACCGTCCTCCACCGTCGCGGAATGCAGGATGACCTTGTGACCGACGGTGACGTTCGCGCCGATGGTTGTCGGCAGGCCCGGGTCGGTGTGGATCACGGAGTTGTCCTGCACATTCGCGTTCTCGCCAACCACGATCCAGTCGTTGTCGCCCCTCAGCACCGCGCCGAACCACACGCTCGCATGCTTCAGGAGCCGGACGCGGCCAACCAGGGTGGCGTTTGGCGCCACCCAGTAGGCGTGCTCTTCCGGAAACTCAGGACCAATGCCCTCAAGCTCGAAGATCGGCATGTTTGGCACCTCCCGCACGAATGTGTGAATTTTCGGCGATGGACGGCATTTCACGCGAAATCGTCCTAGGCGAAAAGCAAAATCGCGCTACCCTCGGAGTTGCTCGACTGATTCGCGAGCCAAAGGTGGGAACGACGGCGTTGCGATCCTGCTCACAAGCGACGGCAATACTCGCCTCTCCCGAGACCCACGCATTCGCCTGCATCTCCGGCTATCCAAACTCAACATCGCGGAGCATCTATGGCCAAGCGTTCCGCGCGCCAGAAGACGCGCGACTACCAGGATTACGAGTGCGCCAACGTCCATCCTCTTTTTCCCGCCGGCGGCTGGACCCCGCTGGACGGTGAAAGCCGCGACCGCAAATACGTAAAGAACATCCGCGCCATGAGCCCGCTGCAGCAGCGGCTCATCGACGCCATCGAGGAGCGCTCCGTGGTGGTGGCGCTGGGCCCGGCCGGAACCGGCAAAACCTATCTCGCCATCGCCAAGGCGGTGGAGGCGCTGGAGCAGGGCCGTGTCAGCCGCATCGTGCTTACCCGCCCCGCCGTGGAAGCGGGCGAGAGCCTCGGCTACCTGCCCGGCGATCTGCAGGAGAAGCTCGCGCCCTATCTGCGCCCGCTCTACGATGCGCTGACCGAGCGGCTCGGCACCAAGCGGCTGAAGGCGCTGCTCTCGGAAGGCGCCATCGAGGTGGCGCCGGTGGCCTACATGCGCGGGCGCACGCTCAACCAGTGCTTCGTGGTGATCGACGAAGCCCAGAACTGCACTTACGGCCAGCTGAAGATGCTGCTGACCCGGCTCGGCTGGCGCTCCACCATGGTGCTGACCGGCGACCCCGACCAGACGGATTTGCTCTCCGGGCTTTCCGGCTTCGCCGACATCGCCTCGCGGCTGGAACAGCTGGCGGAAATTTCGGTGGTGCGGCTGGGCGACGCCGATATCGTGCGCCACCCGCTCGTCGGGAGTATGCTTACCGTGCTTTAGCCAGCGTCAGCGCGATATCCAGCACGAAGAGGCCGATGGCGAAGCTCCAGTAGCCGGCAACGAGCGTGGCGAGAAAGACCGCCACGCCCGGCCAGCTCTTGTCGCGACGGGCTTGCGCCGCGCGCTCGAACAGCACCAAAGGCCCTGCGATAACCATGCTGCCCAAATAAACCGTGCGGCCGAACTTATCCTTTTTGTTCCCGCAAATCAGTCCGTATACACTTGCCGCAATACCGGAGGTGGTGAACCCCACGGTGATGGCGTACAAAAGGACGATGGAATCGTGAAACATGCGGTCTTCCCCTGCCGGACACCTTGCAGACCGCGTGCCGTTGTGAGGCGCCGACTCGGTGCTCTGCTGTTTCGATTTGGGATGGGGCGGCGCGGCTGCCGGTGACTCTCGATGGCAACGCTGGTACCCGACAGGCAGACCTCGAAAATTCGCGAGCGGCCCGGCTGGATCGTGCCGCTCGCGGCCTTCGTGATCACCGCCCTGCTCTCGGGATTGCTGCTGCTGTACTATCTGGGGCCCCGGCCCGCGGCGCTGATGCGCGAGCACCCGAACCCCACCGGCAGCCGGGACGCGGTGGATCTTTCAGTGGGCGGGGCCAACTTTCGTATTCCGGCAAACTACATCCGCTACAACAGCGCGCGGCGCGGCGGCGCCCAGATGGAAGTGGCGCTCGCCGCCGCGTTGCCGGACTTTCGCGGCTACAGCGAGCGCGACGCGCCAATCTTCTCCGCCAACACGGCGGATTCGCCGATCGTTTACATCCTGCTGCACGAAGAGAGGCTGAAGCTGGGCGAACTCGATCGCTTCCGCCGCATTTACCTGAACTATGTCGTCGACGAGACCGGTAAGGCCGGCCCGTTAGGGCTAACGCGCTACGAATTCCGCGACGATTCCGGTTATCGTGGGGAAGACCTGTTCACCGGGCGCCTCGGCACGCGGCTGGTGGTGCTGCGCTGCGTGCGGATGAGCGCGAATGTGCCGAGCCCCAGCTGCCTGCGGGAAATGCGCCTCACGCGCCATGCGGCCCTGAGCTATCGCTTCAAGCGGGCGCAGCTGTCGCGCTGGCGCGAGATCGCCAGCGGCGTTGACGAACTGATGCACTCGTTCCTGCGCAGCAGCTAACGAAAGGGCGTGTCAGGCGCGGCTGCTGGGCGCGGGCGGCAAATCCATTTCCAGGATCGCCATCTGGAAGGCGTAGGAGATGTCGCCGTCCTCTTCGTCCCTGAAGATGATGCCGATGAATTCCCCCGCGACGTGCACCTCCACCGAGTCGGTCTGGTTCGGCCGCTCGACCACCGAGATGGTGTCGAGCCGGAAGAGATTGCGCAGGTATTTCTCCAGCCGCCAGATTTCGCTGCGGGTCAAAGGCGAAGCCTCCGTGGGTCAGGCTTCGGACTGGCACGTGCCGCCGAAGGGGTCAAGAACAAACCGGAAGCTGGGAATGCGCCCTTATCCTCTCCCGCAAACGGGGGAGGATAGAAGCCGCGGCACGATTGCTCGCAATCAGATCTGGAAGTCCAATCCGTCCAGGCACTGCTTCATGTCCTGCGACGGGCGCTCGGAGCCGGCGCAGCCGATGACTTTGGCCGGCACGCCGGCCGCGGTGCAGTGCGGCGGCACCGGCCTCAGCACCAGGCTACCCGCGCCCACACGCGAGTATTCGCCCACCTCGATGTTGCCCAGAACCTTCGCGCCGACAGAAAGCAGCACGCCGCGGCGGATTTTCGGGTGGCGGTCGCCGGTTTCCTTTCCCGTTCCGCCAAGCGTCACGCCGTGCAGCATGGAGACATCGTCCTCCACCACCGCGGTTTCCCCGATGACGATGCCGGTTGCATGATCCATCAGGATGCCGCGGCCGATGCGCGCCGCGGGATGAATGTCCACCGCGAACAGCTCCGAGACACGGCTCTGCAGAAAATACGCAAGCCAGTCGCGCTTCGCATTCCACAGCCAGTGCGCCACCCGGTAACACTGCAGCGCGTGAAAGCCCTTGAAGAACAAAAAAGCCTGCGCGTAGGAATGGCAGGCGGGATCGCGCTCGAAGATGGCCGAAAGATCCGCGCGCGCGGCATCGCCGATGTCGGGCGCCGCGCGCATCGCCTCCTCGAAAATTTCCCGGGTGAGCATGGGGCCGACCTCATCGCTGCCGGCCTTCTTCGCCAGCAGATAGGAGAGGGCGTCCTCCAGCCGCTCGTGCTTCAGGATCGTGGCGTGGGCAAAGCTCGCGAGCGAGGGCTCGTCATGAACCAGCTCCTCGGCCTGGGCGCGCAGGGCGGTCCACACCGGATCGCAGAAATCGAGTTTCTCGGCGACGACAGACATGGTTGTTTCCTATCCCGGAACTCTCGTTTCTGCAAAAGAGCGG
>DATIEM010000063.1:0-2746 GCA_035455725.1 Rhizomicrobium sp. | reverse complement strand
ATCGATTCCGCCTACGCCGAATACATGCAGGATGACGATTACGAGTGCGGCGCGGCGCTGGTGGCGCAATCCGGCAACGTGGTGATGACCCGCACCTTCTCCAAAGCTTACGGGCTTGCCGGCCTGCGGGTCGGCTGGGCCTATGCGCCGGCCGCGGTGATCGATGTGCTGAATCGCGTGCGTGGGCCGTTCAATGTCTCGGCCGCGGCGCAGCGCGCAGCCGCTGCGGCGCTACGGGATCGAGAACATCTCGAACGGGCGATAACGCACAACGCGCACTGGCGGGCATGGCTGACGCGCGAACTCCGCGCGCTCGGCCTGGAGGTTGGCGACAGCGCCGGGAATTTCGTGCTGGTATCATTCTTAGATGAAGCACAGGCGCGCGCTGCCGATGCTTTCCTGCTGGAACAGGGGATCGCGCTGCGGCCGGTCGGCGCCTACGGCTTGCCGCACGCCTTGCGTCTCACGGTCGGGACGGAAGAGGCCAACCGCGCGGTTGTTTCCGCGCTGGCCGCGTTTAAGAAGAGCCGGCCATGACTATGGAACTGAAGCCGCTGTTCGGGAAAGTGGCGCTGCTCGGCATAGGGCTGATCGGCTCGTCGATGGCCCATGCCATGCGCCGCGCAGACCTCGCCGCGCACATCGCCGGCTACGCGCGCAGCCCGGAAACCCTGGAAGCCGCCAACCGCATCGGCTTCGCCGACACGCTGCACGACGCGCCGGAAGCGGCCGCGCGCGACGCGGATTTTATCGTTCTGGCGACGCCCATCGGCGCCTTTGGCGAACTGTCGCGGCAGATCGCGCCGCACCTGAAGCCGGGCGCCATTGTGAGCGATGTGGGTTCGGTGAAAACCGCCGTGATTCGCGATGTGACGCCGCATATTCCCAAACGTGTGCATTTTGTGCCGGCGCATCCCATCGCCGGTACCGAACAGTCCGGCCCGGAGGCGGGATTTGCGGAGCTTTTCGACGGCCGCTGGTGCGTGCTCACCCCGCCGGACGGCACCGACGCGCAGGCGATCGAAACCGTTCGCACATTCTGGCGGCGCTGCGGCAGCGAAGTGGAGGTGATGGACGCAAAGCACCACGACATCGTGCTCGGCATTACCAGCCACATTCCCCATCTCATCGCCTACAACATCGTGGGCACCGCCGCCGATCTTGAGGAAGTGACGCAAAGCGAAGTGATCAAGTTCTCCGCCGGCGGCTTTCGCGATTTCACCCGCATCGCCGCTTCCGATCCCACAATGTGGCGCGACGTTTTCCTCAACAATCGCGAAGCGGTGCTGGAGGTGCTCGGCCGCTTCAACGAGGATCTGGCGGCGTTGCAGCGCGCCATCCGCTGGGGCGACGGCGAGACGCTGTTCAACCTCTTCACCCGCACGCGCGCCATCCGCCGCAGCATCATCGAGGCGGGACAGGATACGCCGGCGCCGAATTTCGGCCGCGCCCGCGTTCGCAAAGCCTAGCGCAGCACCAGCCGGTTGCCGGCGAACTGCAGGGTATGGCCGTTCGCGCTATGCAGTGTTCCGGTGAGGTCGTGTGCGTCGTCCAGCGCGAGTGTTCCCTTCACGTCGAGGTTGCCCGTTTTTCGCGCGACCGAAACCTCGCTCGCCCGAATTGCCCCGCCCGCATCGCGCCAATTCTCGATGGCGGCTTGCGGCGCTTCCTCGCCCCGCAGCAGCGGCTCGAGCGCGGCCCCATTATCCATGCGCCCGCTGGCCATCAGCGAGGTGATGTTCGGGCCAAGGGATCCGCCGTAGCCGCCGGCGATGTGAACATTGGACAGTTTCAGATAAAGATCGATCCCGTCGTCTCTGGTGCGCGCGTGCAGCTGCATGTTGCCGGCGCGAAAATCCGCGCCATCCAAATCGACGACTTCCGAATCGAAGCGGATGAGTTTCCCGTTCTGGAGAATGGCGCTGGCGCGAAAGGTGCCCGGCAGGAAAGCAAAATTGTGTGTGCCGCCGTTCGCATCGTGCCAGGACAGCGTCTGCTGCCCGGCGGCTTCCAGGATCGCCTGCACGCGGCCGTAGGTAAGCGCATGCATCGCAAAGCCTTCGGAGGTCCACACAACGGGCCTGCCCATCTCCGCCAGTTCAACGCGCAGCTTTTTCAGAATGGTATCCAGACGAAACGGAAAGCCGGCGATCCGCTTCTCGGAGAAGCTCATGCGCACGCCCGCCATGATCTCGTGGCCGTTGATGGCGTCCAGATGGGCGGCGAGGGCGGTGGCCTTGAGCCACCAGCTGGTCATGGCGATGGCGGCGAGCAGCAGCAGGCCGGCGAACGGCGCATAGAGAAAGAATCGGTTGGAATAGCGCATGGGGTCAAATCGATCAGCTTGGAAGGCAGATGGATACATCAACCCTCCCCTTGAGGGAGGGTCGAAATTTGCGAACACAGTGAGCAAATTTCGGGGAGGGGTGAAAGGCAAGCCAACCCCTCCCCGAAAATTCTTTCGCTACGCTCCAGATTTTTCGACCCTCCCTCAAGGGGAGGGTTGAGCTGGTCGATTCGGCCAAGTTAGAGTCAGCCGGTCTTGAGCGTGGATGCCGGGAATACGATGTCGCGGACGCCGGCAAGGCGCGCCTGGCGCGCCAGTTCCTGCTCCAGCTTGGCGCGGCGCGCGCGACTGAGCGTCAGGCCCTTCTCCAGCCAGAGCCCGCGCACGAGCAGCCGATCCTGCTCGCGCTCGGCTTTCATGTCGATGCGGCCGGCTAGGCGGGCCCCTTCCAGCAGCGGA
>DATIEM010000062.1:0-2177 GCA_035455725.1 Rhizomicrobium sp. | reverse complement strand
GAAAGTCGGCGGCAAATTCGGGATGTCCTTCCGGAACTTAACGACCGACAAAAGCCACTCGTTTGGCGGCGAATATGTTGAGCTCGTCCCGGGCCAACGCCTGCGCTACACGAACACATTCGACGATCCCAACCTGCCCGGCGAGATGCAGGTGACCGTGACCCTGAAGAAAGTTCTTGTCGGAACGGAAGTGAATATCGAGCAGGCAGGCGTGCCGGACGCCATTCCACCCGAGGCTTGTTATCTCGGCTGGCAGGAGTCGCTGCGAAACCTCGCGAAGCTCGTTGAGCCCGAGATCAATCAATAGCTCGCAGGGTTGATTAATTGATGGCGTAATCCGCCGCCTTCTCGCGCAATGCGCTGTGGGGACGAACGGCGGATTGCACTTCGTCAACGATTGTCATCATGCTGGATGCCGTCATACGGTCGCGCGGAGCCCGCCCATGTGCCCCACCATCACTGCCTTTGAACGGTCTCCCGATCGCGGGCAGGGGAATCGCATATGGATTTTCGGCGCCTATTGCATTGGAGAGCAAGAGAGATTCTGAAGACGACTCCCGAATCACGGAGGGGGTCGGATGCGCAAGTTCAAGAAGGTTTTTCGTCGGCTGCCGGACCCGCGCGCGGCGAACGCAAGGCACGATCTTTTGGAGGTGCTGGTCATCGCGCTGGCGGCAACGCTGTGCGGAGCGGAGTCGTGCTCGGACATGGCGGACTTCGGACAGGCGAAGGAAGAGCTGTTGCGGCTTTTCCTGCGCCTGGAGCATGGCGTGCCGAGCCACGACACGTTCAGCCGCGTGTTCCGCCTGCTCAAGCCCGAAGCCTTCGAGAAGGCCTTCCGTCGCTTCATGGCAGCCTTTACCAAGGCCAATGGGATCAAGCTCACCGGGGTGGTGGCCGTCGACGGCAAGGCGTTGCGTGGCGCCTACGAGCGCGGCGGGAAAGCCACGCCGCTGCACCTGGTCAATGTCTTCGCGGTGGAAGCCCGCATGGCTTTGGCTCAGCAGAAAGCGCCCGGTCGCAACGAGACGGCAGGCGCCTTGGAGGTGCTGGAGCTTCTCAGTCTGGAGGGCTGTATCGTCACCGCCGATGCGCTGCATTGCAGCCGCGCCTTTGCCAGTGCAGTGCTGCAACGAGGCGGCGACTACGTACTTGCGATCAAGGCCAACCGTGGGCCCTTGTTCAAAGCGGTTACGCAGCAGTTTGCGCGATCGGGCAGGCGCAGCAGTGCCGCACAGATCGACCCCTCCAGCCACGACCGGCACGAAGCGCGGCGCGCCACCGTCATGCGCAACACCAGCCTGGCGGGGCGCCACGGTTTTCCCGGCGTTGTTGCGGTGGGGCGCATCACCTCGCGCAGGCGCCTGCGAGGCCGACGTGCCGATGCACCGGTCGTGCGCCACTACCTCTTGTCCAAATACATCTCCCCCAAGCGGCTGCTGCACGTCACCCGCAGTCATTGGGGCATCGAGAACCAACTCCATTGGGTGCTCGACGTTCATTTCGCCGAGGACGGCAATCGGGCCCGAAAGGACAATGCTCCCGAGAATCTCGCCACCCTGCGCAGGCTCGCCCTCAACGTCCTGCGAACTCATCCGCACAGCGCCTCCATCCGGCGCAAAATCAAGCGCGCTGGCTGGGACGATGCCTTCCTCCTCAGCATGCTCAGTCATATGCGATAGCCCTGCCGCAAGGGCGGGGCGAGGGAGCACACCGTGCCCGCGGCTACCACTTCAACTCCCGCGTCAGCGCGCGGGGTGGGTGGCCGAACAATTCCTTGATCGAGACCGGATCGAACTGGTCGATCCCCTCGAACTCCTCGGAATGAATGCCTCTGGTGACGAAGAGGCAGTCGATGCCGAAGCCATGCGCGCCGGCGAGGTCCGTGCGCACGGAATCGCCGATCGCCAGCACCCTGTCGAGCTTGATCTCGTGGCCGCCATGCTCGGCGGCGAGTGCGATCGCACGCTCATAGATCGGCCGGTGCGGCTTGCCGTAGAAGATCACCTCGCCGCCAATCTCGCGGTAGAGCTCGGCGATGGCGCCCGCGCAATAGATCAGCCGGTCGCCGCGTTCGACCACGATGTCGGGGTTGGCGCAGATCAGCGGCAGCTTGCGCTCGACGGCCTGGCCGAAACGCTCGCGATAGTCCTCGGCGGTCTCGGTCTCGTCGTCAT
>DATIEM010000061.1:0-17976 GCA_035455725.1 Rhizomicrobium sp. | reverse complement strand
TCGCCCGTCTGCCCCCACATTGCCGCCTTCGACCATCAGGATGGGCCACGATGCGGCCGCCACCATCTGGCGGTTCGCGTTCTCCGAGCCGATGGCCACCCACAGCGACAGCAGCGAGACGATTACGGCCACGGCGGTGCTCACATACTCCAGCACTTGCCGCCGCCGATCCTTGAGGGTTGCCACGCGACACTCCTTGGCGATTCCGGTGCGGCCTTAATACCCCGAAAAACACAGACCTGCGGCAATCTGGAATGGACGGATGGCAGGAGGGCGGCCGGCCGCGTGAACTGCTGTCGGCCTGCGTATGAGCTCTCGCCTGATTGGCGATTATATACTTGACACGTATACTATCGCCGCCTGATTGCGTATAATCGATATTATGGGAAATCAATTGTGGTTAAAGGCAGGCAAAGCTTGCTGGCCCGCCGAAGGCAGCTAGAGTGCCGGTCCCATGAGCCTTGCCACGGTTGCCGCGGCGTCCGGCGAAGAGATCGTCCCGTTCGAGATCGCGCGGGCCGACAAATCGCTGTTCGGCGCGCTGCTGCAGGCCCGCTCCGATTACGGCGGCAAGAAAGCCGCTATCGTGGATGGCGACGAGCGCGTCCTCACCTATGACGACCTGGTGCGCGCCTCGCTGGCGCTGGGACACGCGCTGAAAAAAGGCACCCGGCCCGGCGATGCGGTGGCGCTGATGCTGCCCACCAGCGCCGGCGCGGTGATCGCCTTCTTCGCCACCTCGGCCTACGGCCGCGTGCCGGCGATGCTGAACTTCACCGCCGGCGCGGCCGGCCTGAAATCGGCCATCCGCACCGCCAAGGCGAAGCGCCTCATCACCGCGCGACGCTTCATTCATATCGCCAAGCTCGAGCCGCTGATCGAGGAGCTGAAGCAGGCGGCGGAGATCATCTATCTGGAGGACGTGCGCCACAGCATTTCGCTGCGCGACAAGGCGGCCGCCGCCATCGGACAGTTCCTGCCCGGCGCGGTGGCGCACAGCACCGCGCACGATCATACCGCCGTCATCCTTTTCACCTCGGGCACCGAAGGCGAGCCCAAGGGTGTGGCGCTCTCGCACAAGAACCTGCTCGCCAATGTGGAGCAGGTGCGTTCGCACATCGCCATCTACCCGACGGACGTGCTGTTCAACCCCCTGCCCACCTTCCACTGCTTCGGGCTGACGGTGGGCGCGCTGATGCCGCTCTTCCTCGGCATCAAGGCGGTGTTTCACCCGACGCCGCTGCAACCGCACGAGATCGTCCGCCGCATCCGGGCTTCCGGCGCCACCATCCTGCTCTCGACCGACACGTTCATTTCGCAATATGCGCGCGCCGGCGAACAGGGTGACTTGAGCTCGCTGCGGCTTTCGGTGTGCGGCGCCGAGCGGCTGCGGGACGAGACTCGCGCCCTCTTCCGCCGCAAATATTCCATTGAGCTACTGGAAGGCTATGGCGTGACGGAAGCCTCGCCGGTGGTGGCGGCGAACCAGCCGGGCGCCAACCGGCACGGCACCGTGGGCCGCCTGCTGCAGAAGATCGAGGCGCGGTTCGAGCCGGTGGAAGGCATTCCCGGCGCCGGCCGGCTGTTTATCAAGGGCCCGAACGTCATGCAGGGCTACATCAACGCCGACAGGCCGGGCGTCATCGTCCCACTGCCCGGCGGCTGGCACGACACCGGCGACGTGGTGAGCGTGGACGAAGAAGGATTCCTCTCCATCAAGGGGCGCCTCAAGCGCTTCGCCAAGGTGGGCGGCGAGATCGTGTCGCTGGCCGTGGTGGAGAACGTGGCGTCCGCTCTGTGGCCGGATCACGCGCATGCAGCGGTTGCCGCGCCGGACGGCCGCAAGGGCGAGCAGGTCGTGCTGGTGACCACCAATCCGGATGCCAACCGCCACGATCTGGTCGGCTGGGCGCACAATCATGGCGTGCCGGACATCGCCATTCCGCGCCGCATTGTGGTTGCCGAGCAGGTGCCGGTGCTGGGCACGGGCAAGACGGATTACGTCAAGGTGCAGGCGCTGGTGCGCGATCAGCCGGAAGAACAGACCGCTGCCTGAAATAAGGCAGTCGCATCATATCGCTTCGGCGCGCTTCAGGGCCTCGATCTGCTCGCCTGAAAATCCCCACGCCAGGAGCGCGGCGTCGTTGTCGGCCGCGCGGGGGCCGTGCGGCACCGCGGGCTGTGTGCGGCTGAAGCGGGGCGCGGGCGCGGGCTGCGTCACGCCTTCGATCTCAACAAAGGTGGTGCGCGCCGCATTGTGCGGATGCCGGGGCGCTTCGCGGAGCGAGAGTACCGGCGCGTAGCACACGTCACTCCCCAGCAGGAGGGCGTCCCATTCCTCGCGCGTCTTCGTTTTGAAAACCGCCGCGAGTTTTTGCTTCAGCACCGGCCAGCGGGCGCGGTCCATCTGGATGTCGAATTCCGGATCGGCAATCCCCACCTTTTCCAGCAGCGCGCGATAGAAGTGCGGCTCGATCGAACCGATGGCGACGTATTTGCCGTCGGCCGTTTCATACGTGTCGTAGAAATGCGCGCCGGAATCGAGCAGGTTGGCGCCGCGCTCGTCGCGCCAGATGCCGGCGGCCAGCATGCCGTAGAACACACCCATCAGCGAGGCCGAGCCGTCGGTCATCGCCGCGTCGATCACCTGCCCTTTTCCGGAGCTGCGCGCCTCCAGCAAGCCGCAGACGATTCCGAACGCCAGGTACAGCGCGCCGCCGCCGAAATCGCCGGCCAGATTGAGCGGCGGCACCGGCTTGCCACCGGTCTGCCCGATCGCATGGAGGGCACCGGTGAGCGCGACGTAGTTGATGTCGTGGCCGACCGCCTGCGCCAGCGGGCCGGTCTGTCCCCAGCCGGTCATGCGGCCATAGACCAGCTTCGGATTGCGCGCGAGGCACACGTCCGGCCCAAGCCCCAGCCGCTCCATCACGCCGGGGCGAAACCCTTCGATCAGCGCAGCGGCCTTTTCGATGAGCGTCAGCGCCGCTTCGACTGCTTCCGGTTTTTTCAGATCGAAGGCGATCGTCTGGCGGCCGCGCAGGTAGACTTCCGCCTTATTCGGCGTGCGGGCGCCCTTGCGGTCGATGCGGAGCACGTCGGCGCCCATGTCGGCAAGCAGCATGGCGGCGAACGGCCCCGGGCCGAGACCGGCGAATTCAACGATGCGGATTCCTTTCAGTGGCCCCATGCGCGAACCTCGTGGAGGCCGCGATTGTTAGCGGGCGCTACAGGGGGCGTAAATGCTACGCCGCGGCGGCGACGACCCGGTTGCGGCCCTCGCGCTTGGCGCGATAAAGCGCCTGATCGGCGCGGTGCAGCAGCGCTTCCGCGGTGCCGCCGCCCGCCTCCAATTCCGCAATGCCGATGCTGATGGTGACGTTCAGCTTGCCCGGCTCGCGGCTGATGGGGAACGGCGTCATCTCCACGCCGCGGCGCAGGCGCTCGGCGATCGTGGCGGCAACCGCCATGTCGGTGTCGGGCATCACCACCACGAATTCCTCGCCGCCATAGCGGCAGGCGAGATCCATGCCGCGCACGTTGGCACCGATGCGCTTGGCGAACTCGCGCAGCACCTCGTCGCCCGCATCGTGGCCGTAGGTGTCGTTGACCGATTTGAAATGGTCGATATCCATGATGAGGAAGGCGATGGGCTTGCCGGCCGCTTCCGCGCCAACGATCAGCGTGTCCAGGTGGCGGCTCATGTAGCGGCGATTGTAGAGCCCGGTGAGCTGGTCGGTGATCGCCATCTCCAGGCTCAGCTGCACGTTGTGGCGCAGGCGGTCGGAGTAGCGCTTGCGGCGCAGCTGCGTGCGCACGCGCGCCACCAGTTCGTTCTTGTCCACCGGACGGGTGAGATAGTCGTTCACGCCCATTTCCAGGGCCTGGTGAAGCTTGCGGCGGTCGCCTTCGTTCACCACCACCAGAATGGGCACGTTACGTCCCTCCGGCAGGGAGCGAAGGTGCGAACACAGTCGCAGGCCGTCGAAATTGCGCAGGCTCAGGCTCACCATGATAAGGTCCGGATCGCCGCCTCGCACGCGCACCTGCGCTTCCTCGAAGGTGTCGGCCGTGACGACTTCGTTGTTCTCTCCCAGCACTTCGCTGAACCAGGCCGCTGTCTCCGCCCGATCTTCGACAATCAGGATGCGGCCACCGGGCGCGCTGTCGATCAGGGTGTGCGCGGGATCGACCAGCCCCATGCCGTGGCCGGTTTCTTCGCGCATGCGCAGCTCGTCGGTCATCATCTTGAGACGCACGAGGCTGCGGACGCGGGCGAACAGCGCGGCATCGTCCACCGGCTTGGTGAGGAAGTCGTCCGCACCCGCCTCGAGCCCCGCCACGCGATCGGCTGTCTGGTCGAGCGCCGTGACCATAACCACGGGCAGGTGCGCGGTGCGCGCGTTGTTCTTGATGCGGCGGCAGACCTCGAAACCGTCCATGCCCGGCATCATCACGTCCAGCAGGACGATATCGGGAATTTGCTCTTCGATTTTCGCCAGCGCCTCCGGCCCGTTATAGGCCGTGCACACCTCGAAATATTCGGCCGACAGCTTGGCTTCGAGCAGCCTTACGTTCGAAAGAATGTCATCGACGACGAGAACACGGGCGGTCATGACGCGCTAGCCGATGAACCTGCGCACCGTGTCGAGGAAACCCGTCACCGAGATAGGCTTCGAGATGTAAGCCTCGCAGCCGCCCTGCCGGATCACCTCTTCATCGCCCTTCATGGCAAATGCCGTGACTGCTACCACCGGAATGGCTTTTAGCGAATCATCTTCCTTCAGCCATTTGGTGACCTCAAGCCCAGACACTTCGGGAAGCTGGATATCCATGAGAATGAGATCGGGGTGGTGCTCGCGGGCGATGTCGAGCGCTTCCATGCCGTCCTTGGTCTGGAGGATATTGTAGCCGTGGGCGTCCAGAAGGTCGTGGAAGAGCTTCATGTTGAGCTCATTGTCCTCCACGATGAGAACGGTCTTCATTCGAGCATCCATGACGGCCCTCCAGCCCCCGCGGCCATGCGTGAGGCCCTCGGCAAATCACCCTCCTGTGGCTCCCAGCCCGCCGGAGTTCGCAGTTTCGAAAGTATTACGGCAAATGTCTTAACGCTCTCTTGACAATCCGCACGGCCACCCGCCAACGCTCTAATCGTGCCAGGCAATTTCATGCAAATATCATGCGCCAATCCTTAACCGCAGAGACCATTGCACTGCAGGCACTCGCCTATTTGGCGGCGGAGCCGGACGCCCTGCGCCGGCTGCTGGCGAGCTCCGGCATGGACGCCGACGCGCTGCGCAGGGGAGCGGAGGAGCCGCACCTGCTGGCGGGCGTGCTGGAATTCCTGCTGACCCAGGAGGAGCTGCTGATTCGCTTCTGCCAATGCGAGGGCGTGGAGGCCCGCGCCGTGCATCTTGCCGCCGCGCGGCTTGGCGGCTGATCCATGCGCATCGGGGTCGATGTCGGCGGCACCAAGATCGAGGTGATGGCGCTTGGGCGTGACGGAGCCGAACTGTTGCGCCGGCGTGTGCCGACGCCGCGGCATTCCTACGAGGCGGTGATCGAGGCCATCGTCAAGCTGGTGCTCGCGGCGGAAGCTGATCTCGGCGAACGCGCTACGGTGGGCGTGGCCATTCCCGGCATCGTCAGCCAGAAAACCGGCCTGGTGAAAAACGCCAACTCGACGGTGCTGATCGGCCATCCGCTCGACAAGGACCTCGGCCAGCGGCTGCAACGCCCTGTTCGTGCCGCCAACGACGCCAACTGCTTCGCGCTCTCCGAAGCCACCGACGGCGCAGCGGCCGGCCGCGAGATTGTCTTTGGCATCATCGCCGGCACCGGGGTTGGTGGCGGTGTTTGCGTGCACGGAAAGGTGCTGACCGGCGCGCATGCCATTGCGGGTGAATGGGGGCATAATCCCCTGCCCCCGGCGTCTGCCGACGAACTTCCAGGTCCCATCTGCTATTGCGGCAAGCGCGGCTGCATCGAAACCTGGTGCAGCGGGCCGGCGCTGTCGGCCCAGTTCGAGGCTGCGACCGGACGCAGGCTGCGGCCGACGGAAATCGCCGCTGCGGCGGAGACTGGCGACGCGGCCGCGGCGCAAACGATGGACGCCTATCTCGAGCGCTTCGCGCGCGCCATCGCCACCCTCGTCAACGTGCTCGATCCGCATGCCATCGTGATGGGGGGCGGGTTGTCGAACATCGAAGCGTTCTACAGCGATTTGCCGAAACGCGTGGAGCGCCACGGCTTCAATCCCGAAGGCGAGACGGTGATCGTGCGCAATCGCCACGGCGACTCCAGCGGCGTGCGCGGCGCGGCATGGCTGTGGAGCGAGAACGAGAGTTCCGCCTAGCGATAAAGCAGCAGGACGAGCGCCAGCACGATAACCGAAGCCGTGGCGATCCAGATGGCGACGCGGATGTGCTTGGCGCGCCGGATCTGAACCTCCGCGAAATGCCGCATGGTGTCCGGGTGCAGGCGCAGGCCACCTTCCGAAAGCATCTGTGACACCGCTTCGGCGTCGCGCAGCAGCCGGGGCAGATGCTGCGCCGCTTTGGACAAGGCTTCGAGTCCTTCCGCGGCGTCGCGCAGCCGCGCCTCCGGCCCCACGCTCTGCACCATCCAGCGTTCCACCACCGGGCGCGACGCCGCCCAGATGTCGAATTCCGGATCGAGACCGCGCGCCACCCCTTCCGCCACCATCATGGTTTTCTGCAGCAGCAGAAGCTGCGGCTGCGTCGGCATGTCGAAGCGGCGGGTGGTTTCGAACAGCTGCTGCAGCAGGCGGCCCATCGAAAGATCGCGGGCGGTGCGGCCGAAGATCGGTTCGCCGATGGCGCGCAATGCCTGTGCAAACGTAGCGATGGGATGGGCGCGCGGCACGAAGCCGAAATCATAATGCACCTGCGCCACGCGCATGTAGTCGCGATTGAGGAAGCCATGCAGGGTTTCGGCGAGGAAGCGCCGCATGTCGGGCGAGAGCCGGCCCATGATGCCGAAGTCCACGGCCACCAGCCGCCCGTCCGCATCCACAAACAGGTTTCCCTGATGCATGTCGGCGTGAAAGAAACCATCGCGCAGCGCCTGCGTGAGAAAACTGCGAATCACCACCACCGCGATACGCCGCGGATCGTGCCCCGCCCTCGCCAGCGCGCCTGGATCGCGGACTGAGATGCCGTCGATCCATTCCGCGGTCATCACGCGCTGTCCGGTGCGATCCCAGTCAACCTCCGGTACCCGGAAATCGGCATCGTCCTTTGTGTTGTCGCGCAGCTCGGCGGCCGCTGCCGCTTCCATGCGCAGATCGAGCTCCATCGCCACCGAGGCAGTGAGCCGGTCGATCACCGTGACCACGCGCAGCCGACGCGCCTCCCGGAAGAAGCGCTCAGCCAGCCGCGCTGCAAAGCCAAAGGCGGAAAGGTCTTCCGCGAATTGCTGCTCCACGTTCGGGCGAAGGATTTTCACCGCCACGCGCCGAGATGGCTCACCGGCCGTGCTCGCCTCGTGCACTTGCGCAATAGAGGCTGCCGCCACGGCGTCACTGAAGTTTGTGAACACGTCGCGGATCGGCTTGGCGAGCGCCAGCTCCACCTGCTGTCTGGCGAGTTTCGTCGGGAACGGCGGCAGCCGGTCCTGCAGGCTCTCCAGCGCCAGCGCCACGTCATCTCCCACGAGATCGGGACGCGTTGCCAGCACCTGTCCCAACTTGATGTAGGCGGGCCCGAGACTCTCCAGCGCGCGGGCAAGCCGCACGCCGGCCGCCACGGCTTCGGTATCCGGTGCGTCTCGCGTGCCGAGAATGCGCCGCATCACGCGCACCGAGACCGGCATGCCGGCGAGGTATTCGCGCGGCACCAGCGCGTCATGCCTCGCGAGCACACGCGCGGCATGCAGCAGGCGGCGGATGTTGCTCAGGGTGCGGAGCATCTGCCTAGATTTTCCATGCCGAATGCAGCGCCGCGATGCCGCCGGTCATGGTCCGAACCTTGACGCGGCCAAGCCCCGCCTTCTCGATCATCTTGGCGAATGCGGCTTGCGGCGGAAACCGGCGAATGCTTTCCGCCAGATAACGATAGGCTTCGCCGTCCTTGGCGACCCACTCGCCCAGCCGCGGCAACACGGAAAACGAAAAGCGGTCGTACAACGCATCCAGCCCGGGCGCTTCGCAACGGGAGAATTCCAGGCAGAGAAATCGGCCGCCTGGCTTCAGCACCCGGCGCGCTTCGGCAAGCACCCGCTCGATATGCGTCACGTTTCGGATGCCGAAAGCGATGGTGAAAGCATCCGCGCTGGCGGTCGCAAATGGTAGCGCCTCCGCATCGCCCACAATCCATTCGATATTCCCCTCGCCTCTCTCCTGCGCGCGACGCCTGCCCTCGCCGAGCATTTCCGCATTGATATCGTAAACCGCGATCTTTGCCGCGCCGCCGCGCCGCCGCACTGCATCCGAGATCCGGAAGGCGATGTCGCCGGTACCGCCGGCCACATCCAGCACGCGCCAGCCGGGCTGTGGGTTTAGCCATTCGACCATCGTGTCCTTCCAGAAGCGATGGACACCGCCGCTCATCAGATCGTTCATCAGGTCGTAGCGCCGGGCTACCGACGAGAAGACCTCGCGCACCAGCCCTTCCTTTTCGGATTCGGGCACGTCGCGGAAGCCAAACGGCGCCGTGGAATCGGGGGCATTGCTCATCGCCTTAGAACATACAGTATTGCGGCCATGCCTGAACTACCCGAAGTCGAGACCGTACGCATGGGGCTACAGCCCGTGCTGGAAAAGCATCGCATCGTGCATGCCGAAACCCGGCGGGACGATTTGCGCGTTCCCTTTCCCAAGGATTTCGCCAGGCGCCTGACAGGGCGGCGGGTGAAGAGGCTTTGGCGTCGGGCGAAGTATCTGCTGGCCGACCTCGACGATGGCGAAACCCTTGTCATCCATCTCGGCATGAGCGGACGGATGAGTGTCTATGCCGAGGGCCGTGCCCGCAAGGTCGGCCAATATATCTACGACACGGCGCCTGCCGCTGCCGGAAACGGCAAGCACGACCATGTCGTGTTCGAAACCGATGCACCGGCCCGCATCGTCTTTACGGATCACCGCCGCTTCGGGCTGATGACGCTGATCGAAACGCATCGTCTGGAAGACAATCCCCTGTTCGCTGGGCTCGGCGTCGAACCGTTGTCGGATGAATTCGACGCCGCGTATCTCACACGCGTGCTCGCCGGCAAAAAGACGCCGATCAAGTCGGCCCTGCTGGATCAGCGGGTGATTGCAGGACTCGGCAACATCTATGTCTGCGAAGCACTCTTCCGCGCCCGTATCTCACCGAAGCGGCTGGCGAAGAGCATTTCCGCGAAAGCTGTTCCGCCGCTGGTCGCGGCGATCAAGGCGGTGCTCCGCGATGCCATAGCGGCGGGCGGCTCTTCCTTGCGCGATCACAAGCGGGTGGATGGCGAACTTGGCAATTTCCAGCACCGTTTCGCGGTCTACGACCGCGCGGGAAAGCAATGCGCCAAGGGCTGTGGCGGTACGGTGAAGCGGGTCGTCCAGGCCGGCCGCTCCACATTCTATTGCCCCAAGTGCCAGAAATGAGGTGGAGAGACTCCCTCGCCCGGCCCTTGCAGCTCAAAGACAGAATCTTGCGCGCGCATTTCGCCGCGGTACCTTTTCGTCAACAAAATCAGCATCTTAACGCCACGTTCAGATTCTTGACGGGAGGCGGGCCCGCCCGTATGGTCCGCGCGCTTTCGAAGCGCCGATTCTCGCACGCAATCTAACCGGGATGCCATGAGCGAACACGCTCCCGAACCGGAAGACCTGCGCGCGCTGGGCGATCGGATCGAGGCGCTGCGGCGGCAAGAGTTGCCGAAGCAGCAGCCCAAGGCGCCGACCTCCGGCGAAGTCGCGATTCGTTTTGCGACGGAGCTGCTTTCGACCGTGATCGTGGGAGGGGCGATCGGGCTCGGGTTGGACAAAGTGTTCGGAACGCTGCCGATCTTGACGGTTGTGTTCTTCATCGCAGGGGCCGGTGCGGGCATTGTCAACGTGAACCGCGCCTCCAAAGAAATTACCGAGCGAACCGCCGCCGCCGCGCGCGCCGCCGAGGCTGAGGACGAGAAGGAGCAATAGGTCCATGGCGCTCAATCCCATGGAACAGTTCGAGGTGAGGCCGGTGTCGTGGGCGCAGCATCCGCTGTTCCACATCGGTCATTACCCCATCTACTTCACCAACCAGGCCCTCTGGATGCTGGTTGTGGTTGTGTCGCTGTCGATGTTCCTGATCCTGTCGGTCAACAAGGGCCGCGTGGTCCCCACGCGCGCGCAGTCGCTGGCGGAGCTGTCCTACGAATTCGTCGGCGGCATGATTGACATGACATCGGGACCGGCAGGGTTCCGGTTCTTCCCGTTGATCTTCACGATCTTCATGTTCATCCTGTTCTGCAACGGCTTTGGCCTGCTGCCGATCGCCTTCACGGTTACCAGCCAGATCGCCATCACCTTCTTCCTGACGGCGGTGGTTATCCTCACGGCCATCGTCACGGGTTTTCTGAAGCACGGGTTCGGCTTTCTGAAGCTGTTCGTCATCAAGGCGCCCGTCGTCATCATGATTCCGATGGTGCTGCTGGAGTTCATCTCCTTCTGCGCCCGCCCGATCAGCCTCTCCATGCGCCTCTTCGCCAATATGCTGGCGGGCCACACCATGCTGAAGGTCATGGCGGGCTTCGTGATCTCGCTGGGCGCAGCCGGCGGCGCTTACACCGTGTTGGCCGCAGCGCCGGAGGCCCTGATTGTCGGCCTGACCGCGCTTGAATTCCTGGTGGCGTTTCTTCAGGCCTACGTGTTCGCCATCCTCTCCTGCATCTACCTTTCCGAAGCACTCCATCTCCACGACAACCACTAAGAGGGATTTCATCCATGGACGTTACGGCGGCAAAACAGATCGGCGCGGGCCTTGCGACGATCGCCTTCGTCGGTTCCGGTATCGGCATCGGCGTGGTGTTCGGCAACTACATCTCGGGCGCGCTGCGCAATCCGGGCGCAGCTTCCACGCAGTTCACCAACCTGTACATCGGCTACGCGCTTTGCGAGCTGCAGGGCCTGTTCGGCCTGCTCATCGCGCTCATCCTGCTCTTCACCTGAGGGCTTGAATGGCCGCGCCTGAAACCAGCACTACCGGCACCATCGCCGAGCACAAGAGCGGCGGCTTCCCGCCGTTCGAAGTCTCAACCTATCCGAGCCAGATTTTCTGGCTGACGGTTTGCTTCGTCTTCCTGCTCGTCGTGATGTGGCGGGTGGCGGTGCCGAAGATCGGCGGCGTTATTGCTGAACGCAAAGGCCGGATTCAGACGGAGCTCGCCAAGGCGGAAGAGAGCCGCAAGCAGGCGGAGCATGCCGCGGCCGCCTATCAGGCGCCTATTCTGGAAGCCCGCGAGCGGGCGCGCGCCGCCTCCGAGCAGACGCGCGCGCAGATGCAGCAGGAGTTCGAGCGCGCCAAGCAGTCTGCCGACACGGAAACCCAGCGCAAGACCACCGAAGCGCAGGACCGTATCGCCGCGCTGCAGCGCCAGGCCCGCTGGCACGTGTCGCAGGCGGCCGAAGAAGCGGTTGGGGACATCGTGACCAGGCTCACCGGCGAAACCGTCAGCCGGGCGGAAGCGACCGCCGCCGTTCGCGACGTGCTGAAGGCGTAAGCGCGATGGACCTCATCAAACACATTCTGAAAGAGCCGGATTTTTGGGAAGGCCTCGGCCTCGTCATCGTCATCGCCTTCTTCCTCTGGCGCCGGGTGCCTGCGTTTCTGGCGGCCGCTCTGGACCGCCGCGCCGAGGCCATTGCGCGCGAGCTGGAACAGGCGAGCCAGATCCGCAAAGAGGCGGAAGCTGTGTTGCTGGATTACCGGCAGAAGGCGAGCGCGGCGAAATCCGAAGCCGAGCACATCCTGCGCGAGACCAAGGAGGAAGCCGAGCGCTACGCAGTCGAAGCGCGCGCGCAGCTTCAGGCGCAAATGGAGCGCCGCGCCAAACTGGCCGAGCAGCAGATCGCGCAAGCCGAGGCGCGTGCCATGCTGGAAATCCGCGAAGCCGCCGCCAATGCCGCTGCCGCAGCCGCCGAGCGCATCATCGCCGCGCACCTGGACGAATCCAAATCCCGCGCTCTCGTGCAGAACAGCATCCAGGACCTCGGCTCAAAGCTGAACTAGCGCGGGCCTAAGCAGCTCTTTTCTTTGTTCGCGCCGTTTTCAACTCGGAGGCAGCATGCGCGAGCGCTTCCGCGATGCGGCGCTGCCAGCCTGGGCCGGTCGCCTTGTACGCAGCCAAAATTTTCGGATCGAGCCGCAGCGACACCCGCTCTTTCGGCGTGGCAGATTTCGGGCGGCCGCGCTTCATGGCAGCCACGACATCCGGCATGACGTCACGCATACGCCGTGCCCGCGCGAAATCAGCCGGAGTCATTTCCGGGATTTCGTCGAGATCGGCCCTCCTCGCCTTTGCTTTAGCCGCCATACCGCTTCACCTCCTTCGCATTCGCCTTCCGGAAGCTGATGATCCGTACCTTGTTGCCGCGCAAACAGAACGCAACCATGTGAAGTCTCCCGCGCCACCTTGCGAAGGCCCAGAAGCGCGGTTCTGGATAGGGAAAACGTCTATCCTCCAAAACCGTCGCATTGTCCCAATCGAGCTTCGGAACGTCGGTAAAATCGAGGTCATGCTTGGCGAGGTTGTCGCGCCGCTTGGCCTCGTCCCATTCAAGCTCCATCGGGATTAATGTAGGACGATAATTCGTGTTGCGCAATACCGATAAGAGATGAGGATCGTGCTACCCCGGCTTGACCGTGCGGATGTGGAGTTCGCGGAGCTGGCGGGGGGAGACCTCCGACGGCGCGCCCATCATCAAATCTTCCGCCTTCTGGTTCATAGGGAACATGGTGACCTCGCGCAAATTCTCCTCGCCCGCGATGAGCATCACGATGCGGTCGATGCCGGGCGCAGTGCCGCCATGCGGAGGCGCGCCGTAGCGGAAGGCGTTCAGCATGCCGCCGAACTTTTCTTCCGTGACCTCGCGCGGATAGCCCGCGATCTCGAACGCCTTCAGCATCACATCGGGATCGTGGTTGCGGATGGCGCCGGAGGACAGCTCCACGCCGTTGCACACGATGTCGTACTGGAAAGCCTTGATACCGAGGATGGTCTCCCGGTCGCCCTTATCGAGCGCGAGGAACTTGGCGCGATCGAAATTCGGCATGGAAAACGGGTTGTGGGAAAAGTCGATTTTCTTCTCCTCCTCGTTCCACTCGTAGATCGGGAAATCGACGATCCAGCAGAATTCGAAGCGGTTCTGATCGATCAGGTTGAGGTCGCGGCCCAACCGTGTCCGCACCTGTCCCGCCAGCGCCGCCGCCCGGTCCGTTCTGGCATCGGCCGAGAAGAACAGTGCGTGCCCCGCTTTCGCTTTGCTTCTCGCCGCAAGCTCAGCAAGCGCCGCCGCCGGAATGAACTTCGCGATCGTGCCTTTGGCGGCGAGGTTCCCGGCCTCCTCTTCAAAGACAATGTAGCCCAAGCCTCTAGCGCCCATTTCGTTGCGCGCCCAATCGATCATGCGGTCGAACCACGAGCGCGGCTGCGATCCCGCGCCCGGTGCCGGAATCGCCCGCACCACCGAATTCTTGAACGCATTGAACTCCACATCGTCGCGCGCGAAGACGTCCGACACATCGGCGATGACAATGGGGTTGCGCAAATCCGGCTTGTCGCTGCCGTACTTCAGCATCGCCTCGTCGTAAGCAATGCGCTGGAAGGGCATGGGCGAAACGGCGCGGCCGTTGGAGAATTCCTCGAAGGTGCCGTGCAGCACCGGCTCGACCGCTGCAAATACATCCTCCTGCGTGACGAAGCTCATCTCCAGATCGAGCTGGTAGAATTCTCCCGGCGAGCGGTCGGCGCGCGCGTCCTCGTCGCGGAAGCACGGCGCGATCTGGAAGTAGCGATCGAAGCCCGCCACCATGATCAGCTGTTTGAACTGCTGCGGCGCCTGCGGCAGCGCGTAGAATTTTCCGGGATGCAGGCGCGAGGGAACCAAAAAATCGCGCGCGCCTTCCGGCGAAGAGGCCGTCAAAATCGGCGTCTGGAACTCCGTGAAGCCCTGCTCGATCATCCGCCGGCGGATGGACGAGATCACCTGCGAGCGAAGCGTGATGTTGCGGTGCAGCCGCTCGCGGCGCAGATCGAGGAAGCGGTACTTCAGTCGGGTCTCTTCCGGATATTCGATGTCGGTGAACACCGGCAGCGGCAGCTCCTGCGCCACGGACTGCACCGCAATCGATTGAATCCGGATTTCTATTTCACCGGTTGGCATCTCCGGATTGATGGTCTCCGGCGTGCGCGCCACCACAGGCCCGCTTACGCTCACCACCCATTCGGAGCGGCACTTGTCGGCTTCCGCGAAGGCCGGCGAATCCGGTTCCACCACGGCCTGCGTGATGCCGTAGTGATCGCGCAGATCCAGGAACACAAGCCCGCCGTGATCCCGCCGGCGGTTCACCCAGCCGGAAACGGTCACGACCCGCCCCACGTCCGCAGCCCGCAGGCTGCCGCAGGTGTCCATCACGCCATCGGCATTGCGCGAGCGATAGGGATTGCCGGTCGACAAGGCTCAAAATCCTTCGGGAAAGCGCGGTATGTGGCGGGAAGGCCGCGGCGGGTCAACCCTCAGACGGCTCTGCCGACTTCATGAATTTTCCGCCAGCACCCGCCCGGCGAGATAAAGCGAGCCGCAGATCAGGATGCGCGGCGGCCCCTCGCCCGGCCGCCCTTCCGCCCAGCCCGCAACCTGCATCATCGCGTCTTCGACGTCGTCGGCGGGGCTCGCATCAAGCCCAGCGCGGCGCGCCGCATCATACAGGTCACCGGCGCCACGGCTCGCCGCTTCTCCCGGAATGCAAATGGTCGTGGCGTGCCGCGCTAGCCCGCGAAACGGCGCAAAGAATCCATCGGCGTCTTTCGTCTTCAGCATGCCGCAGATCAGATAGAGCGGCTTCTCGGACTTCTCCTCGAAATCGGCGAGCGCCTGCGCAATGGCATGCGCGGCATGCGGATTGTGACCGCCGTCGAGCCAAACTTCGGCTCCTTCAGGTGCAAGCGCCAGCAATGGCCCCTGGGTGAGCCGCTGCAAGCGCGCCGGCCATTGCGCCTCGCGCAGGCCGCGTTCGATTCCCGCTTCGCGCGCCCAGTTGCGGCGCGAATGGCGCAGGGCTGCGATCGCCCCGCCTGCATTTTCGATCTGATGTGGCCCCCGCAATTTCGGCAGCCGCAAATCCAGCAGCCCGTGTTCGTCCTGATAGACGAGGCGGTCGCGTTCGGCATGCACGAACCAGTCCTGTCCAAAGGCATAGAGGGGCGCCGAAAGGGAATCCGCCGTGCGCTCGATCACATCGCGGGCGCGATCCTCCTGCGGGCCGACAATCACCGGAACCCCGCGTTTGACGATACCGGCCTTCTCCGCGGCGATACCGGCGAGATCGCCTCCCAGGAATTCCTGGTGATCCAGACCAACCGGTGTAATCGCCGTGACGGCGGGACGGCGGATGACGTTCGTGGCATCGAGTCTGCCGCCCAAACCCACTTCCAGAACCAGGGCATCGGCAGGATGGCGTGAAAAGGCGAGCAACGCCGCGGCGGTTGTGATCTCGAAGAACGTAATGGGGGCGCCGTCGTTCGCGACCTCGCACTCTTCCAGAGCGTCGCTCAGTTCCTCCTCCGAAATCAGGGACCCGGCAAGGCGGATGCGCTCGTGAAAATGCACCAGATGCGGAGAGGTATAAACGTGCACGCGCAAGCCCTGCGCTTCCAGCATGGCCCGCGCGAAGGCGCAGGTGGATCCCTTGCCGTTGGTGCCAGCCACGTGAATGACAGGCGGAAGCCTCTCTTCCGGATGGCCTAGATTGGCGAGCAACCGTTCGATGCGGTCCAGCACCAGATCGATCCGCTTGGGATGGAGTTCAAGCAGACGTTCGAGGATGGCGTCGCTTCGGGCGGCAACACTCATGGCATTTCGGAAACAGTGTGAACTGCGTCGGTTACCGGCGATGAGATGGGCTCGATCATGGATCGTGGTTTATTGGTCAGCAGGCGCACCAGGCGCGACAACGTTTCGCGCATCTGGTGGCGATGAACGACCATATCGACCATGCCATGTTCGCGCAGATATTCGGCGCGCTGAAATCCATCGGGCAGCCGCTCGCGGATGGTCTGCTCGATGACGCGCCTGCCGGTGAAGCCGATCAATGCTCCCGGCTCGGCGATGTGCACATCCCCCAGCATGGCGTAGGAGGCGCTGACGCCGCCGGTGGTGGGATCGGTAAGCACCACCAGATACGGCAAACCGGCCTCGTGCAGCATGTCGACAGCGATGGTCGCCCGCGGCATCTGCATGAGCGACAGAATGCCCTCCTGCATGCGCGCGCCGCCCGACGCCACGAACAGGATGAACGGGCGCTTCTCCCTCACCGCCGCTTCGGCGGCCTGCACGAACCCCTCGCCCACTGCCATGCCCAGCGATCCGCCCATGAAATCGAAGGGCTGCACGGCGACCACGATTGGTATCCCATCCAGCGTGCCTCGCGCCGCAGCGAACGCTTCCTTGCGGCCGGTCTTGCCGCGCGCATCCTTCAGGCGGTCGGGGTAGCGCCGCTCGTCGCGAAAGCGCAGCGGATCCTGCGACACGTCCGGCAGCGGCAGCTCTTCGTAAGCGCCGGCGTCAAAGATCGAGGCAAAGCGTTTTCCGGCCCCGATGCGCAGATGGTGCGAGCATTTCGGGCAGACGTTCTCTGCCGCTTCGAGATCGCGGTGGAAAATCATCTCGCCGCAGCCCGGACATTTGCGCCACAAATTCTCCGGCGTGGCGCTGCGGCCCGCCATCAGGCTTTTGATGCGTGGCCGTACGAAATTGGTGATCCAGTTCATGATCTATCCTGCGACGGTGGCGCGGCCGGAGTGGACCGCATCCGCGAGCTCCCGACAGAAACGGGTAACCTCTTCCACCATATCCGGAACCGGTTTCCCATTGTTTATGTTTTCGGCGATGCGGCTCACGATGGCCGATCCCACAACCACACCATCCGCAAAGCCGGCCACCGCGCGGGCCTGCTCCGGCGTTTTGATGCCGAACCCGACTGCACATGGGATGCGGCTCTGCTTCTTCAAGCGTTCCACCGCGGAGCGCACCTCTCCTTCTGTATAGGTTTTGGTGCCGGTGACGCCGGCGATGGACACATAGTACAGAAAACCGCTGGCACCATTCAGGACGACACGCAGCCGGCTGTCGTCGGTGGTCGGCGTGGCAAGCCGGATGATATCCAGCCCTTTCCCAGCCGCCGGAAGACGCAGCACCTCGTCTTCCTCGGGCGGAAGATCGACCGTGATCAGTCCGTCCACGCCGGCCCCCGCCGCGTCACTTACAAACGCCTCGATGCCATACGAAAGGATCGGGTTGAAGTAGCCCATCAGGATAATTGGAGTGCTCCGATCTTTTTCCCGAAACCGTCGCACCAGATCCAACACGCCCTCGACTGTCATGCCACGATTGAGCGCGCGCACGGACGATGCCTGAATGGCGGGGCCGTCTGCCATCGGATCCGAGAAGGGCACGCCCAGTTCGATCAGGTCGGCGCCGGCAGCGGGAAGCCGCTCCAGAATCGCGAACGATGCTTTCGCATCGGGATCGCCTGCGGTAATGAACGGAATAAACGCGGCGCGGCCGGCGCGCTGCAATTCGGCGAACCGCTGCGCAATGCGGCTCACAGGGACGCGCCGAGCGCGTTCGCTGCCGTGAACACGTCCTTGTCGCCGCGCCCAGAAAGCGTGACCACAATGATCTGGTCTCGCGCCATTTTCGGCGCCACGCGGATGACATGGGCCAGCGCATGCGAGGGCTCCAGCGCCGGAATGATACCTTCCAGTCTGCTCAGCAGCTGAAAC
>DATIEM010000060.1:0-2370 GCA_035455725.1 Rhizomicrobium sp. | reverse complement strand
TCCAGCCGCTCCTTCAGCGCGGACTCCGCCGCATCGATCAAATCCGCCGGCACCAGCGCGCGGCGGATGGCAGTGCATTTCTGACCGGCTTTCGCCGTCATCTCGCGCACCACTTCCTTCACGAACAGCTCGAATTCCGGCCGCTCCGGCGTGGCGTCCGGTCCGAGCACCGCGGCGTTCAGCGAGTCGCGCTCGGCGATGAAGCGCACCGCTTCGCGCGCGATGACCGGATGGCGCTGCAGTTTCTGCGCTGTCTCCGCAGAGCCGGTGAAGGAAACGACATCCTGTCCGGAGAGATGGTCGAACAGGTCGCCGGTCGGCCCGACGATCAGCTGCACAGCGCCATCCGGCAGCACATTCGCTTCGATCAATATGCGGAACGCGGCTTCCGCGACATAGGCGGAAGCGGTCGCCGGTTTCACGATGGCGGGCACGCCGGCGAGCAAGGTCGGCGCGAGCTTCTCCAGCATCCCCCACACCGGAAAATTGAAGGCGTTGATGTGGACCGCGCAGCCTTGCAGCGGCGTCAGCACATGCTGCCCCACGAAGCTGCCGCGCTTCGAGAGGCCCTCCACGGCGCCGTCGATCAGGATGGTGTCGTTCGGCAATTCGCGGCGGCCTTTGGAGGAATAGGCGAACAGGGTGCCGGCGCCGCCTTCGATGTCGATCCACCCGTCGGCGCGCGTGGCGCCGGTTTCATAGGAGAGCTCGTACAGCTCCTCCTTGCGCGCCATGATGGCTTCGGCCAGCGCCTTCAGCATGCGTGCGCGCTGGTGGAAGGTGAGCGCCCGCAGCGCCGGCCCGCCGACGGTGCGCGCGTAGTGCAGCATGCCTGCGAAATCGTGCGCGCCACTCCCCACCTGCGCAACGGGCTCGTCCGTTACAGCGGAGACGATCTCGCTCAGCGCACCCAACGGTTCGAGCCATCGCCCTTCCGCATAGCTCATCAACCTCAATGGCTTCATGTGCGGCGTCCTTTAAGGAAGTGGCTACTTCGACCGGCCCCTAGGTCCGGTAGGTTTGCTCCGCAAATTTGCGAAGCTTTGAAAATCCCGCTCCTTTAGCTTGCGGCGTTGTTCTCGGAGCTTTACCTGCCTGTTAATGCTAGCCACGAGATTTAGCCGGTCTTCTCGCGTCGGCAAATCCAAGGTTTCATCTTCCCGCTGGGTATCTGGTTCGGGCTGCGGATAGATGCCCTTTTTGGCTTCATGGGCAGCCTGCAACTCCGCTTCCTCTGAGTGGCAAATGTCCTCTCCGGTAGGAACTAGGTTGTTCTTGATGGAATCCCATTTGGCTTTGTCCCAATCCCGTCTCCTTCCGCTCATGGTTCACTCCCAATCTAATCAGAAAACCAAGGCTACCTGCCCGTAAAATTCGGTTTGCGTTTTTCGCTGAAGGCGGCGACGCCTTCGCGGTAGTCGGCGGAGCGCCCGAGTTCACGCTGGTTGTCGCGCTCGTGATCGAGCTGCTCATCGAGAGAAGCGGACCAGCCGCGCCGGATGGCGCGCTTGATCGCGGCATACCCTTTCGTCGGCCCACGGGCGAACTGTTCCACCAGCGCGTTCGCTTCATTCATCAGGCTAGCATCATCCACCGCGCGCCAGATCAGGCCCCAATTTTCCGCCTGCTCGGCTGTGATCGGCTGACCGGTAAGCGCCAGACCCATGGCGCGCGCCTGCCCCACCAGCCGCGGCAAAATCCAGGTGCCGCCGGAATCCGGCACCAGCCCGATGTTGGCGAAGGACTGGATGAACTTGGTGCTCTTGGCGGCGAAGACAACATCCGCCGCAAAGGCGATGTTGGCGCCGGCGCCGGCCGCCACGCCGTTCACCGCGCACACCACCGGCTTGGGCAGATTCACCAGCCGGCGGATCAGCGGGTTGTAGCGGTTCTCCAGCGACTCGCCGAGATCGACACCTTCGCCGCCCGGCGCCACGGCGCGGTCCGCCAGATCCTGCCCGGCGCAGAAGCCGCGGCCCGCGCCGGTGATCAGCAGCGCGCGCACGCTGTCATCCTGCTCCGCCTGCGTCAGCGCCTCGGCCACCTCGCCGTGCATCTGCACCGTGAAGCTGTTGAGGCGGTCCGGCCGGTTGAGCGTCAGCCGCGCGGCGCCGTTCGCCACCTCGAACAGAATGGTTTCGTATGCCATCGCTTTGCGCCCTCTGATATGAAGGCTAGGCTATTCACATGGCCGATGCTCCGCAAACCGACGATGCGCTGGCGCGGCGCGTGGCGGAGCATCTGCTGTCGCGCGAAGACACCGGGCCGGCGTGGGGCGTGCAAATCGAGGAGGTGCGGGAAGGCTATGCCCGCATCGCCATGGTGGTGACGCCGGAGATGCTCAACGGCCACAGCATAGCGCATGGCGGG
>DATIEM010000059.1:0-27029 GCA_035455725.1 Rhizomicrobium sp. | reverse complement strand
ATGCGGTTGTAGATGGCCTCGCTGTTCTCCGTCGGCAGGTCGGCGTGACGAATGCGGACGTCCACCACCTTGATGCCGAAATTGCGCGCTTCCTGATTCATGTTGTCGCGAATGTCGCGCATCAGTTCTTCGCGCCGGGCGGAGAGTACGGCGGCGAAATTCTGCGAACCCAGCACGCGGCGCACATTGGAGCTCAAAATCGGCGTCAGCCGCAGCTGCGCGGTATCGAGATCGTAGAGGGACTGATAGAAGCGCAGCGGATCGAGAATGCGCCAGCGCGCGAAGGCGTCCACCACCAGCCGTTTCTTGTCCTGCGCGATCACTTCTTCCGAAGGCGCTTCCAGGTTGAGCAGCCGCTTGTCGAGAAACACCACGCTCTGCGCCCAGGGGATTTTGGTATGCAGCCCCGGCTCGGTGACGATTTCGCGCGGCGCGTTGAACTGAAGCAGGAGCGCCTGCTCCGTCTGATGCACCTCGTAGAAGCAGGACAGCACGATCAGCAGCGCAACCAGCGCCGCAACGCCGGCGCCGAGCAGTCCGATGCGGCTCATTGCCCGCCTCCTTCCGTCACGGAGACGGAGGGCGCAACCTGCGACGAGGATGGCGCACTGCCGCCGCGGCCAAAAGCCTGCGGCGGCAGATAGGGGATGATGTTCTTGGCGGCGTTCTCGTCCACGATCACCTTGTTCATGGGCGCGAACAGCCGCGACATTGTCTCAAGGTACATGCGTTTGCGGGTGACTTCCGGCGCCTTGCGGTATTCCTCGTAGACGCTGGTGAACTGCTTGGCCTCGCCGCTCGCCTCCGCGATCGCCTTCTGCTTGTAGCCTTGCGCTTCCTGCACGATCCGCGCGGCCTGCCCGCGCGCCTCCGGGATGATCTTGTTGGCGTAGGCTTCCGCCTCGTTGCGCATGCGGTCCTGATCGGTGCGCGCCGCCTGCACGTCGCGATAGGCGGAAATGACCTCGAGCGGCGGGTCCACCTTCTGCATCTGCACGCGGGTGACGGTGACGCCTGCGCCATAGGCGTCCAGCGTCTTCTGCATCAGTTCGCGAACCTTAACCTGCACCGGCTCGCGATCCTGGGTGAGGATCGGTTCGATGCGGTTCTCGCCCACCACTTCGCGCATGGCGCTTTCCGCCACAGCCTTGATCGCCTGGTCGGGATTATCGACATGGAACAGGTAGTCGCCGGCATCCTTGATCACCCAGAACACGGTGAAGTTCACGTCGACGATGTTTTCGTCGCCGGTGAGCATTAGGCTTTCTTCGGGAATATCTTCAGTCGAGGTCTGGCCGTTGGCGTCGGTCACCTGGCCATAGCCGATGTTGATCTGGTTTTCCTTGGTGACTTCCGGGGTCTCCACCGTCTCGATCGGCCACGGCAGGTGGTAGTTGATGCCTGGCCCGGTGCGTGCGCTGAAGCTGCCGAAGCGCAGCACCACGCCCTGCTCGCGCGTCCCCACCACGTAGATGCCGGAGAACAGCCAAACGACGACAATCGCGAGCAGAATGATGACCAGCGTTCCGGTGGTGAAGCCGCGGCCACCGCCGGGCAGCCAGCGGCGCAGGCGATCCTGGCCGCGGCGCAGCAGGTCTTCGAAATCGGGCGGCTTGCGCCCGCCGCCACCGCCCCCGCCCGATTGCGGCGCGCGGCCCCACGGCCCGCGATTGTCATTGTCACCGCCCGACGGCGTGGTCCAGGGCATCGACACCCGCTTTCCGGAAGCGCCCCAGCGATTCCTTGGTTCGAAGAACGTGCGCGTTATATAGGCTGTCCGGAGAGAGGCGCAAACGAAGCGATGTCCGTCACCAAAGAGGATGTGCTGAAGGCGCTGAGCGGCGTGACCGATCCCGTTACCGGCAAAAACGTGGTCGATGCCGGGATGGTGCAGGGCTTGGTGCTCAAGGGAGGAAATGTCGGCTTTGCCATCGAGGTGGCGCCGGAGCGGGGGCGCTCCGCCGAACCGCTGCGGCAGGCCTGCGAGGCCGCCGTAGCCCGCGTGCCGGGTGTGCTGTCGGTCACGGCGGTGCTGACGGCGCATTCTGAGTCACGGCCGCAAGCGCACGCACCGCAGCCGCAAGCGCCGCATGCTCAGCCACACGGGCACGCCCCGCAGCGCCTTGGCATCGCTGGCGTCGAATCGGTCATCGCGGTCGCCAGTGGCAAAGGCGGCGTCGGCAAATCCACCGTGGCGGTGAACCTTGCGCTGGCGCTGTCGCAGCTCGGCATGAAAGTGGGATTGTTGGACGCCGATATCTACGGCCCCTCGGTGCCGCGGCTGCTTGGCATCAACCGCAAGCCCACGAGTGACGGCGACAAGCTTCAGCCCATCGAGAAGTTCGGGCTGAAAACGATGTCAATCGGATTCCTGGTCGGCGAGGATTCACCCCTGGTGTGGCGCGGCCCCATGGTGCAGAGCGCGCTCACGCAGATGATGAGCGATGTCGCCTGGGCGCCGCTGGACGTGCTGGTGCTCGACATGCCGCCGGGTACCGGCGATGCGCAGCTCACCATTGCGCAGCGCGTGCCGCTCAAAGGCGCGGTAATCGTCTCCACCCCGCAGGACATCGCGCTGATCGACGCGCGCAAGGGCCTACAGATGTTTCGCAAGACGCAGGTGCCGGTGCTTGGCATCGTGGAGAATATGAGCGTGTTCGTCTGCCCGCATTGTGGGCACGCCTCGCACATTTTCGGGCACGGCGGCGCCCGCGAAACCGCCGAGCAGCTGGACGCGCCGTTCCTGGGGGAAATTCCGCTGGTGCCGGCCATTCGCGAGACCTCGGACGCCGGCACGCCGATTGTCGCGCTGGCGCCGCAGAGCGCAGAGGCGCAGGCGTTCCTCTCTCTGGCCAAACAGGTGGCGGAGAAAATCGCCGCCCCACAACGTCCCGCCCCCCGCATCGTCATCGAGTGATGCTGCGCCGCCTGGATATCTTCGGATTCGTGCGATCCGATGCCGCAATGCGCGCTTCCAGATTCAGTGCCGCCGCTCCCTTATCATCTGCTGCATCGAGATCGCGCCTGCCGGAGCCCGCACGTCGTTATAATAGTAGGTCGACACGGTGACGCTCGTCATCGCCGGGCCGCCGGCCTTGTTTGTAATCTCGGATTTGAGCGGCAGGTGCGTGCGTTTCGAAATCCAGATTTTGGTGTCGATGCCGAGTACTGGATTGTTCTCGCGGTAGACGGCGGCCGGCTGGCCGGCGACGTCCTCGTCCGGCAGAGCGTGGCAGCGCTTCCCCTCTTGCGCCTTCTTGATTTCGGGATCGTGCGGGTCGCCGTGCGCTCCGGCGAAGCTTGCACCCATGTCGATCCATTTGCCGTCATGCAGCACATAGACGGCGTTGCCGGTGGAAATTTCCTCCGACCTTTTCGATCCGCCCATGCCCAGGCCGGCCGCCGCTCCCGACAGGTTCTTCGACCAGCTCCGGGTTTCGGTCATGAAGATGTGTACCGGAGTGTTCGCCATGCTCCTCTGACTTTGAATCAGAGGCTGACAGGCTGGGTCCATCGCCAGCGCCGGCGTCGAGAGCAGGCAAGCGAGAACACCATGGCGAAGAACAGTTTTCATGGCGAACACTCCACCGATTGAATTTGGCGCAGCTCGCGCCCGATTTTTGAGGTGTCTGGACGCGTGTCTATTTCTTATGCGATTTCTCCATTTCGGAGACGGCGTACCAATCCATCATCCATGTACCGTTCTCGTGGCGGCTCCAGCCGGAAATGAAGTTGACCCTGCTGGTGAAGGGCACATTGTCGTGCAGGGAGTCCTGGTTATAGACGGAGCGATACACCGCCATGTCGCCTGAAACCGGCACGTCCACCGCCTCTTGAACCAGACTGACGCGCCAACTCGGGGCCGCCGCGAAGCCTCGCTTGTAATCGGCGAGGTCGGCCGCGGCTCCCACCATGTTCGGCTGGCCGCTCTGGATGACGATAACATTGGGCGCATCGTATCTCGTCGCCTGAGCGGCGTTTTGCGTATTGATGCCTGTCACCATTTCACGCACCTGCGCCTTAATCGCTGCGGCGATGCTGTCGCGATCGGCCGCATAGCCGCGGGTCCCAAGCAGGGGGACCAACGCGATCGCAGCAATCGTCAATCCAAGTCTCATTGAAGCCTCCTCCAGTTCGCCGAGGCACGAGCGCCCCGTGCGTTCGGCGCGCCAGCGCACGCCGCGACAGAGAAGTTGGGCGGAGGGGCAATTTTGTCCTTCCCGAAAATCTGGTAATTTTCCGGGAAATTTCTTGCCGCGCGGCAGAGGGCGGTAAGCCGATGATCGAGCAAGGAAATCCGGTCTATCGCTTTGGCGATTTCGAATTGCAGCCGGAGGAACGGCGGCTGCTTCAGGCTGGGGAAGCGATTCCGCTGACGCCGAAGGTGTTCGAGATTCTGCATTTGCTGGTGGGCCGCGCTGGGCACGCGGTGTCGAAAGACGAGATCATGGCCACGATCTGGCCGGGCCGATTTGTCGCCGAATCGAACCTCACCAAGCACATCTGGACGCTACGGCAGGCTTTGGGTGAAGGCGACGAGGGCGGTCGGTTCATCGAGACTCTGCCCAAACTCGGTTATCGATTCCTCGCACCGGTCTGCCGGGAAGCGGAGCTGACGCTGGCTCAGCCGAGGGCGGAGCCAAACCAATTTAGGGTAACGACATTTCCGGACGCAGCGACGGACTTTTCGTGGCAAAGGCGCAGGGCGTTTCGCGCGGGCGCGGCTACCGCTTCGTTTTTGGTGATCGCCGCCCTGGCCGTAGGGTGGCTGTGGAACGCTCGCGAGCCGGTATTTCCATGGTCGCACCGCGCGCCGGGAACGGCCGTTGCGGTGTTCGACTTCGACAATCTCTCGCGCGACGGCAAACAGGCGTGGATCGGCACCGCCTTTTCCGAAATGCTGGGCGTCGAGATGGCGCAGGGCGGCCAGCTGCATCTCCTGCCCGCCGAATTGATCCACGCGGTGCGCGGACGGCCTCCGGAGCGGGGTGCAGGCGGGTTTTCACCGAGTACGCTCGCCGAACTGCGACGCCAGTTGGCGGTCGACTACGTCGTCACCGGCGGCTATTTCGCCTCCGACAAAAATGATTCTGCCGTGCGGCTCGATCTGGCGTTGCAGGATGCACGGAGCGGCGCCACCGTCGCCACCTTCACTCACACGGGCTCCGCGGACGATCTGCCGTCACTGGCAAGCAAGGCCAGCGCCGATCTGCGCCGTGACATGAATATCCCGCCGCAAAGCCTCGAGGAGCGGCGCCTTGTCGCCAATGCCAGGCCGCCCAGCACGGATGTCATGCGGCACATCGGCTTCGGGCTTGACGCGCTGCACCGCTACGATGCGGCGCGGGCGCGGGATGAACTGCTTCAGGCAGTCGCGGACGCGCCGGACTATGCGCCATCTTACGTCTACCTCGCGAAAGCATGGTCGCAGCTCGGCTACGATCAGAAGGCACAAGCCGCCGCGAAACAGGCCGCCGATCGTGCCGCCAGTCTTCCGCAAGCAATGCGCCTGAAGATCGAGGCGCAAAGTTACCGCGCAGAATCCGACTGGGCGAAGGCAGCAGTAGCGCTGCGGAAGTCTGCCGCGCTTCAACCGGACGATTTCGAGACGCAATTGGACCTCGCGAAAGTTCTCCTTTCCGCCGGAAAGGCCCAGGAAGCGGGCGAGACCATCCAAAGCTTGCGCAGTCTCGGTCGCGCCGTTGCCGGCGATCCTCGGCTGGAACTGGCTGACGCCGACATCGCGGCGGCACAAGGCGACCCCAAAGCGCGGACCGGGCATGCGCGGCGGGCGCTGGAACTGGCCACGGCGCGAGGTGCAGCTGGCCTCAAGGCGGATGCTGAGCTCGCCCTCGGGGAGGCGCTCATGCAGAGCGATCCACGAACCGCAAACGCCACGCTCGGGCAGGCGCTGGTTGATTATCGCCATATCGGCAATCCGCGCGGCGAAGCCGCGACGCATCGCCTGCTGGGTATTCTGTTCGAGAATTCGCAGCCGCAACGAGGGCGCGAGGAGTACCGGAAGTCGCTGACGGAATCTCAGGCAATCGGAGATCGAAACGGAATGGCGGCGGCTTACGCCGATCTTGGAACCGTCTTGTGGTTTGACGGCGACAAGGACGGTGCAGAAACCGCGACCCGCAATGTCCTGCGCCTCCGCCGGGAAACCGGCGACATTGCAGGCCAGGCTTGGGCGTTGGCGGCGCTCGCGGTGGAGCAGAGCGACGAGCGCGCCGGCGAGGAAACAATAGCAGGATTTCGTGAAGCCGCCGCGCTGGACGCCAGCATCGGTGCGCATAGCCACCGCGGATTCAGCCTGTTCTCGTTGGCCGACATCTTGCGGCTTAGGGGAGAACTTGCGCAGGCGCAGGTGGTTTGCGCGGAGGCGCTGTCCGAGTACGCCAGAATGGGCGATAGCGCCAGCGGCGCCGATGCGCATCTCGAATGCGCGCAGATTTCGCTCGACCGCGGCGAGGTTTCAGCAGCGGGTAAGGAACTGGGAACCGTTCGTGACCTCGGTGAACGCACAAATCGTCCGATGATGCTGCTGGGCAATCTCGATGTTGCACAAGGCCAGATCGCTATGGGTGAAGGCGAATGGGCCAAAGCGGCAGGCCTCATCGAGAAAGCGAAACAGGAATATGCGCGTTCGGACCTCAAAACGGGCGAAGCGGTTGCCGCCAGCTTGTTGGCCCTGTGCTATTCTGCGCTTGGAAAGATGGTGGATCGCGACGCCGCAGTCAGGCGCGCAGCGGAACTCCGAAGCGGTATGACCGAACGGCAGGAAATCCTGCAAGTGGATGTTGCTTTGAATGAGTTGCGCGGCGAAACCGGCCGAAGCAGAGAGGCAATTTCTCAACTGGAATCAATCGCCGCCGACGCGCGCCAGCGGTCGTGGCCGGGTTGGGCACTGGAGGCGGAACTCGCCGAGTTCCGGGTGCTTCGGAAGACAGGACAAACCTCGCACGCCATTGCTCTCAAAAAACATATCGAAGAAGAGGCAAGGCGGCAGGGCTTCGGTTGGATTCTCCGGCGCGCGATCCGCGCCTAGATCGTGAAATACTAAAAATCCCTGCTCCGGTCAGGCGTTGTAGTTCAGGCGCAGGCCGGGCTTGGGCCAGTCCATCGCGATCAGCTTTCCGGTGCCAGAGAGCGTGATGTAGGCGGTTTTCATGTTCCGTCCGCCCCAGCAGATGTTGGTCACCAGCGGGTCGGGCAGCGGCGTGTGTTTCACGCCGGTTGTGCCGGGCCAGAAGGTGGTGATGCCGCCCGCAAGAATGGTGGCGACGCAGACTGCGCCATCCGCCTGCACACCCAGCGAGTCGAAATAGGCGAGGCCTGGAAAGGCGCCAACGAAATTGCCCGGCGTAAAGCCTTCCACCTTTCCCGCCTTGCCCGGCTTGGCGATGGGCAGCGACCACAAGCGGCCGGTGAAAGTTTCTGCGTAATAGACTGTGTTGCCGTCCGGCGAGAGGCCGACGCCGTTCGGCGTGATCAATTCGCGCAGCACCTGCGTGATCCTGGAGCCATCCGCCTTTGCATAATAGAGCGCGCCGTGGGTGCGGCCGGATTTGGTGCCGCGGCCGTAATCGGTGAACCAGAAGCCGCCATGCGCATCGAAGACAATGTCGTTCGGGCCGATCAGGCGCTGCCCATCGCAAGAGTCATACAGCACCTCCACCTTGCCGGTTGAGATGTCCACCCGCTCGATGCCGCCGCCGGCGTGATCTTCCGGCGCGTGGCCCGGAATGGTGAGGCCCTGCCGCTTCACGTAGCTGAAGCTGCCGCCGTTGTTGCAGACATAAAGCGCGCCATCCGGACCCACCGCCAGCCCATTCGGTCCGCCGCCGGGTTTGGCCAGCGTTTGCGTTTTGCCGTCCGGCTTCACGCGGGTTAGCCGTCCTGCCGCGATCTCGCAGATAGCGACGGAGCCGTCGTCCATCGCCAGCGGCCCTTCGGGAAACCGCAATCCGGACGCAATCTCACGAATGCTCATACTCATACCCCCTCCGACAGTTTCAGCAGGCTAGCGCAGCTGGCAGATCGAGTCAGCGGCGTTCCAGGGTAATGAAGCTGAAGGCCGGCGCATTCTCCCTCGGCGGCTGGTCCGCGCGTCGTACTTCTTTCCACGCCAGCGAATCGAATGCCGGCATGGAGACATCGCCGTCGAATTCCGCGTGCACTTCCGTCAGATAAATGCGGTGCGCGTACGGCAACGCGGCCACGTAAATATCGGCCCCGCCGATCACAGCGATCTCGTCGGCACCGGCGGCCAACGCCAACGCTTCATCGAAGGTGTGCGCGACCGCCGCGCCTTCGGCGCGGAAACTGTCATCGCGCGTCAGCACAATGTTGGCGCGGCCGGGCAGCGGCTTCTTCGGCAGGCTGTCCCATGTCTTGCGTCCCATGATGCAGGGCTTGCCCATCGTCACCGCCCTGAAATGCTTCATGTCTTCGGGAATGCGCCATGGGATTCGGCCCTGGACCCCGATCATCCCATTGGCCGCGCGCGCGATCACAAGCGAAACGATGGAGTTCACCCGCCGACGAGCCTTTCGAGCGGCCCGCCTTCCAGGCGGAACACGGTCCAGTCCTTCATCGCCCTGGCGCCGAGCGACTTGTAAAATTCGATGGAGGGTTCGTTCCAGTCGAGCACCGACCATTCGAAACGGCCACAGCCTTCCCGCAGGGTGCGACGGGCGAGTTCCAGCATCAGCGCTTTGCCAAGACCTTTGCCGCGAAACTGCGGGCGCACGAACAAATCCTCCAGATAAATGCCGTGCTTCGCCTGAAAGGTAGAGTAGCTGTAGAACCACAGCGCGAAGCCTGCCGGCACTCCATTCCATTCGGCAATGTCGCAGAAGACGCGCGGATCAGGCGCGAATAGCGATTCTGCCACCGCTTCGGGCGTGGCCTGGCATTCCCCCGAGAGCCGCTCGTATTCCGCGAGTTCGCGAATGAAGGCGCCGATCAGCGGCGCATCGTCCGGCCGCGACGGGCGAATTCCGATCTCCATGAGCCCTCTGCCAAGCTCCCTTGCGCCAGCACAACACCGAAGTTGGAACGATCATATCACATGACGGTTTTGTGAGGAGCGGGAAAGGAGAATCCATGAACAGACTGTTTGTTTTGGCTGTGGCAGCGGGGTTGGCGGCCGTGCCCGCGCTCGCCGCAGACCGACATCCCGGTGGCGGCGGCGGAGGCCATCCAGCCGCGGCGCACCGAGCCATGAGCCATACGGCGCATTCTTCGGCCCATCGCCCGGCGATGCATCATGCCCCCCACCGAGCGGCGAATCGGACCGCGCGACATGCTTCGCGGCATCCAAGTCATCGCACAACTCACCACGCCACCAGTCACACAGCGCACCGTGCTACCCGTCACGCGGTCCACCGGGCGACGCATCGCGCGGCGCACGTGGCGACAGCGCACCGCAACGAGCGGTTCGCGAAGGTACGGCGGTCCGTGCGGGCCATGCGGCGGTTTCATGCCGGCGTGTATCGCCGGCCGCACGGCTGGTACGCGCATCGCTGGGTGATCGGCGAACGATTGCCGCGCGCATGGTTTGTCCGCGATTACTGGATCAACGATTGGGCGATCTATGGATTGTGGGCACCGATCGATGGCCTGATTTGGGTGCGTGTCGGTCCCGATGCCATGCTGGTAGATCCGGCAGGTGGTCTGGTCGTCGGCGTCGAATACGGATTGTTCTTCTGATCACGAAGCCGTGAAACTGTTGCGAGCCGTGACGCAATCCCGCGGCTCGCGACATCCCGATACATCTGCCCCAAAAATGCCGCGCAACATCCCGCGCCGCATACCCATTTCCAACCTGTAGCAAAGGACATGGAGCTGCCATGAACAGGTCATTCATCCCGGCATTCGGCCTCGGCCTGGCGCTGATCGCCGCGCCGGCCGTGGCGCAAAACCGCAATCAAGACCGCAACGATGTCGATAAGCGCGTCTTGGTGCACAAGGGACACGAAACCGTGCGCCGCACCGTCACCGAGCGGCCTAATGGCACGGACGTGCGACGGACCGTAACCGAGCGTCCGAACGGCGCCGTCGTGAATCGCACGGTGCGCGAACGTCCGAACGGCAATGTGCGGGTCACGCGCAAGGTCATTCGCCCGGCACACAGATACCATGTGAACCGCACCTGGGTTGCGCCGCGCGGATTTGTCTTCCGCCACTTCCGGCTCGGCGAGCGGGTCCCAACCGTGCTCCTGGCATCGGAGTACTTCCTCCTCAGCCCGTGGCTCTACGGTCTTGAGGCTGCGCCGTATGGGTACGTGTGGATCCGCGAAGGCAGCGACGCGGTGCTGGTGGATCGCTACACGGGCGCGGTGGTGCAGGTCGCCTACGACGTGTTCTATTGATCTCCCTGGAGCGTGAAGAGAAACCCCGGCGCGAACACCGCCGGGGCTTTTCTTTTACACCGCCACTTCGGCCTTGATGTGCGGGTGCGCCTGATAATTCTCCAGCCGGAAATCCTCGTAGCGGAAGCCGAAAATGTCCTTCACCTCCGGATTGATATGCATGGTGGGCAAGGGGTGTGGTTTGCGCGAAAGCTGCTCGCGCGCCTGCTCGAGATGATTCAAATACAAATGCGCGTCGCCAAATGTGTGGATGAACTCACCGGGCCCGAGGCCCGTCACTTGCGCAACCATCATCGTCAGCAGCGCATAGGAGGCGATGTTGAACGGCACGCCCAGGAAAATATCGGCCGAGCGCTGATAGAGCTGGCACGATAGCCGGCCGTTCGCGACATAGAACTGGAAAAGGCAATGACACGGCGGCAGCGCCATTTTCGGCACATCCGCCGGGTTCCACGCCGTGACGATCAGCCGGCGAGAGTCGGAATTGCGGCAGATATCCGCAATCAGATTTGCAATCTGATCGATTGTGCCACCGTTTGGAGTCGGCCATGAGCGCCACTGATGCCCGTAGACAGGTCCCAGTTCGCCATTCTCATCCGCCCATTCATCCCAGATTCTTACACCGTGCTCCTGCAGCCAATGCACATTGGTGTCGCCGCGGAGGAACCACAGCAACTCATAGACGATCGCCTTGGTGAAGAGCTTCTTGGTTGTCACAAGCGGAAAACGGTCCGCCAGATTGAAGCGCATCTGGTGACCAAAGATCGAAAGAGTGCCCGTGCCCGTCCGGTCGCGCTTCTCCACGCCCGTCTTGAGCACACGCTCCATCAGATCGAGATATTGGCGCATGGGCGGACTCGAATCTCCGCTCCCAGCTTATCCTACTCGCGCCTTGCGCAAGGCCTTGTTGATGCGGCTTTGCCAGCCCGGGCCTGTGGAGCGAAAGCGCTCCAGCACATCGCGGTCGAGCCTGAGCGTCACCTGCTGCTTGGTGGGAGCCTTCTGCGGCCCGCGCTCGCCAGGCTTGCGCTTTGAAAGATGCATGAGTTCAGGAATTTCCCAGGTCCGCTTCGACTCGGCAAAATCGCGCTTGGTCCACTCCGGGTTTTCCAAATCAGGCATCTCAGCGGCGCTTCGATGTTTCCTCTTCATAGTTTTGACGTTCCTTGCGATTGGCAAGCCTAAGGGAATTACCCGAACCACATCTCCGCGCATTGTAAACACGACTGCCATGACCTCGCCTTTCAAAGGACCGACGGCGCGATAGCGGACTTCGCCATAATCCTCCCGGTTATCGACAACGACCCAGGCCCGTCTAAGTCGAAATACTCCATCAACGCGAAGGGCAGGCCGCGCGCTTTGCGTTCCGCTCGCTCTTGGCGGGATCGAATTCGATCTTCATCTGATTGTAGTTACGGAAAAATAGAAGTCAAGGCGCTGCTGTCATGCCCGTCAGCTTACGGCCGCGGGCGGCGAGATAATCGTACAGCGCGTTCAGTTCCGCGTCGCTCAAATGGCTGATGCGAACGCGCGCCACCGCGGACATCATCGGCAGTTCGCGGTTCCCCGCCGCCTTGCCGGTGTGCATGAACTTGAGGAAGTCGGCACGAGCATACGAGGCGGCGATCGTCAGGTTGGGCGGCGATGGGGGCGGACCGCCCTGCCCTTCCAGCGATGTGCCATGGCATTCGCCGCAGGCCGTCATGGCCATCTGGCGCGCCCGGGCATGACGCGGCCCGAGATCGAGCGCCGGCTTCTGCAGCGGAAACCAGGCTTGCACGACCTTCTTGGTGCCCTGCAGAACATCCCACCTGGTCTTCAGGTCGTAGCTCGGGGCCGGCACATCCGCGCCGGCCGGTTTTAGCGAGCGGATGTATGAGACGATGGCAGTGAGGTCGTCATCCGGCATGTACTGAAACGAATCCGATGGCATACTCTCGGCGACGCTCGTGCCGTCCGGCCGCAAGCCTTTTCGGATGGCGCGGTCGAAATCGGCATCCGAGAATGTCGTCGCCAGCCGCGTGAGATTGCGCGACGGCATGCCGAAATCGGCGATGTAGGTGCCCTGCAGATTGGGGCGGTGGCAATCGGCGCAGCCATATGGCCGCACAAGATGCTTGCCAAGCGCAATGACCGCTGGATCGCGAGAGGCGTGGATCCCCGATGGCGGAAGGGGATAACGGTGCGCAATGACTCGCTCCGACGCAAGGTAGATGTAAGCGATGGCGGCCAACCCAAGCGCCACCACCGCGCCAATCGCAATTGCGATGCCCTTCCCGATGGTCCTCATCGGATGCCCCCCGGCTTCACCAGCCGCTCAAGCAGACCCAATTTACCGGAACAGCGCAACCAAATCTTTTGTCACGTACTTTCTTCTTGGAATCGGACGGCAGGAACCGCAGGCTGCCGCCATCATGGATTTCCCGGGCATGATGCCTCCCCTTCCGCTCCGGCTGTTGCGCGCGGCCGACCGTGCCGCCACCGCCATGGGCGTAGGGGGGGCAAACCTGGAAACCGATGACCTGATGCAATGCGCCCTGAAGCGCATGCAGATTTCCGCGTTCCGCGATCGCGCGTTTGTGCCGGCGTTGCGCAGGCTTCTGGACAGCTACGAACGCGAAGCGGACCTTAACCTGTTCGGCCGCTACGCCGCGCGCTGGGACGTGCTGCGCTGCCTCACCAATCTCCTTCGCTTCGAAGCAGAGGAAGCGCGCGCGCCAGAAATTTTTCGGGAGCGGATTGAACGCCCGATCTTCATCACCGGCTTGCCGCGCAGCGGCACCACGCTACTGCATGCTCTGCTGGCGCTCGATCCCGCGCTTCGCGCGCCGCGCTGCTGGCAAACCATGTCGCCCTATCCGGAAGGGACGAAAGACGACCGGCGTGAAACTGTCGAGCGGCAGCTCCGTCTGTTTCAGCGGCTCGCGCCCAACATGGCGGCCATGCATCCGATGGCGGCCAACTCGCCGCAGGAATGCACCGAGATCACCGCTCAGATTTTCCAGAGCCTGCGCTATGAAATGACCTATCGCGTGCCATCCTACCAGGCATGGATCGACGGGCACGGCCATCTTCCTGCCTATCGCTTTCACAAACGCTTCCTTCAGCATCTCCAGCATCAGGGAGGTGGCGGCCGCTGGGTCCTGAAATCTCCCGATCACATTCACGCGCTGGACGCCATCGAAAGCGTGTATCCCGACTGCGGACTCGTTTTCGTGCACCGCGATCCGCTGCGGGTGATCGCGTCCGCCGCGAAGCTCACCGAGGCGGTGCGCCAGCCGTTTGCACGGGGCATTGAGAAGGTCGAGCTTGGGGTCCAGGCCCTGGCTCGCCTGAAGGAAGCGGCGGATACGATGCTTGACGCCGCAAAGGCGGACCGCAGCGGACGCATCTTTCATCTTCGCTACGTGGATTTTGCGAAGGATCCTCTGGCATCCATCGATACCATGTATCGCCATTTCGATCTGAAGCTGGATAGCGATTTGCGCGGGCGCATGCGCGGGTATCTTGCCGAAACTCCCGCGCCTTCGAACCACTACACAATCGAAGAGTTCGGAATCGATCCGCGCGCCTTGCGCGGCTGGTTCCACGATTATCTTCAGTATTTTGGCGTGGCAGCCGAGGCGCCGTTCTGGTGCGCCGGCGAAAACGTCCGCATTCCGATCGCCGCATGAAGGCGCTCGCCGTTGCCGCCTTCCTCGCCGGCGCGGCCATTCTGGTGTGGCTTGTGGTTCGCGCGGGTATTCCCGTGCTGCTCCAGGCCCTTTCCGCACTGGGCGTGACGGGTCTGCTGATTGTCGCCTGCGCCCATCTCGCCGTCGTGGCGCTGCTTGGGACAGCCTGGTGGACCATCGCCCGCGGGCGAGATCGCCCGGGGCTCGCGCGCTTCATATGGGCGCGTGCCGTTCGCGACGCCTCCGGCGAAGCGCTGCCTTTCTCGCAGGTGGGCGGCTATGTCATCGGCGCACGCGCGCTGGTTCTTTCCGGCGCATCTCCGGAATGGGCGGGGACCTCCACCCTGCTCGATCTCATTCTGGAGTTCGTCGCCAAGGTGCCGTACGTCCTGCTCGGGCTTGGACTGCTGGCGTATCTGCAGCCTCAGTTCGCGAAATTGAGCGGGGCGGTGGCGATTGCCATTTGCGCAATCGTCCTGCTCGCCATACTTCAGCAGAAATCCGCCGGCGCGGTGGCGCGAGCGACAGCGCGGCTGCTCAACCGCTGGCCATCGCTTGCGCGGCTGCGCCGCGAGACGGCCGCAGCTTTCCGGGACATGACCTCACGCAGAGCGGCGCTGCGCAACGGCGCGTTCCTGCATTTTGTCTGCTGGGCTCTCGGCGCTGGGGAGACCTGGCTGATCTTCTGGCTGATGCACAGGCCTGTGGATCCTGGCCCGGCGGCGGTGATCGACAGCCTCGTCGGCGCCCTGCGCGCAATGTCCTTTTTCGTGCCCGCCGCCCTGGGGGTTCAGGAGGGCGGATATGTCCTGCTCTGCGGCCTGTTTGGCCTTTCGCCGGCGGCCGCACTGGCCTTTTCGCTCGCGCGGCGGGCACGGGATCTTTTCCTGGCCATCCTCGTGCTGCCCTCATGGCAATGGGCGGAGGGCCGCGCCCTGCCCGGCCGCTTCAAATTTTAACTCCGGCCGCCTATATTCCCCCTGTTCGGGTTCGCCCGGACTATGGCGATAAACGGCTGCGTAATAAGCGGACTGGACCCGGGGGCGGTACCCGGCGGCTCCACCAAATGCTCATCCGCACAGGTGAGCATCTGTGGGGCCGAAACAGGATCGACAGACGTGTAAAGGCTGACTCTTCGCCCGGTATGGTATCCGCCGTTATCGGGCTAATCGTACAGGTGCCAACGATAACGAAATGGCCCTCGCTGCCTAATTAGGCAAGCGCGGTTTCGGGGAGGGCACCGGGCAACAGAAGCCCTCCCCACTTCTCCTCGCTTCGCCGCGAATCCGTTACACTCATGCGCAAGGACTGACGCGTGAAACTCGATCCGGGGGCATACGATTTTCTGTCCAATTTCAGCACGGTGGGCGCCATCGTGCTGGGGTCGATTCTGGCCACGGCCGGCGCATTGGCCGCCACCCAGATCGAATGGCGGGTGGAGCGGCGCCGGCGCGAGCAGCATGCGGCCGTATTCTTCGGCGAGGTGCTGGCGACCCTGCTTGCCATCCTGCGGATCGCAAAGCGGGTGAAGGGCATCGGCGATCCCTATGGCCCCGTCACCATGCGTATGCTGCGTCAGGCGCTGCAGGAGATCGGTATTTACGACCGCAACCGGGAGAACCTCTACGCGATCCAGAATGCGAGCTTGCGGGCGCGCATCCACACGTCCGTGCTGCGCATCTCCTCACCGCTCAATGGCATCTTCGACACCACGGAGGAAATCCGCGCCGGGCAGGCGCGGCTGCGCGCGGCCGGCTTGGCGCCGGAAGAGCGCGAAGAGGTGGAAGCCCGCATCAAGCAGCTGACGGACATGCGCGAAGGCGGCTTCGAGTTCATGGAAGAAACGGCGGCGGAAATCGAAAAGCTGGTGAAGGATCTCGAACCAGTGGCCGGGCACGCCTTCGTGGACATCGCGGCTGCGGCGCGCGTCTAGCGCTGGCGCCTTGGCCGTTGCTCTGATAACCGCTGCGGCATGAGCTTCGGCGAGCTTGCTGCGGCGGAGGCGGCGCTGCGCCCCGACCATGCCCTGCGTAACCCGCGCCTACGACAAGCCGCGGACCTCCTGAATGACGGCCGTTACGCGGCAGCTAGCCGTATTGTCCGAGAACATCTCGAGGCGCAGCCCGCCGATGCCAGTGGGTTGTGGCTGCTAGCGGAGATTGCGACGCGGCAGAAACAAGATCGGGAGGCCGAAAGTCTGGTTACAAAGGCGCTTCAATTTGCGCCGAACTCCGTCCCCCTCCGGCATGCCTATGGCCGGGCATTGCTGCGAAGCAAGAAATTCGACTCCGCTCTGCGCGTTGCCGACGAGCTGGTGAAGATGGAGCCAACGAATCCGTTGTTCCAGTCGCTACGCGCCCTGGCTTGCGAGGGGGTCGGCGACAATGCCGCCGCAGGGAAGGCCTGGAAGGATCTTCTGGAGCGCTACCCGGACCAGCCCGATTTCTGGCGGCGTTACGGGCACGTCCTGAGAGCAGCCGGCGCAAGAGCGGCTTGCATCGATGCATACCGGAAAGCGATCGAGATCGATCCGGCATTTGGCCACGCATATTGGGCTCTCGCGAATCTAAAAACCTACCGCTTCATCGACGCGGAACTTGCGCTCATGGAGGAGCAGCTTGCCCGTGAAGACTTAAGTACCGCAGATCGTGCCTCGATCCTTTTTTCTCTCGGCCGGGCCTACGGCGATCGGAAAGAGTACCAGAAGTCCTTCGCGCAATATGCGCGGGCAAACGCGCTGCAACGCCTGGAAGCCAACCACGATCCGGATTTGCTCACGCGCTACGTGGCGCGTTGCAAGAGGATCTTCACACCGGAATTCTTTGCCGCGCGCCAGGGACATGGGTGCGATAGCCGGGAGCCGATTTTTCTCGTCGGAATGATGCGTGCGGGCTCGACGCTGGTGGAGCAAATTCTCGCCAGCCACTCGCAGGTCGAAGGCACGCGCGAGCTCTTCGAGTTGGCTCAAATCGCAGGCGAGATGGAGACCGAGGCCGGCGAGCGCCTGCCGGAAATACTGGAAAACATGGATGTGGGGGCGTTAGGCCGCTGGGGCGAGCGTTACCTCAAAAGCGTTCGTGTGCACCGGCGGCAGGAAAGGCGCCCATTTTTTTTGGACAAAATGGGCGCCAATTTCGTGCATATCGGGCTGCTCCACCTTATTCTGCCGAAGGCGAAGATCGTGGACGTGCGCCGCCATCCGCTGGCCTGCGGCTTCTCCAATTTCGCGGAGTATTTCGCTTCCGGACAGAATTTCGCCTATCGCTTGCCGGACATCGGTCGCATGTATCGAGACTACGTGGAGCTGATGGCCCACTTCGATCGTGTGCTTCCCGGAAAGGTGCATCGCGTCTTCTATGAACAACTGATCGAGGATCCGGAAAGGGAAGTTCGCGGGCTGCTGGACTTTCTGGGTCTGCCGTTTGAGACCGGCTGCCTCCAATTTTACAATACCGGCCGCGTGCTGACGACCGCGAGTTCGGAGCAGGTGCGGCAGCCGATCTATCGCGAGGCGCTGGAGCAGTGGCGGAATTACGAGCCATGGCTCGGGCCGCTCAAAGCCGCTCTGGGTCCGGTGCTTGAGGCCTATCCGGCAGTGCCGGAATTTTCATGAGCCTCGCTGCCCCTGTCGCAGGGCTGCGCGTTGCGGGCTGATGCACCACGCCAAGGCCGCGGAGAGCATCACCACCGCCCCTCCCAGCATCACGCTTTCGCCGATGCCGATGCGGCTTGCCAAAAATCCCAGCAGCAGCGAACCCCACGGCATCATTCCAAGAAAGGCCTGCGTGTAGTGCGAGATGGCCCGGCCCCGATAATGCTCGTTGGCCACCGTCTGGATGATGGTGTTTGTGGTGCCGCCCAGCAGCATCAGGCTGCAGGCGGTGGGCAGAAGCAGCGCCCCGCTCAGCCACAGCACATGCGAATGCGAGAACAGGATCAAGCAAAGTCCGAATGCGGCTGCGGCGACGGTGGGGGCCAGGCCGAGCCAGCGCTCGCGGATCAGCGACAGACCATAGGCGCCAATCAGCGCGCCGATGCCGACGGACGTCATCAACGTGCCGTAACTGGTGGAGGTGCCGCGCAGAATGTCTCGCGCGAATGCCGGCAGGAGCGTGAGGTAGGCGGCACCGAACATCGAGGAGACGCCGACCAGCATCAGGGCATTGCGGATTTCCGGCGTGCGCAAGGTGTAGCGGTAGCCCAGCAGGATCTCGCGCCAGGGATCCCGTGGACGCCGCCGCGCCCGTTGCGGCAAGCGCATCAGCAACAGACTCGTGAGTACGGCCCCGAACGAGAGTGCATTCAGGGCGAAGCACGGGCCCTCGCCCACCATGGCGATCAGCGCACCGGCAATGGACGGGCCGATCACGCGCGCCAGATTGAACATCATGGAATTGAGCGCGATGGCGTGGCGCAAATCCTCCCGCCCGACCATGTCGAGGGTCATGGCCTGCCGCGTCGGCACATCTACGGAATTGATCAGGCCGATGCCGAAGGCCAGCACGATGATCTCCCACACCTGTACGGTTCCTGTCAGCGTGAGCACCGCGAGGGCGCCAGCCTGCAGCATCGAAGAAGCCTGGGTGATGAGCAGCATTTTGCGGCGGTCCACCCGGTCGGCGATCATGCCGCCGAGCGCCGCCATGAAGAACACCGTGACCTGCGCGCAAAATGACGTCAGCCCAAGCAGCAATGGCGAATGCGTGAGGCGGTAAACGAGCCATGCCTGCGCGACAGACTGCATCCAGGTGCCCATCAGCGAGACCAATTGTCCGGCAAAAAACAGCCGATAGTTCCGGTGGCGAAAGACGGTCAGCAGCGCCAATGGAGCGGCGGAGGCGCCAAAGAGTTTTGCTTCCGGCTGCGAAAGCGGCTCATCGGACCGCGCTTCATCCATGGCATCGTCAGCGCCGGTCCGATCATCGGATGGTCGCATTCAGCGGACCTGCTCGACTACCGGCGTGGTTTGCCGTAAGCCGCGCGCGTTTCCGGAAGTGCCGCGCAGGAAAACTGCAACTCTTCCGTCATTGACTCGCGGGGTTGCCGGTTTATCCTTTCGTTCTGTTCCAGGAATTGGCATGGCAAAAGATTACATTGGTTATCAGGCGCTGACCGAGAACGCATTGCGCGGCGTCGTTCGCGGTGCGCTGAAACGGGCAGAAAAACAAGGGCTGATTGGTTCGCACCATTTCTGCATCACGTTCAAGACGCAGCACCCGGGCGTCGAAATTCCCGATTTTCTGCGGGAGCAATATCCCGACGAGATGATGATCATTCTTCAGCACCAGTTTTCCGGCCTTAAGGTGAAGGATGACTGGTTCGAGGTCACGCTGTCGTTCAAGAAGATTCCGGCGACGCTTACCATTCCGTTCGCGGCCCTGACCCAGTTCGCCGATCCGGGGGTGCAGTTCGGCCTGCAGTTTCAGGCCGCCGACGGGGCCGAGGGCAGCAAGCCTCCGGCGTTGGCCGGGTTGAAACCGACCTCGCCGGCGGCTGCGAAGCCTCCGGTCGAAGCACCGAAGGAGCATGAAAGGCCGGCGGCACCTGCCGAGGTGGTAAGCCTCGACGCGTTCCGGAAAAAATAGCCTCCTTGCAATCAATGCAATCAATGATTACATTGATTGCATGGCCAGCATCACTGTCCGGAACCTGAACGATGAAGTGAAAAAGCGCCTGCGAAAGCAGGCTGCTGAACACGGTCGCTCCCTCGAAGCAGAGGTGCGGGAAATCCTTTCGCGGAACGCTTCACCTCAAATCTTGCCGCGGACGAAAACCGGGCTTGATATCGTTCAGCCTCTTATCGACTTCGTCGACAAACATGGAGGCGTCGAGCTCGAGATTCCAGAGCGAGCACCCATGCGGCCGCTGCCCGAATTCGCCGAAGATGCCAAGCCATTTCACCGCAAGAAATGATCGTCATCGACACCAACGTCCTGTCCGAATTCGCTTGCCAAATGCCCGAACCGGCTGTTGTCTCGTGGCTTTCCGATCAGAATAGCAGCACCCTGTGCACGACAAGCATTACAGAAGCCGAGTTGCTGGCGGGCATCGCCTTGCTGCCTGCGGGAAGACGAAGGGCCGAGCTGGAAATGTTCGCCGCGGCGACGCTTCAACGGTTTGAATCCCGCATTCTTCCTTTCGACCGTGAGGCCGCCCGGGAATATCCGGGCATAGTTGCCGCACGGCGGGCTGTGGGGCTGAGCACGGGCGGCGCGGACTGTCAGATCGCCGCCATTGCGCGCGTCTATGGCGCATCGATAGCAACCCGAAATGTTCGCGATTTCAGGCATTGCGGGGTGGACATTATCAATCCTTGGGCGACACCAGCGAAGCAGAAGCCATGACCACTCGCACCCGCACGGAAACCGACAGCTTCGGCCCCATCGAAGTGGCGGCAGACAAGTACTGGGGCGCCCAGGCGGAACGTAGCCTGCAAAATTTTCGCATCGGCTGGGAAAAGCAGCCGCTGCCCATCGTGCGCGCGCTGGGCATCGTCAAGCGCGCGGCAGCGGAGGTTAGCATTGGTCTTGGCAAGCTCGATCCGAAGCTTGGCAACGCCATCGTGCAGGCCGCGCAGGAGGTGATCGAGGGCAAGCTCGATGCGCATTTCCCTCTTTCGGTGTGGCAGACCGGATCGGGCACGCAGTCGAACATGAACGCCAACGAGGTGATTTCGAACCGGGCAATCGAAATCCTGGGCGGTGAGAAGGGATCGAAGAAGCCGGTCCATCCGAACGACCACGTCAACCTGAGCCAATCGTCGAACGACACCTATCCGACGGCGATGCACATCGCCTGCGCCGAAGAGATCGTTCACCGGCTCATCCCCGCGCTGCAGCTGCTGCGGAACGCCCTGAACGACAAGGCGCAGGCGTGGAAAGACATCGTTAAGATCGGCCGCACCCATACCCAGGACGCCACCCCCCTCACCCTGGGGCAGGAATTCTCCGGTTATGCGCAGCAGGTGGAGAACGGCATCGCCCGGATCGAATCCACCCTGCCCATGCTGATGCAGTTGGCGCAGGGCGGTACGGCCGTCGGCACCGGCCTCAACGCGCCAAAAGGCTTCGACCGCATGGTGGCGGAACGCATCGCTGCCATCACCCAGCTGCCGTTCACTTCGGCTCCCAACAAATTCGAGGCGCTGGCCGCCCACGACGCCATGGTGATGACGCACGGCGCGATCAACACGGTGGCTGCCTCGCTCTTCAAGATCGCCAACGACATCCGGCTGCTGGGCTCCGGCCCGCGTTCAGGGCTGGGCGAGCTCGCGTTGCCGGAAAACGAGCCTGGCTCCTCGATCATGCCTGGCAAGGTAAACCCCACGCAGGCGGAGGCGTTGACGCAAGTCTGCACCCGCGTATTCGGCAATCATGCCACCATCACGTTTGCGGACAGCCAGGGGCATTTCGAGCTCAACGTCTACAATCCGGTGATGGCGTACAGTTTCCTGCAAAGCGTGCGGCTGATGGCGGACGCGGCGCGCTCCTTTGCCGAAAATTGCGTGGTGGGCATCGAGCCGCGCCTGGACAACATCAAGGCCGGGCTGGAGCGCTCGCTGATGCTGGTGACCGCGCTGGCGCCAAAGATCGGCTACGACAACGCCGCGAAAATCGCCAAGTCCGCGCACCAGAACGGCACGACACTCAAGGAGGAAGCGGTGAAGAGCGGGCTGGTATCGGCCGAGGAATTCGACCGCGTGGTTAGGCCGGAGGACATGATCCATCCGGCCGGCTAAGTGCCTTACGTCACAATTCTAGTATCAGCGTCCTGATCGCAGCGCTTGATTTCGGCCACCAGGCTTTCGGGCGTGATGGCATTGGTCGTGAGGCGCTGCTGCAGGTTCTGCGCGTTCGCCGTCATCTGCGCCATGTAGGACTGCTGGGTTTCCCCTGGATGCAGCGCCATATACCGCTGGCCCGCGGCAGAGGCCCGCTCCGCGTAGTAGGCCGCAGCGGTCAAGTCGAGATCGTGGATGGCGAAGGCCGCCAGGGTGTAGCGGGCAGCGCAGTTCAGGTCGTCATAGGCCACGTTTGTGGTGACCAGCGGATCCATGCTGCGCATGGTGGGCTGGGCCGTCGCCTGATTAAGGCTCAGGATTACCGCGGCTGAAGCGAGAAGAAGGGTTGCGCGCATCGCACATTCATCCAAACGTTGCCGGCCGAAGCCATCCACCAAGCCAATGCCCTTGTTGGAAAAACGTTCCGTTTCCCTGTCGGGCCATCGCACCAGCGTGGCGCTGGAGCCGGAGTTCTGGGCGATCCTGAAACGCGAAGCAGAAGCGGCGCAATTGCCCTTTGCGGCACTCATCAGCCGAATCGACCGGGAGCGCGGGGAACGGCCGCTGGCGAGTGCGCTCCGGCTGCACGCGCTTGCCGCTGTTCAGATCAAATCCTAGTTTAAGCGCGAGACCGCCCATCCGGAGTGACCATGATCACGCTCTATCATTCGCCGCAGACACGCTCGGGCAGCATCGTATGGCTGCTGGAGGAACTGCAGGTGCCCTACGAGACCACGCAGGTGACCTTCCGCAAGGCGGACGGCACGGGCGAGAAAGATCCCGCCAATCCGCATCCGCACGGCAAAGTGCCGGCGCTCGAGGATGACGGCCAGACCCTCTTCGAAAGCGGGGCGATCGCGCTTTTTCTGACGGACAAATATCGCAAGGTGCCCATGGGGCCGGCGCCCGGCGATGCCAAACGCGGCGAATACCTGTCCTGGCTGTTCTATCGTCCTGGCGTGATGGAGCCCGCCTTCCTGGAGCGGCGCTTCAACATCCCCCATGTCCACGGTGCTATGGGCTGGGCGAAGACGGAAGAGGTCGAGCAGGTGATCAACGCCCATCTCGCCAAGAACCGTTATTTCCTCGGCGACGAGTTCTCCGCGCTGGATATCATGGTGGGCGGCGGCCTTTATTATATGATGCTCTTCAAAATGACGCCGGAAACCGACGTGCTGAAGGAATACACCGCGCGCATCACATCGCGTCCGGCGTTCAAAAAGGCAATGGAGAAATAGCGGCGGAGCCGATGGGTGAAATTGTCAATCTCCGCCGCGTCCGCAAGGCGAAGCAACGCGCGGATGCCGCAATTCAGGCGGATGGCCACCGCGTTAAGCACGGTATTCCGAAGCGCGAGCGGGACCTTGCAAAGGCGCGAGGTGACAAGCAGCTGCACGATGTTGACGCGCATCGCCTGAAAGATCGCGACGCATGACAACCGGACCGTTCTCCGGGTTGCTGGTGATCGATCTGACGCGGGTGCTGGCCGGACCGTACGCGGCGCTGATCATGGCGGAATTGGGCGCGCGGGTGATCAAGGTCGAGCCGCCCGAAGGGGATGATTCCCGCCGCTACGGCCCATTCGTGACGGGCGAAAGCGGCGCGGCGAAGTCCGGCTACTTCATGAGCATCAACCGCGGGAAGGAATCCATCATCCTCGATCTGAGAAAGGACGAGGATCGCCGCACGTTCGAGGCGCTGCTCGCCCGCGCCGATGTGCTGATCGAGAACTACCGCGGCGGCACGATGGAAAAACTGGGCTACGGTTGGGACTGGTTGAAAGACAAATACCCGCGCCTGATCTACGCCGCTGTCTCGGGCTTCGGCCACACTGGGCCGTACGCCAACCGTCCAGCCTACGACGTGGTGGTGCAGGCGATGGGCGGCATCATGAGTCTCACCGGCCATCCGGGCGGGCCGCCCACTCGCGTCGGCACTTCGGTCGGCGATCTTACCGCCGCGCTGTTCGGAATGGTCGGCATCGCCTCGGCGCTGTACGAGCGCGAGAAGACGGGCCGGGGGCAAAAAGTGGATGTCGCCATGCTGGATTGCCAGGTGGCCCTCCTCGAGAACGCGATTGCGCGCTACGTCGCAACCGGCGAGGTGCCGGGGCCGATGGGCACGAAGCATCCCTCCATCGCCCCGTTCGCCGCGTTCAGGACGAAGGACAACCACATCGTTATCGCCGCCGGCAACGATGCGCTGTTCGCGCGGATCGCGAGCGTGCTCGGTCACGAGGAGTGGCCGCGCGATCCGCGCTTCGCCAGCAATCCCGCGCGGGTTCAAAACCTGCCGGCGCTCCATGCCGAAATGGAAGCCGCGCTTGCCACACAACCCGCAAAGGCATGGCTGGGGCTGCTGGAAGCCGCAAGCGTGCCCTGCGCGCCTATCAATGACATCGCCGCGGTGATGACCGATCCTCAGGTGCTGGCGCGAAACATGATTGTGACGGCGGAGGATCCCGATCTGGGTCCTGTGCGCATGCAGGGCAACCCGATCAAACTGTCGGCCCACGATGACCCGGCCAAGCGGCCCTTCGCGCCCGATCTGAATGCGGATCGCGCGACCGTTCTCGAGGAGTTTGGCTAACCGTCGATGGGAAACCCGTTTGAATGGGCCGCTTTATCAGGTCAAGCGTCCGCAGCGGTCTTTGGCGTTGCCGTCGACCACGTGCTGTCCGCCTTCGGGACGAGCGGGCATGGCTGTGATCCCAAATGTTCGGCAAGGGCAGACAGCCGGCCGGCATAGTCGGCTCGCAGATCGGAAAAACGCTGGCTGATCTCCGCATCCACGGCACGCAGCCGATAGCCGGCGTCGGTCAGCTTTTCGCACAGGAACCGCACCTCCTCCTCGCCAACGGCAGGGGCAACATCCGCGTCCAGATTGAACAGCTGGCAAATATGCGCCGCGGTTCGCGAGCCCGAACGATGCAGCAGCACGGCGGCGCCGCACTCCTCATTGGTGAGCGTCATCACCAAGGTCGCGGCATCCAGCACCACCTGCAAGGCCGTCACCCAGTCGCTCTCCGCATCCACGGAGTGGAAATAGATCAGCACCGGGAATGAGACATGGCTGTTCAGCGTGGCGGCTGACCAGGCGGCCCATTCGCGAAAGAACGAGCCAAGTTCGCCGCGCATGCCGAGTTGCGCGTAAGTCTCCAGTAGGCCGAGCCCGGAAGGAGGCTTTCCCACCAGACCGCTCAGCCGCAGTACACCGGCTTCGCGCTCGTGCAGATTGCTCTGGATTTCGAGGATGAAGGTGATGGTGGCGGTGATGACCCCGAAACCGGACAGCGCAGAAATCAGCAGCAGCCAGCGCGCATAACCCTGCGGCTCCGTGAGGTTCGTTCCAATTGTGAGCAGGTAAGCGCCCGACACGTAGGCAGCGTCTCCGAACCCGCGCAGGCGCGGCGTGAATGAGGCTGCGCTCGCATGCAGCATCAGCGCGAAACCGAGCAGCAGCAGGACGATCCAGCCGATAAAGGCGAAGGAGAACAGCAGCGGGGCGAAACTGTTGGAGAGCCGCTGCCGGCCGCCGGATTGTCGGCGGGACATCCACCGCCACACCGGCAGCGTCAGCCTGCGAATGCGGCTGGCAATCCGAAGGGCGCTGTTCGCCGGGCCCGGCACCAGGATGCTGGAGAAAACATCCGCAATGGTGACGGCTGCCAGCACAAAGCCCGCGGCGAATTCCAGTATTGTCCAGACCATCGAGACGCTCGCGAGTTGCCCCCGCAAGCTAAACGTATTCGCGCCGCAGGCGTTTGCGGTCGACCTTGTCGCGGTCGTTGCGGGGAAGCGGATCGGCTTCGAAGCGAACCCAGTGCGGCGCCTTGTAACGGGCCAGCCGCGCTTTGGCGAAGGCGATCAGTTCGCCTTCCAGTTCGCTTGAGGCGCGGAATTCCTCCTTCAGCACGACGAGCGCCAGCGGTTTTTCCAGCCCGTGCTCGTCCTTCTTGCCGATAACGCAGCATTCGCGCACCGCTTCATGCTGCATCAGGCAGTTCTCCACCTCATGCGGACTGACATAGATGCCGCCGCTTTTCAGGAGATCGTCGCCGCGGCCTTCGTAGTACCAATAGCCCTCCGCATCCTGGCGGAATTTGTCGCCGCTCACGATCCAGCCGCCGCGCAGATGCTCCTTCGATTTCTCGTAGGCGGAATGGTAATAGAGCGCCGCGGAGTCGCCCTTCAGCCACAACGTGCCGACATCGCCCCGCCCCACTTCGCGGCCCTCATCGTCTACCAGCTTCGCTTCGTAAGGAGGCACCAGCCTGCCCAGGCTGCCGGGGCGAATGTCGCCGGGACAATTGCTGATGTAGATGTGGAAGCTCTCGGCGCTGCCGATACCGTCGATGATCCGCACACCGAAGGCCGCATCCCAGCGGGCGTGCAGATCGAGCGGCAGCGGCTCGCCTGCGCTCCACATGAAACGCACGCTGGAGATGTCCCGTCGCTTGGGTTCTGGCGTCTGCAGCATCTTGTTGATGAGGGTCGGCACTGACGTGAATACGGTGGCGCTGTGCTGTGCAATTTTCTCGAACAACAGTTCCGGCGTGGGCGCCTCACGGAAGAGAACCGTTGAGGCTCCGGCGGCGAACGGGAACATCAGGTTTGTGCCGGTGGCATAACCAAAGAACAGGCGCGCGCCGGAAATGGTGATGTCGGATTCGCGAATGCCGATGAACTGCTTGGCGTACACTTCCGTGTTGAAGGGGAAATGGAAATGCGGATGCACCGCGCCCTTGCTTTTGCCCGTGGTGCCGCTGGTGAAGAGCCACACCGCCGGATCGTCCTTCCTGGTCGGCCACGGCTCGGCCTTCGTTTCTCGCGCGATCCAATCATCGAAGCGCCTGCGTCCCGCGGCGAGGTCACCCACGACAATGAGATTTTCGCCGCCGCCGCAATGTCGCGAATTGGCTAGCGCCTTCCAGAACTGCGGCAGACTTTGTTCGTCGATAAAGGCGAACTGTGGCTTCACATAGGAGAGATAGTATTCGTAGTCAGACGCCGGCAGCAGCGGATTGATCTGCGTCACCACCGCGCCGGCCTTCAGCGCGCCGAACCACGCATAGGCGAATTCCGGCCGGTCCTGCATGCACACCAGCACGCGCTGCTCCGGCAACAGTCCGTCTGCCACCAAATTGCGCGCAACCCGCATCACCTTCTCCGCCACTTCGCGATAGCAAATGGCGAG
>DATIEM010000058.1:0-6456 GCA_035455725.1 Rhizomicrobium sp. | reverse complement strand
CGATGGTTACGCCTCCACGCCAGAGATGATTGCCGACATCCGCCGCGTTGCGCCGTTCGAGATTTCTGTTTCTGCATATCCCGAATGCCATCCGGATTCGCCGTCCCTAGATCACGACATGGAGTTGCTGCGCGCCAAGGTTGGTGCCGGTGCATCGCGTGCCATCACCCAGTTCGGCTTTGACTCCGGTGTGATCGCCCGCTTTCGCGATCTCGTGCGGCGGCGCGGCATTTCTGTTCCCATCATTCCGGGCATCATGCCGAGCACCAACATCAAAGGCGTGCGCCGGATGGCCGCGAAGGCCGGCGTGCGCATCCCGGAATGGCTGAACCGGCTGTATGAAGGCCTCGAAGAAGATCCGGAAAGCCGCAAGCTGATCTCGGCGGCGGTGTTGGCGGAGCAGGTGGAGGAGTTGCTGGCGGAGGGCTTCGACCAGTTTCACTTCTACACGCTGAATCAGGCCGATCTGACCTACGCGGCCTGCCGGCTGCTCGGCATTCAGCCGCGACCCGTCCCTGCCGAGGCCGCCGCATGAGCTGGGATCGCGAAGCACGGCTGGCGTGGCTAAAGGCAGAGGCACAGCGGCGGATTCTGCTTCTGGATGGCTCCTGGGGCGTCATGATCCAGGGATACGGCCTCAGCGAAGCGGATTTTCGGGGGCAGCGTTTCGCCGAGCATTCGCATGATCTGAAAGGCAACATCGATGTCCTGACTCTGACGCGACCTGATCTCATTCGCGAGATTGGGCATCTCTATCTCTCCGCCGGCGCGGACATCATCGAGACCAACACTTTCACCGCGGCGGAATCCTCGCAAGGAGACTACGGGCTTTCGGGCCTGGTTGCTGAGCTCTGCGAAACCGGCGCACGGCTGGCGCGCGGCGTCTGCGATGAAGCCTCCAGGCCGGAGCGCCCGCGCTTTGTGGCGGGCGTGCTCAGCCCCACCAACCGCACCGCCTCCATCTCGCCGGCTGTCAACGACCCCGGCTTCCGCAACATCAGCTTCGACGAATTGCGCGCCACCTATCGCGATGCAACGCGCGGGCTGATCAGGGGCGGCGCCGATCTGCTGATGATCGAAACCATTTTCGACACGCTGAACGCCAAGGCGGCGATTTACGCGGCCGAAGAAGTGTTCGACGAATTGGGTGAGCGGCTGCCCTTCTGGATTTCCGGCACCATCACCGATTTGTCCGGCCGCACGCTTACGGGACAAACCGCGGAGGCGTTCTGGCATTCGGTGCGGCATGCGCGGCCGTTTGCGGTGGGATTGAACTGCGCGCTGGGCGCCAAGGAATTGCGCGCCTATGTGGATGAGCTAAGCCAGGTTGCCGACACCCTTGTTAGCGCACATCCCAATGCCGGATTGCCGAACGAGTTTGGCGGCTATGACGACACGCCGGAATCGATGGCGGCACGGATCGGCGAGTTCGCCCGTTCCGGCATCGTCAATATCGTCGGTGGCTGTTGCGGCACAACGCCGGCGCACATCAAGGCGTTTGCGGAAGCGATTGAAGGCGTGCCGCCGCGGCGCGTGCCGGAGAAGCCACGTTACCTACGCTTGTCGGGCCTGGAAGCGTTCACCCTCACCCCCGAGACCAATTTCGTCAACGTCGGCGAGCGCACCAACATCACCGGCTCCGCCAAGTTCCGCAAACTCATCGCCGCGGAGAACTACGAGGCGGCCGTGGAAGTCGCCCGTAGCCAGGTGGAGAACGGCGCGCAGATCCTCGACATCAACATGGACGAAGGCCTGCTCGATTCCGAAGCGGCCATGCGCCGCTTCATCAACCTCATCAACGCCGAGCCGGACATCGCGCGCGTGCCGCTGATGATCGATTCCTCCAAATGGAGCGTAATCGAAGCGGGGCTTAAGGTTTGCCAGGGCAAGCCCATCGTCAATTCCATCAGCCTGAAGGAAGGCGAGGAACCGTTCATCGCCCACGCCAAGGAGGTGATGCGCTTCGGCGCCGCCGTGGTGGTGATGGCCTTCGACGAACAGGGTCAGGCCGACACAGTAGAGCGCAAAGTGGCGATCTGCCACCGCGCCTATGACATTCTGGTCAACAAAGTCGGCTTCCCGCCGGAAGACGTCATCTTCGACGCCAACATTTTCGCGGTGGCCACGGGCATCGAGGAGCACAACGATTACGGCCGTGCCTTCATCGAAGCGGCGCAACAAATCCGCGCCGAGCTCCCGCACGCCCATGTCTCCGGCGGCGTCTCCAATTTCTCCTTCTCATTTCGCGGCAACGAGCGGGTGCGCGAGGCAATGCACTCGGTATTCCTGTACCACGGCATCAAGGCCGGCATGGACATGGGCATCGTCAATGCGGGCGCGCTGCCGGTGTACGAAGACATCCCACTCGACCTGCGCGACGCGATCGAGGACGTGCTGTTCAACCGCCGCGCCGATGCCACCGAGCGGCTGCTGGATCTGGCGCAACGCTTCAAGAACGATGCTTCCAATGTTCAGGCGGAAACCACGCTCGCCTGGCGCGACGCGCCGGTGGAGGAGCGCATCAAATACGCGCTGGTCCACGGCATCGCTGATTTCGTCACCGATGACACCGAAGAAGCTCGCCTTACGGCGACGCGGCCGCTGGACGTGATCGAAGGCCCGCTGATGGCAGGCATGAATGTCGTTGGCGACCTTTTCGGCTCCGGCAAGATGTTCCTGCCGCAGGTGGTGAAGAGCGCGCGGGTGATGAAGAAGGCGGTGGCGCACCTGCTGCCTTTCATGGAAGCCGAGCAGGCGAAGAACGCGGTGAAAGAACCGGCTGGCCGCATCGTCATGGCCACGGTGAAAGGCGACGTGCACGATATCGGCAAGAACATCGTGGGCGTGGTGCTGCAATGCAACGGCTACGAGGTGATCGATCTGGGCGTGATGACGCCGGCGCAGAAGATCCTGGACACCGCGCGCGATGCCAACGCCAACATCATCGGGCTCTCTGGCCTCATTACCCCGTCGCTGGATGAGATGGTGCATGTGGCAAGCGAAATGGAGCGGCAGGGCTTCGCGATCCCGCTGCTTATCGGCGGCGCCACCACCTCCCGCGTGCACACGGCGGTGAAGATCAGCCCCAGCTACAACAAGGGCGCGGTCATCCATGTGTCGGACGCCTCGCGCGCGGTGGGCGTGGCCTCCAACCTGCTGAGCAAAACCGCGAGCGCCGGTTTCGCCACCAACACGCGCAAGGAATACGAGGACATCGCCTCGCGGCATCGGCAGGCGCATGCGCCGGGGCGGCGGCTATCGCTCAAGGAAGCCCGCGCCAACAAATTGAAGTTCGATTGGGCCAGCTACACGCCCCCGAAGCCGGCATTTCTCGGTTTGCGCGATTTCGGACCCTACGACCTCGGCGAACTGGCCCGCTACATTGATTGGGGGCCGTTCTTCCAGACCTGGGAATTGACGGGACCGTATCCGCAAATTCTGGACGATCCGCAGCAGGGCGAAGCTGCGCGCGGACTCTATGCCGATGCCCAAGCCATGCTGAAGCGCATCATCGAGGGCAACTGGCTGGCGGCCCGCGCGGTGATCGGCTTCTGGCCGGCCAATGCGGAAGGAGATGACATTGTTCTTTATGGGGACGAGAGCTGCGCCGCGCCCTTCGCCACGCTGCACACCATTCGCCAGCAGATGAAGCGCGAGAGCGACAAGCCCAACCTGGCGCTGGCCGATTTCATCGCGCCGCGCGGGCTCCCCGATTACATCGGCGGCTTCGCGGTAACTGCCGGGATCGGCGAAGAGAAGCACATCAAGCGCTTTGAGGCGGCGAAGGACGATTACAGCGCCATTCTGCTGCGTGCGCTGGCGGATCGGCTGGCCGAAGCGTTTGCCGAACGGATGCACGAACGCGTGCGCCGCGAGTTCTGGGCCTACGCGCCGGACGAAAGTCTTTCTCCGGAAGAGCTGATCCGCGAACAGTATCGCGGCATTCGCCCCGCGCCCGGCTATCCGGCGCAGCCAGACCACACAGAAAAGGCCACGTTGTTTCGATTGCTCGATGCCGAGAAGCGCGCCGGCATTCATCTCACCGAAAGCTTCGCCATGTGGCCGGGTTCATCCGTGAGCGGCTTGTATTTCTCGCATCCGGAGTCCCGCTACTTCGGATCCGGCAAGATCGAGCGCGATCAGGTGGAAGACTACGCCCGCCGCAAGGGGTGGAGCATGGACGAAGCCGAACGCTGGCTCTCGCCCATCCTCAATTACGACCTCCGCGCCGCCGCCGCGGCCTAGTTCACCAAGCCCGTTCGCCGCCGTTCCAGCGCAGGAACTTGCCACTCTGAGCGAGCGTGAGGGCCGCGATCACCTGGCGCATGCCGGCCACGCTGTGCTCGGGCGGCGTGGGTGCATTCTTGCCGCCCATGTCCGTCTTCACCCAGCCGGGATCGAGCACGGTGGCGATGATGCCGTCGCTCCGCCAGTCCACCGCTAGGCTCTTCATCACATTGTTCAGTGCGGCTTTTGAGGCCCGATAGGCCAGCGAGCCGCCGCCGTTCTCCTCCGTCGATGCCATGCCGCTGGTGATGGCGATCAGTTTCTTCTCGCGGCCGAGCATGAGGTTTTCGTGCAACGCCTGCGAGAGCGCCAGCGGCCCCATGGTGTTGACGGCGAAGGTGTAGGCCCAGCCGTCGAAATCCATGTCATCGGCGCTCTGGCGCTTGGGGCCGTAATAGCCGGCATTGTTGACGAGAATGTCGATGGGCTCACCAGCGAGCTGCTTTCCCAGTGCGGCACACGCTTCGAAATCCGATGTATCCAGCTGCTGGATTTCGATCCGGCTGTGGCCCGCGATTTCCTTCAGTTCACTCGCTTTGTCCGGTTCGCGCGCGCAGGCAATCACCTTTGCGCCATCTTTTGCATACTGCCGGACGAATTCGAGACCAATGCCGCGGTTCGCGCCGGTGACAACCACAGTGCTCATTCTGGAACTCCAAAGCCGCCGCCGCCCGGAGTGGCAATGATGATCTGATCGCCCGGTTCCAGCGCCACTTCATCGCGGCCTTTCAGTGTATGTTGCTCGCCGTTTGATCGGATGACGGTGTTTACGCCGCGCTTGGCATCATCTCCGCCGTTCAAACCGAACGGCGCGGTCTCGCGGCGGGTGGAAAGAATGGCGGCGCTCATCGGCTCGCGGAAGCGGATGCGGCGGATCACACCATTGCCACCCTTGTGCGCGCCGTCACCCCCGGAACCTTCGCGGATGGCGAATTCCTCCAGCAGCACAGGATAGCGCGTCTCCAGCACTTCCGGATCGGTGAGGCGCGAGTTCGTCATGTGCGTGTGCACGGCGTGTTGGCCGTCGAAATCGGCGCCTGCGCCGGCGCCGCCGCAGATGGTTTCGTAATACTGGTGCCGCTCGTTGCCGAAAGTGAGATTGTTCATGGTGCCCTGCGCCGCGGCCATCACGCCGAGCGCTCCGAACAACGCATCCGTCACCGCCTGGCTGGTTTCCACATTGCCGCCGGCAACGGCCCCGGGCGGGCGCGGATTGAGGAGCGTGCCTTCCGGCACCACGATGTCCAGCGGCTTGAGACAACCGGCGTTCATAGGAATGTCGCTGTCCACCAGGCAGCGGAAAACATAGAGCACGGCTGCTTTTGTGACGGAGCGCGGCGCGTTGAGGTTGTTCGGCTGCTGCGGGCTGGTGCCGCTGAAATCGACCCGTGCGGATCGCGACCCGTGGTCCACCGTGATCTTCACATGGATTTCTGCGCCGCCATCGATTGGCATGATGAATTCGCCGTCCTTCAGCGCGCCAATCACCTTGCGCACCGATTCTTCCGCATTGTCCTGCACGTGGCGCATGTAGGCGGTGACAACACCGGCGCTGTATAGTGCGCAGATGCGCTTCAGTTCTTCGGCACCGCGCGCGCAAGAAGCTGCCTGCGCCTTCAGATCGGCGATGTTCTGCGCCGGATTGCGCGCGGGATACTCGCCGCTCTCAAGCAGCGCGCGAATGCCCCGTTCGTCGAAATGGCCAGCGTGCACAAGGAGCACGCCATCGAACAGCACACCCTCTTCCGCAATATTCTTGGAGAAGGCCGGCATGGAGCCCGGCGTAATGCCGCCGATGTCAGCGTGATGGCCGCGGCTGGCGACGAAGAAGCGCCCCTCACCCTCCACAAACACCGGCGCGACCACCGTGGCATCGGGAATGTGCGTGCCGCCGTCGTATGGCGCGTTGGTGACGAACATGTCGCCTTCGCGCATCTGCGCATGCTTGCGCATGATCGCCGTGACGCAATCGCCCATCGAGCCCAAATGCACCGGCATGTGCGGCGCATTCGCCACCAGCCCGCCCTCGGCATCGAAAATGGCGCAGGAGAAATCGAGCCGCTCCTTGATGTTTACGGACGAGGCGGTGTTCTGCAGCGTCGCGCCCATTTCTTCGGCGATCGCCATGAACAAATTGGCGAACACTTCCAGCAGCACCGGATCGGCTTC
>DATIEM010000057.1:0-51466 GCA_035455725.1 Rhizomicrobium sp. | reverse complement strand
GACGTCGATAATCCAGTCCCAATCGCGCGCGCCGACGCTGCCGATCTGTCCGCCGACGGCGACGCCGGCGTTGTTGCAGACCAGGTGAATCTTTCCGAACTTCGCGATCGCTTCCAGCGCCGCCGTGCGCAACGATCCGAGCTCGCTCACGTCGCAATGCACGGGCGCCGCCCTGATCTGCTGCGCGGCCAGTTGCTCCACCGCGGCCGCAGCCGCCTGTTTGTCGATGTCGGCGATGAGGATGTTCATGCCGGCGCGGCCGAAGGCGCGCGCCATGCCGAGCCCGATGCCACTCGCGCCGCCGGTGATGAATGCGGTCTTGCCGCGGAAGTCCGCGATCATGCGGCCCCTTTCGTTGCCCTCAAGCGGCAACTTGGCAGCGGGCCGGACCCTGTCAAGCGAGGCCGGTTGCGCACGCGATCGGCCCGGGCGGAATTTCCGGCTGCGCATTCCGTCAAGCAAATGTGCAGGACACAGGCCGCCGCCGGATGTATTCTCGGGACCGGTCTTTCTGGTCGGGAGAGAGCGCATGCGTGAACTGATCGTCGTCGCGGCGTTACTGGTGTCGGCCCCCTGCTTCGCCATGGGTGGCGGGGGCGGCGGCGGCATGGGAATGGGCGGGATGTCTGGCGGCTACGCCGGCGGGGTGCGGGGCTCCGGCTTCGACGACTACAGCACGGCCGTCCGGCTGATCCATCACGAGAAATATGCCGAAGCGGTGCCCTACCTGAACCGCGCTTTGGCGGAGCGGCCCGCCAGCGCCGACGTGCTCAACTATCTCGGCTACACCCACCGGATGCTGGGGGACTACCCCGGCTCGCTCGATTTCTACACCCGGGCGCTGGCCCGCGATCCCGATCACAAGGGGGCGCACGAATATCTTGGCGAGCTCTATCTCAAGATGAACCAACTTGCGAACGCCCGCTCGCAACTCGCTGAACTAACACGGCTTTGTCCGGACAACTGTGAAGAAAGGGACGTCCTGACGAAGGCGATTTCAGACTACCAGCTGGCCGCCGCCGCGCCCGCCACCCCAGCCGCCGTCCCTGCTTCCGTCAGCGCCCCGGCAACCGCGGCCGCACCGGCTCCGGCAGCGCCAGCTTCAGCAGCCGCGCCAGCCGCGGGTTCGGCAACGGGCGGAACGCCTTAGGCGGCCGCGTTCTTCGCCCGTAAAGCGCGCCAGACGCGTTCCGGCGTCGCCGGCATGTCGATGTGGGGAACGCCGATGGCATCGGTGATCGCGCTGATCACTGCCGGGCAGGCGCCCACCGTCCCGGCTTCGCCGCAGCCCTTGGCGCCCAGCGCGTGCGTCTTGCAGGGGATTTCCTCGTAGGCGAATTCGATATCCGGAATGTCGGTGGCGCGCGGCATGCCGTAATCGCTGAAGCTGGCGGTGAGCAGCTGGCCGGATTCCGCATCGTACACCACGTCCTCCAGCAGCGCCTGGCCGATGCCCTGCACCACGCCGCCGTGCACCTGGCCCGCCACCAGCATGGGATTGATGACGCGGCCGAAATCGTCCAACACGTGATAAGAGACGAGATCGACCTTGCCGGTTTCCGGATCCACTTCCACCTCGCAGATGTGGCAGCCGTTGGGGAAGGTGGAGGCCTGGCCCACATAGGTGCCGTCACTGTCGAGCCCCTCTTCGAAACCGGGGATGGGTTCGCGCCTAAGCGCCACCGCCAGTTCGGCCACGCCGATGGCGCGTTCGGTCTCGGCGACGCGGAAGCGGCCCGTGCCTTCCCGCACCTCGAACGCGACTTCCTTGCCGCCGGCCTGCAGCACGTGGCCTGCCGCCGCCTTGCCCTTGCGGATGACTTCATCGGACGCCGCCTCGAGCGCGCCGCCCGACATGTTGAGGGAGCGCGAACCACCGGTGCCGCCGCCGTTCACCCAGTCGGTGTCGCCCTGCTTCACCGTGATGCTTTCGAACGGCACGCCGAGCCGCTCCGCCACCAGCTGCGCAAAGGCGGTTTCGTGTCCCTGACCGTTGGACTGCGTGCCGACGTAACACTCCACGCCTCCGTTGTCGGTGAAGGCCACACGCGCCGGCTCGCTCCCCACCGCGAAGGTAATCTCGACATAGTAGGCGATGCCCAAGCCGCGCAGCCGGCCGCGCGCTTCGGATTGTTCGCGGCGCGCCGGAAAGCCCGCCACATCGGCGCGGCTCAGCGCGCTTTCCAGCATGCGCGGGTAATCGCCGGAATCGTATTTGATGCCAAACCAGTTCTGGTACGGCAGCTCCTCCGGTTGGATCAGATTGCGGCGGCGCAGCTCCACCCGGTCGATACCGGTTTGGCGTGCCGCCACATCCATCAGCCGCTCCATCAGGTACGCGGCTTCCGGGCGGCCGGCGCCGCGATAGGCGTCGATGGGGCCGCTGTTCGAGAAGTAGCCCTTGATGCGCGTGTAGACCGTCGGCACGCGATAGAGGCCGCCGAAAATGCGCCCACCCGCCATGGTGGCAATGAACGGCGCGAACTGCGACAGGTATCCGCCCATGTTGGCGCTGCCGGTGATGCGGAGCGCGAGAATTTGGCCGTCGGCGTCCAGCGCCAGTTCGCCTTTAGTGATGGCGTCGCGGCCGTGATCGTCGCTAAGGAACGCTTCCGTGCGGGTGCTGATCCAGCGCACCGGGCGGCCGACTTTCTTCGCCGCGATCAGCACCAGCGGCTGCTCGGGATACATGAATCCCTTCATGCCGAAACCGCCGCCAACGTCCTTGGTGATGACGCGCAAGTGTTCCTTCGGCAGGTTCAGCACGCCGCAGACGCGATCGCGCAAACCGCCGGAGCCCTGGTTGCCGGAATAGAGCGTATAGCTATCGGCGCCCGCATCGTAGAGGCCGATGGCGTTGCGCGTTTCCATCGAGGAGGGCGCGACGCGGTTCTGCACCACTTCCACGCTGGCGGTGTGTGCGGCCTTGGCGAAGGCTGCGTTGCAGGCCTCTTCGTTGCCGGCGCTCCAGTCGAAGCATTCGTTGCTGGGCGCATCGCTCCAGATTCGCGGACCCGTGGGCGCGGCCGCGAGCGTACCCACCGCATCCAGCGACTCGTATTCCACCTGCACCAGCTCCGCGGCATCCACCGCTTGCGCATAGGTTTCCGCCACCACCATGGCGATGGCCTCGCCGGTGAAGGTGACATGATCTTTCGCGAGCAGCGGCTTCGGCGTCTGCTTGATGGGCGAACCGTCGCGGTTCTTTAAGGGCGCGAGACACGGCATCGGCTTGGCGCACGCCGCTTCCACATCCTTCCAGGTGAGCACCGCGATGACGCCCAGCGCGGCTTGAGCCGCCGAGGTGTCGATGCTGGTGATGCGCGCGTGGGCGTAGGGGCTGCGCAGGAACGCCACCTGCGCCGCGTTCTCGAACGGCAGGTCTTCCGTGTACTGACCGCGTCCGGTGACGAAGCGGTTGTCTTCCGTCCGCCTGACCGACTGCCCAATGCCAAATTTCATTCTCTAGAACCTCGTCATGGCCGGGCAGCGTCAGCGCGACCCGGCCAACCAGTTTTCAATGTTTGTAACTCGGGTCGATGCGGTCGAGCTTGCGCAGCACTGCGGGCCACGCCAGCGCGCTCAACGGGCCATCGAAGGCCGTCCTTGTGATCTCCGCATTCTTCTCGGCCACGCCCTGGTTCACGCCATAAGGCTTCATGCCGCCGGCCAGCGCCCGAACCTGCATCGAACAGGCTTTCTCCAGATAATACATGCGCATAAAGGCATCGGCGCAGGTCTTGCCGATGGTCAGCGTGCCGTGGTTGCGCAGCAGCACCACATGCTTGTCGCCGATATCGGCCACGATGCGCTCGCGCTCGCCCAGCTCCAGCGCGATGCCCTCGTAATCGTGATAGGCAAGATCGCCGCACACCGATTGCGCGTGTTGCGTGATCGGCAGCAGCCCGCATTCCTGAGACGCGACGGCCACGCCGTCTTCGGTATGCAAATGCATGACGCAATGCGCGTCCTCGCGGTTCATGTGCAGCGCGCTGTGGATGGTGAAGCCGGCCGGGTTCACCGGATACGGCGAGTCCACCACCTTGTTGCCGTCGGTGTCGATCTTCACGAGGCTGGAGGCAGTGATCTCCTCGAACAGCATGCCGTAGGGATTGATGAGGAAATGGTGCTCCGGCCCCGGCACGCGGGCGGAGATGTGCGTGAAGATGAGATCGTCCCAGCCGTACAGCGCCACGATGCGATAGAGCGCCGCAAGGTCCACCCGCTGCGCCCATTCTTCCGCGCTCACCTTGCCTTCAAGCGACTCGATGTCGTGCTTCGGGGGCGCCTTCAGGGGCCTGATCTTCTCCGCAACATCCAGCATGACTGTCTCCAATCGGGGGCTGCCGCAGTGTGCCTTCCGCGCGCTCGCAAATCAAAGCCTGACGCGGGCCACCGCTTTCATCCAGCCGTCATACAGCGTGTCGCGCCTGGTGGGCCCAAGGTCCGGCTCAAAGCGGCGGTCAAGCGCCCAGGCGTGTGCGATGTCCGCAAAGCTGGAGAACAGGCCTGCCCCCAATCCTGCCAGATAGGCCGCGCCCAGCGCCGTGGTCTCGGTCACCACCGGCCGTTCGACGGGCAAGCCGGTAAGATCGGCGAGACGCTGGCAGAACCAGTCATTCTTCACCATCCCGCCGTCCACCTTGAGCGCACGCGGCGTGCCGAGGCCGCTCGACGCCATATCGCGCGCCATGGCCTCGAGAAGGTCTCGGGTCTGGTAGCAGACCGCATCCAGCGCCGCGCGGGCAATCTCCGCAGCGCCGGCATCGCGGGTGAGGCCGACGATGGCGCCACGCGCATTCGGCTCCCAGTAAGGCGCGCCAAGCCCGGTGAAGGCGGGGACGAAATAGAGTCCGTCCACTTCTCTCGCCGTGCGCGCCAGCGCTTCGACTTCCGCGGCACTGCGGATGCAGCCGAGCGCATCGCGCAGCCACTGCACCAGCGCGCCGGCAACGAAGATGCTGCCTTCAATGGCGTACGCTGTCTCGCCGCCGATGCGATAGGCAGCGGTTGCGAGCAGCCGGTTGCTCGAGACAGGCGCAACGGCGCCGGTGTTCACCAGCGCGAAGCAGCCGGTGCCGTAAGTGGACTTCACGTCGCCGGGCGAAAAGCACGCCTGGCCAACCAGGGCGGCCTGCTGATCCCCGGCCACGCCACGAATGGGAATGGGCGCGCCGAACACACTCTCGTCCGCCGTGCCAAAATCGGCAGCGCTATCGCGCACCTCCGGCAACAGCGCGCGTGGGATGTTGAACAGCCGCAGCATCTCGTCGGACCACTGAAGCGTCTTCAGATCGAGCAGCAAAGTGCGGGAGGCATTGGTAACATCCGTCGCGTGCACGCGCCCGTCGGTAAGCTTGTAGATGAGCCAGCTGTCGATGGTGCCGAGCGCAAGCTCGCCTCGTTCGGCGCGTTCGCGCGAACCGGGCAAATGGTCGAGCAGCCATTCCGCTTTGGTGGCGGAGAAGTAAGGATCGGCGAGCAAGCCGGTGCGGGCGACAATTTCCGCTTCACGGCCTTCGGTTTTCAGCGCGCGGCAACGCTCGGCCATGCGGCGGTCCTGCCAGACGATGGCATTGTGCAGCGGCGCGCCGGTTGCGGGGTCCCACAGCACCGTCGTCTCGCGCTGGTTAGTGATGCCAACGGCAGCGATCTCGCCGGCCGCGACGCCTTTGATCGCTGCGCGCCCGCACGCCACCACCGCCCGCCATATCTCCTCCGGATCGTGCTCCACCCAGCCGTTCGCCGGATAGATCTGCCTCAGCTCGATGGCGTGCGAGGCTACCGGCCTTGCCATCGAATCGAACAGAATGGCGCGCGTCGAGGTGGTGCCTTGATCAATGGCGAGAAGGAACGGCGGCTCGGGCGTCATGTGGAATTCGGGCGCGATGCTGCTATATCCATCCTATGCGCGATCGCTTCGGCCGGGAAATCTCGTATTTGCGCGTGTCGGTGACGGACCGCTGCGATTTCCGCTGCGTCTACTGCATGCCGGAGCACATGGATTTCCTGCCGCGGGCGGAGCTGCTGACGCTGGAAGAAATGGAGCGCCTCTGCGCCGCCTTCATGCGCAAAGGCGTGAAGCGCCTTCGGATCACGGGCGGCGAGCCGCTGGTGCGCAAGAACGTACTGTGGCTGTTCGAGCGGTTGGGGGCGCGGATAGGCCATGGGCTGAACGAGCTCACTCTGACAACCAATGGCAGCCAACTCGCCCGTTTCGCGCCCGCGTTGCACGCCGCCGGTGTGCGGCGGGTGAATGTGTCGCTGGATACGCTGGATGCTGACAAATTCCGCGCCATCACGCGCCGGGGCGATCTCTCTAAAGTGCTGGCCGGCATCGACGCTGCGCAAAGCGCGGGCCTTTCCATCAAGATCAACATGGTGGCGCTGCGCAGGATCAACGAGGACGAAATCCAGCAGATGCTGGAATGGGCGCACGGCCGCGGCATGGACATTACCCTGATCGAAACCATGCCCATGGGCGAGCTGGAACATCGGGTGGAGCAATATCTGCCGTTGTCTCTCGTGCGAGCGCGGCTTGCGCAACACTACACGCTGGAAGAAAGCCCCCATCGCACCGGTGGGCCAGCACGCTATTTTCGCGTGGCGGAAACCGGTGGGCGGCTCGGCTTCATCACGCCGCTGACGCACAATTTCTGCGAAAGCTGCAACCGGGTACGCGTCACCTGCACCGGCATGCTCTACATGTGCCTCGGCCAGAACGACAGCGCCGACCTGCGCAGCGTTTTGCGGACTTCGGACAGCGACGCGGCCCTCGATGCGGCCATCGACGAGGCAATCGCGCGCAAGCCAAGAGGGCACGACTTTCTTATTGATCGCCGCACTGCCGTGCCTGCGCTGGAGCGGTACATGTCGCTGACCGGAGGCTGAATGGCACATCCGCTCCATTTTGTCGCGGCGGATACGCCGGAAGCGCAGGCCGCCATCTTGGCCCTGCGGGACCGGTATCACGACACGGGACCAGAGGAGGCGAAAGTCATCGTTGCTTTGGGCGGCGACGGCTTCATGCTGCAGACGCTGCACGATTTTCTGGGCAAGGCCAAACCCATTTACGGCATGCACTTGGGGTCTGTCGGCTTTCTGATGAATGAGTACCGAGAAGACGCACTGGAGCAGCGGCTGGAAAAAGCAGAGGCCGCTGAAATTCATCCCCTGCGCATGCGAGCGGCCGTTGCAGGCAAAATAATTGAAGGGCTCGCGTTCAATGAGGTCTCACTCCTGCGGCAGACCCGGCAGGCGGCAAAGCTTCGTATTCTGGTGGACGAGAAGGTTCGCATCCGCGAACTGATCTGCGACGGCGTTTTAATTTCAACGCCAGCCGGCAGCACCGCCTACAATCTCTCCGCACATGGACCAATTTTGCCGATGGATGCGCCGCTACTGGCCCTGACACCCATCAGCGCCTTCCGGCCGCGGCGCTGGCACGGGGCTATTCTGCCGCACCGCGCGCGTACCCGCTTCGAGGTGCTGGAAGCTGACAAGCGGCCGGTGAGCGCAGTGGCGGATTTCTTCGAGGTGCGTGACGTCGAAAGCGTGGATGTGGCCGAAGACCGTTCGATTGCCATAACCATGCTGTTCGATGCCGGCCATAGTCTCGACGAACGTATCCTCGCTGAACAGTTCGTGGATTGACATCCATATGATGTTCTTCAGAATACTGTGTGCCGCAGTTGCCGCCGCTACGTCCGCAGGAGCGGTGCAAGCGAAGCCAACTGCGCCTGCGCGCAATGCTGTTATTTTTGTGGCCGACGGTCTGCGCGCCGACAGCGTGAACCCCAAAGACGCACCAATGCTTGCGAAGGTCGCACACGATGGCGTGCAATTCAGGAACCCTCATTCGCTTTACCCCACAATTACCACAGTAAATGCGTCCGCCATCGCGACCGGACATTACATCGGCGATACCGGAAATTTCGGAAATCAGCTTTACACTGGGTTTGCCGCTGCAGGCGCCGGTGGAAGCCGGGTTCCATTCCTCGAAAACGACGAGGTACTCGGCGAAATGAATGCGCACTTCGGCGGGAATTATTTACAAGAGGAATCGCTGCTCGCGGCAGCGCGCAAAGCAGGTTTCCAGACGGCTGCTCTCGGAAAAGCGGGCCCGGCCGCAATTCAGGATATTACAGCACGGGATGGCGCCAGCACTATCGTCATCGACGATTCGACCGGCACGCCTGCGGGGATTCCGGTATCGCCAATTACTGCGGCCGCGATAAAGGCCGCGGGACTTCCCATCGTCGCACCGAAATCGCCCGTTCCGAATGCGGCTCAGCAGAGCTATTTGCTTGACATCGCGACAAAGGTCGTCCTCCCCGCATTCAAAGGGGCGAAAAGACCGTTCGTCATGGTCTTCTGGTCGCGCGATCCGGATTACTCGCAGCATTCCGAGAAGGATGGCAGCGGCTCGCTGTCGCCGGGGATCAACGGGCCTTCCGGCAAGGCGGGTATCAAGGATGCCGATGATACTTTGCGCGGCCTGATTGAGGCGCTGAGGTCATGGGGGCTGCAGAACACGACCGATGTATTCGTGACCGCCGACCACGGTTTCTCGACTCTCGATAACCACAGCCACACGAGTGCGTCCGCGCGATATAGAGCGACTTCGATACCCGAGGCAGCACACGATGAACCCGCGGCTCGGTCCGCGAATGGAGAACTGCACCAGGGCTTTCTTGCCATCGATGTGGCGGACGCACTCAAACTGCCGCTGTTCGAAGTCAGTGGAAAGGAGGTTGATTACCGCAACGGCCAGCGGCCGGCCTTCGGGAACGGCTTGATCGGGCAGAGTGCGGCTGCTCCCGATGTAATCGTTGCAGCAAATGGCGGCTCCGACGAAATCTGGCTCCCGGGTGAAAACTCAACCGATTTGGTGCCCGTAATTACGCGCGTGCTTTCGGAACAGGACTACGTCAGCGGCATTTTCGTGAACGACTCCTTTGGAGAGGTTCCGGGCACCCTTCCTCTCCGCGCTATCGCCCTAAAGGGCTCTGCACGGACGCCCGAGCCCTCGATCGTGGTGAACTTCCGTTCCCACCCGATCGAAGCTTGTGAGCCAGAGTTGTTGTGCAGCGCCGAGGTGGCCGACACCTCGCTGGTCACGGGCCAAGGCATGCACGGAACGTTCAGCCGTGCCGATACGAAGAATTTCATGGCCGCAACCGGCCCCGATTTCCGCTCTCGATTTGTCGACTCCGCGCCGGTCGGCAATGCCGATGTGGCTCCCACCATTGCTCACCTCCTGCACCTTTCTCTTGCGCCAAAGGGTCGGCTGACGGGTCGGGTAATCAGCGAGGGGCTACGCGGCGGAAACCGAGTGCGGATCAGCCGAGGCTGGCTGACATCCAAACCGGCGGCCAACGGACTTCGAACTATCCTGACTTATCAACAGGTGGGCGGAACGCGCTATTTCGACGCCGCTGGCTACCCGGGTCGCACAGTCGGATTGGTGCCCCACTAGCGCGGCGGCGGATACAAGCGCTTCGAATCCGGTATAGTGACCAAATGCGTATTGTCCAAACAACCCCACAATTGGAGCAACTCGTTGGCGATCTCGAGAACGCTTCGTACATCGCCCTCGACACTGAGTTTATGCGGGACCAGACCTACTGGCCGAAATTGTGTCTCATGCAGGTGGCGGCGCGAGGCGGACCGGCAGCCATTATCGATCCGCTCGCAGAAGGAATTGAACTTGCACCGATTTATAGACTCATGGGCAAGCCGGATATCGTCAAGGTGCTGCACGCCGCACGCCAGGACATCGAAATATTCTGGCATCAGGGAGACGTTATACCGGATCCTTTGTTCGATACCCAAATCGCCGCGATGGTCTGCGGGTTCGGTGATTCGGCTTCTTATGAAACGCTTGTGCGGCGTCTGACAAACGCCGACCTGGACAAGTCAGCGCGTTTCACCGACTGGAGCCGCCGGCCCCTCAGCAATCGCCAGCTTGAATACGCGCTCGGCGACGTCACGTATCTTTGTGAGATCTACGAAAAACTCGCGCACGAGCTTCATCGCACCGGTCGCGCCTCTTGGGTTGAAGAAGAAATCGCGGCACTCAAGGACCAGGATCTATACGAATTGGATCCTGCGAATGCATGGAAAAGGTTAAAGCCGCGGACGACTAACAAGCGGTTTCTCGCGGTGCTTGCGGAAGTGGCGGCGTGGCGAGAACGGGAAGCGCAGACGAAGGACATCCCGCGGCAGCGTGTTCTACGGGACGAGGCGTTGCTGGAGATCGCAGCGCATCCGCCAAATAATCCAGAGGATCTGGAGCGGATTCGCGCAGTTCCCAAAGGCTTCGCCGGTTCGCGCACCGGCCGGGCCTTAATGGAGATCGTGGTGCAGAGTTTGCATTCGCCTCCGCCTGCCGCCTTATGCGTCGACCGCCCACGCCGCAAAGGGGAACCCTCCCCTGCTGCCGTCGATTTGTTGAAGTGCCTGCTGCGGCTGAAAGCGGAGGCGGCCAAGGTCGCTCCACGATTGATTGCCAGCAGCGATGACATCGAACGGCTCGCGGCATTCGACGACGAAGGTATCGCCGCTCTGCATGGTTGGCGCGCGGAGATGTTCGGCAAAGATGCAGTGGCGCTACGCGAGGGTAGCCTTGCAATGACGCTCGAGAACGGCGACGCCGCCGTAGTAGAACTGGAAGACGAATGACTTTGAGGCGAGCGATATGAAACGCCCTCGCCCTTCGCTCCGCATCCAGCACAGTCACGGCAAGGATGCTCTGACCCAGATCCGGGAGCGCGTTGTGCCAGGACAGCGCCTGTTGGGTCTTGATCTGGGGACCAAAACCATTGGGCTGGCTCTGTCGGATTCACTGCTCACTATTGCCACTCCCTATGAGACCCTTAGGAGGGGGAAATTCAGCTCTGATGTGGAAAAGCTTGAGACGATTGCAGCAAAAGAGGGGGTCGGCGGTCTGGTGGTTGGCCTGCCGCTCAATATGGACGGCAGCTACGGCCCGTCGGCCCAATCAACCCGCGCCTTCGTACGCAATTTCGCGGCGCGCTGTGGCCTGCCCATCGTGCTCTGGGACGAGCGCCTATCCACGGCCGCCGTACAGCGGGATATGATTGCGGCCGAGACAACCCGTAAACGTCGCGGTGCCTCCGTGGATAAGGTCGCGGCCGCTTACATTCTGCAGGGGGCCTTGGATGCCTTGCGCAACTTGCCCTCTCCCTAGCCGATTTCTATAGATGGTCTTCAATGACTCTCCCCCATCTGATTTCGATAAACGATCTCTCGACCAGCGAGATGGAGAGCATCTTTGTCCTTGCGCAGGCATATTTGGAGGAGCTGGGAGACGTTCAGTCGCCTTCCCGGATTGGCAGGAGCACAGAGGCCTGCCGCGGCGCGATTATGGCAACTCTGTTCTACGAGCCGAGCACCCGAACACGGCTTTCATTCGAAAGTGCTATGATAAGGCTGGGCGGCAGCGTGATTTCCAGTGCCGACCCGAGGGCAAGTTCCGCAGTCAAAGGCGAGAGCCTCGCGGACACCGTTCGCATCGTCTCCGGATACGCCGATCTCATTGCGCTTCGCCATCCGCGGGAGGGCGCCGCGAAGCTGGCCGCGGAATATGCAAGCGTGCCTGTTATCAACGGCGGCGATGGTGCGCACGAGCATCCAACGCAAACGTTGTGTGACCTCTTCACTATTCGGCGCGAAAAGGGCGCGCTGAGCGGATTGAACGTTGCCGTGCTAGGCGATCTGCAGGGCGGCCGCACGGTGCATTCACTGGTGTACGCGCTGGCGCGTTTCGGCGCGACCATCACGACCGCGCCGGCTGGCGGCCTCAGCCTTCCGGAATCTGTCGATTGGCGCCTACGCAATGAGTTTGGATGTGAACGGCTATCCGGGAATGATCTTGGAGCTGGGACACCCGTTGGCGCGACTTATCGGCCGCGAGGGCAACCCACAGGCAGCCGTCCCAGCGTCGACGTGCTTTACCTCACGCGATTCCAGAAGGAACGCGCTTCCCAAGAGATACGGGAGTACCCGATGGTAAATCGGGAGCTCCTCTCCATACCGGGCTTGCGAAACGCTCTGGTGATGCATCCCCTGCCTCGCGTGAAGGAACTCGACATCGCCCTCGATGCGGACCCGCGGGCCGCCTATTTTCGCCAGGCCTCCTACGGGGTTCCAATCCGGATGGCTCTTGTCACGCACATTCTGGAGCACAGCTCGACGCAGGCGAGCACATCGGGTGGCCATCTGTCGCTCGCACAGCAATCCGATTTTGTTTGCGCGAATCCGAACTGCATTAGCCGCGATATTGTGGAAGCGCAGACCGCGCCTGCGAAGTTCGTGGTAGTTGTCCCGCGACGGCTTCGCTGCTTTTATTGCGAGCACGAGATACCCGCTGCCCGCTGATGCTGGAACGGCTTTCTTATCTTAACTGGAATGCAGATGCGCCACTGGCCGTGGCAGCATTCGCCTTTGGCTATCTGCTGGGCTCGATTCCGTTTGGCCTGCTCTTCGCCCGGCTCGCCGGTGCGGGCGACGTGCGCAACATTGGCTCTGGGAATATCGGTGCTACGAACGTTCTCCGCACCGGGAAGAAATGGGCGGCCGCGGCAACATTGATCTGCGACATGGGAAAGGGCGCCATCGCCGTCATTGTCGCGCAGACATGGGGAGGCGAGCTCGCGGTGATTGCCGGCATCGGCGTCTTCCTGGGGCACGTCTTTCCGGCGTGGCTCAAATTTCATGGCGGAAAAGGGGTCGCAACCATCCTCGGGATCGTGCTGGCGCTCGACTGGCGCGTGGGATTATTGACGGGGGGAACTTGGCTCGTCAGCGCAGCACTGTGGCGATTTTCCTCCCTGGCGGCGTTGATCGCCATGGCTGCAGCGCCTGTCTATTTTGCCCTCTTTGGTGAATCTCTGTTCGCGGTCGCCGCGCTTCTGCTCGCAATTCTAATCTTTGGCACGCATCGCGAGAATATCAAACGACTTCTGCGCGGCGAGGAACCGCACATCGGCCGCAAAACGGCAGTTCGCATCACATGAATCCGCTTTCTCCTCGCGAGAGGTGCGACTGGCTGCGCCTTGCCCGCACCCAGAACGTGGGACCTGTCACATTCGCAACGCTGATAGCTCGGTTTGGGTCGCCCGCTGTAGCGCTGAACGAAATACCGAAACTCGCCGAACGCAGTGGGGCTCGTAATTTCAAAATTTGCTCGAATCAGGACGCCGAACGCGAAATTCACGAGCTGGCGCAGTTGGATGGCACCTTTATCGCGTCGTGCGAGCCGCACTTTCCGAGAGGGCTTGCCGCTCTCGATCCGCCTCCGCCCATCATCAGCGTGATCGGGAAACAATCGCTGCTTACCAAACAAATGGTCGCGGTGGTCGGGGCCCGCAACGCCTCGGCTCTGGGACGAAAGTTCGCAGCGATGCTCGCGAGCGACTTGGGGGAAGCCGGGCTTGTCATTGCCTCTGGAATGGCGCGGGGCATCGATGCCGCGGCGCATGAAGCCTCGCTCAAAACCGGCACCTGCGCGGTGCTCGCGGGCGGGATTGACATGATTTACCCGCCGGAGAACGCCGGGCTATATGAATGCATCAGGCAACAAGGCGTAATCGTCTCGGAGATGCCGTTGCACGAATCTCCCCAGGCGCGGCATTTTCCGCGCCGTAACAGAATAATTTCGGGCATGTCTCGGGGTGTCGCAATCGTAGAAGCCGCAGAAGGCTCCGGCTCGCTGATCACCGCGAACTACGCTCTGGAACAGGGCCGCGAAGTGTTCGCCGTGCCAGGATCGCCGCTTGATCCACGCGCGCGTGGCTCCAACCGTCTCATCCGTCAAGGCGCCACCCTCATTGAGAGTGCCGACGATGTGCTTCAGGTGCTCAAGCCCATGCTAGAGCACTCCTTCCGTGAACCGGAACCTGCTTTGTCAAAGCAACAGTTCTTGGCGGCTCATCCGGACCTGCCCGACGAGAGCCTCCGACGGGCGGTGGTTGAACTTCTCGCGCCGAGTCCGATCGAAATCGACGAACTCATCAGGCGCTGCAAGGCGCCGGCAGGCGTGGTGATGGCCATACTACTGGACTTGGAATTGGCGGGCGAGGTGCTGCGCCATGCCGGAAACCGGGTGTCATTCCGCTGACTGAGTCGCGGGCTCCGCAAGCCTAGCTGCTTCTCGGGCAGCAGCATCCAACAAGTCGGCCAGCCGGTTCTGGCCCTGGCGAGCGGCGATGCTCTTTAGGCTCAAGAGCATGTCTCGCGAATAGATCGCGGCCTCCAGTGCGGAGAACCCCGCCGCTCGCGGATCGCGGAATGTGTCGACGGACTGGGCCATGCCTATCGCTACTCAGCTTTCAGAAACATAGCCGAATCCGACCGCCATTCACAACCAACAGTGGCGGAGAAAGACCTGGTGGCGAAGATTTTCTTTTGTTGCAGCATATACTCACAATCTGTAATTGAGTTCCCCCTTACGGTCGGAGGGAACGCGGCGCCCCCGCCCTGTCCCGCGATTGTTCCGCGTGGTATGGTGGGTCGGCATTGGAAGGCGGCAAACGGGGCGCCATGGCAGGCGAAGCGGGACACCCGCGCGCGGAAGTTTATCTGATGCGGTTCGCCACCCGGCATCTCACCAAGCCGGTGGGGCTGCTTTTGGCAGAATTCGCGCTGTACCTGTCATGCGTCGCGCTCGCCGTCGGGAGCCAGAATTGGGCGGTTCGATTGCTTGCCGGACTTGTCGCCGGGATTTTGACGGCGACCCTTGCTATTATTGGGCATGACTGCGCGCATCGGGGTGGCACGCGATACCACCTTCTAAATCGACTAATCGCGACGATCGGTTTTCTGCCGGCTCTCCACCCTCTCAGTCGCTGGGAGTACCATCATAACCAAGTGCACCACCGCTACACGGCGCAGCTCGGGCGAGATAACGCCTTTCCACCTATGACCATCAAGGAGTACGAGCGCGCATCCGCACCGGCACGCTTCTATTACAGGTTCCTGCGGAGCCTCTGGGGCCAACCCTTCTTTTATTTGCTTCAAATCTGGGCGAAAGACATCATTCGGCCGCGCCTCTCGCTGTTCACCCGGCGCGACTGGTTGGACTTTGGCTTGGTGATAATTTGGGCGATCAGCCTGCTCTTTGGTGCGGCGACTCTCTCTCATGAGGCCCATCTTGGGCAGAGCTGGCCTGCAGCACTGGCGCACGGAGCACTGTTTGGCCTTCTAATTCCCTTCCTGTTCTGGAATATTCTCATCTCATTCGTCACAGTGGTGCAGCACACCGGACCGGACGTGCGCTGGTCAATTCCTACGGGACGACCCTCAACCTTCGAACAGAAAGTACGCGGCACAGTGCGCATCCGCTTTCCCGAATTGATCGACCGTGTGCTGTTCCATCGTCTGATGCAGCATCCTGCGCATCATATCAACCCGATCATTCCGCTTTATAGCCTTAAGGCGGCACAAAGTCGGCTTGAGCAAATCGATCCGGTTGGTCTGATGGTGGTCCGCTGGAATCCAGCGTACCATCTTGAGGTCACGCGAACGTGCAAACTCTATGATCCCGAGCGGGACGGCTGGTGTGACTTCCGCGGCCTTCCCACTGCTTAGATTTATTGCGGTTCCGCTTGGATTATTTGGCAATGTTGCCATGTAACCGATCTTTAAGGACGTCCGTTAAACCTGCGGTGACCATCGCGCACTAGCATCGCTCACGGGTCGGAGCGCGGATCTGTCTTGGTTACCCATTGCATTGCGGAGCCGTTGGCAGGGAGAACCGCGGCCTTCGAGAGTTTTGAGAGCCGGCGCTCATTGGGACGCGGCCTGCTCGTATTCACCACCTATACCGCGCTGTACCTGTTTACGCTAGTCGACGCGCTGGCGCCCTTTTCGCTGTGGGCCAGTCTCTTCTTCTCAGTTGGCAATGGCCTGATGATCTCAATGCTGTTTATTATCGGCCATGATTGTCAGCATCGCGCCTTCGTGCCGGGGCGGAGATGGAACCTCTGCCTCGGCCGGCTCGCTTTCCTGCCCTGCCTACACGCCGGTAGCCTGTGGCGGCAGGCCCACAATGTGCTGCACCACGGCCGCACAAATCTGAAGGGTGCCGATCCGGTGTGGGCACCGATGAGCATGGCCGAATACCGGGCCGCATCTCCTGCACGTCGACTGTTCGAACGCGTCTGCCGCAGCTGGGCGGGCCCGCTGTTCTATTACTATGCGGAATTCTGGCCGTTCACTGTATTGCTGCCGTTTTCATCGGAACACCGGGGCAAGCGCCTGCGGCACCTTGGCGACAGCCTGTTTGTGCTGACAGGCTTCGCATCCACGATTGCCGCAATTCTCGTGCTCGGACATGTACTCTCGCCGCAACGTCCTATTTGGCTTGTGCTTCTGCTTGGATGGGCGCTGCCGTTTGCGTTCTGGAATTACCTAGGGGCCGTCAGCTTCTACCTCAATCACACCCATCCCGATGTGCCATGGTTCGACGAAGAAGATCAGTGGCGAAGTCATGGCGGAGCGCTTGCCACTACTGTCCACATGAAGCTGCCGATCAACGTACTGCCGCTTTATGCCTCCTGCATGGCGCATACTGCTCATCACGACCGGCCAAGCACGCCAATCTATGCGCTTGAAATAGCGCAAGCCTCTCTCAAGCAGCGGAACGCAAAGGCCACGCTCGAATATACCTTCTCGATTCGCGAGTACCGGCGAATATTGGCTGTTTGCAAACTGTTTGATTTCGAGCGGATGTGCTGGACAGACTTCTCCGGAAAACCCACCACACCACGCCTAATCCCTGAATAGCCTGGGCTCCCGCTCCCGGTGGTGGGGGCTGTCGCGCCATGTTACAGTTCCCGCTCCTCTAGGGGCGCGTTCGGGATGATCCCGGGATACCAGCTTAAGTCCGCGTCTGAATACGCGGCCGTTGTCCGGCCGCTGTTGCCGAGAGAGGCCTTCCGGCCCGATCCGCGCCATTTATTCCGCATCGCGTCCCACCTGACTATCATTGTGGCGGGATATTTCCTGATTCGCGATACAAATTCCTTGTGGGTGGCAGTCTTGACGAGCGTTGCTTTGGGCCATAGCCAAGCTTGCTTTGTGTTTCTCGGCCATGACTTGACCCATAACGCCATCGTGAAAGACGCCCGGCTGCGGCGTCCACTGGAACTATTAATCTGGGGCCTAAATCTGATCCCGCCGACGCTGTGGTTCCGTATCCACAATCAAAATCATCACCCGTCGACGAATACACTCGAAGATACCGATCGGGTCTACCGCGCCTGTGAGGAAACGGCCGCCAACCGGATTTACAGCCGCCTCTTTCACCCCAACCGGAAGACGCCTCTGCGGCATCCGTTTGTGCTCGTCCATTTCGTGACTTACATCATCCGCCATCTCGTGGCCGCGCTAATCCCCGGGGATCGCAAACCCTCCATTGTCACCTTCAAACCGCACTACTCGCCGGGCCTAAAGAGGCGCCTGCTGGCGGAATTGGCGATCATCGGTGGTTTCCAGGTGGCGTTATGGTTTTTCTTTCGCGGCACATGGTGGCGTTACGTTCTCGCAGTGCCGGTCCCCATCACTGTCGCGTCTTGCGTGGCCATGGTCTACCTCTTCACCAATCATTTCCTGAATCCGCTTTGCGAAAAAACCGATCCTTTGATCGCTACTACGTCCGTGGAAGTGCCACGAATTTTCGATTGGTTGCATGATAATAACTCCTATCACACGGAGCACCATCTCTTTCCGGGCATGAACCCGCGTTACTATCCGCTGGTTTCGAAGCTGTTGCGGGAGCACTTCCCAGACCGATACAATCGTCTGCCGATAGCAGAGGCTTGGCGACGCATCTGGGCCCAGGATGAGTTCATCAGCGAGCCTGACAGCTTGCCCGGCACACACACTGCGGCACTCCCGATGGCGGCGGAGTAGCAGCTACACCAGCCGGCTCTGGTGGACGGCAGCTGCGATAAAGGATGCAAAGAGCGGGTGCGGATCGAAGGGTCGCGACTTCAGCTCGGGGTGGAACTGGACGCCGATGAACCACGGGTGGTCCGGAATTTCCATGATTTCCGGCAGCCGTTGGTCTGGCGACCAGCCAGAGACAGCAAAACCATGTTCCGCCAGCTGGCGCACGTAGCCGACATTCACCTCGAACCGATGGCGGTGGCGTTCCCGAATTTCGTTCGCACCGTAAATCTCGGCCACCCGGCTGCCAGGTGACAAGACGGCAGGATAGGCACCTAGCCGCATAGTGCCACCAAGGTCGCCACCCTCTTCCCGAGTCTCCAGCTGGTTACCGCGAGTCCATTCTGTCATCAGCGCGATGACGGGATGCCGCGGCTGCCCGATTTCCGTCGTGCCCGCATCTTCAATGCCCGCGAGATCCCGCGCCGCTTCGATCACCGCCATGTGCAGCCCATAGCAGATGCCGAAGAATGGCACGTTGTGCTCACGCGCGAATTTCACTGCGGCGATCTTGCCCTGTGTGCCCCGCTCGCCGAAGCCGCCGGGTACCAAAATTCCATCAACGTCTTCAAGAAAGGCCGCAACGTCGTCGCGTTCGAAAACCTCGCTGTCGATCCATTCCATGTGGACCCGGACATTATTCGCCAATCCGCCATGAGTGAGCGCCTCCGAAAGCGACTTGTACGAATCTTTCACCTGCATGTACTTACCGACGACGGCAATCTTCACTTCCCCTTCCGGATTCCTCACACGGTCCACGACCCAACGCCAACGAGACAGGTCAGGCGCCGGCGAATCCTCGATGCCGAACACCTTCAGCACCTGGGTGTCAAAACCTTGCTCGTGATAGCGGATCGGAGCTTCGTAAATGGTCGAAAGGTCGAGCCCGGGTATCACGCATGCTGGGGACACGTTGCAGAACAAGGCGATCTTGCGCCGCTCATCGTCGGGTATGGGGTGATGTGAGCGGCACAGCAGAATATCGGGTTGAATTCCGATGCCTCGCAGTTCCTTCACGGAGTGCTGCGTGGGTTTTGTCTTCAGTTCGCCGGCGGTTTCGATGTAGGGCACGAGGGTGAGATGCGCGAAGCAGGTATTGCTTCGCCCAAGTTCATTGCCCAACTGCCGGATAGCTTCAAAGAACGGCAGGCCCTCAATGTCGCCGACCGTGCCACCGATTTCGCACAGCAGGAAGTCGACATCGTCTGCACCCGAAAGGACGAATTCCTTGATCATGTCTGTGACGTGCGGAATCACCTGCACCGTGCGGCCAAGGTATTCGCCCCGCCGCTCCTTTTCGATCACCCGCTGATAGATACGGCCAGAGGTGATGTTGTCCGACTGTGCAGAAGGAACCCCGGTGAACCGCTCGTAATGGCCGAGGTCGAGATCGGTTTCGGCTCCGTCGTCCGTCACGTACACTTCGCCGTGCTGGAACGGCGACATCGTGCCGGGGTCTACATTGAGATACGGATCCAGCTTCCGCAGGCGTACACGATAGCCGCGTGCCTGCAGAAGCGCACCAAGTGCGGCAGACGCAAGACCTTTTCCAAGGGAAGAGACCACGCCGCCAGTGATGAAGATCAACCGCGCCATGGAAGGCCAAAATGGCTGATGCGGAGCATAGACTCAAGCGCCAAATGCGGCCGCGCCTCGAATACCCACAACCGGGTGCAGAAGGTCCCGGCTCTAATGCGGCGGGGGAACCGCCGGCCCCTGTGGAACGGCTTTGCCCGCTCCTGGTGCCGGGCGATTAAGCGGAATAATGGGGCGGCTCTGCCCCGGCGCGGTCTGCTGCTCTAGAATCGAGCGAGACTGGGGGTGTCCACGAAGCGCGAAAAGGGTCAGCGCGAGGCTACTAAGGAAAAAGACGGCGGCGAGAATGGCCGTGGTGCGTGTCAGGGTATCCGCCGCTCCGCGAGGGCTGAAAAGGCCGCCCATGCCGCCACCTCCTCCGCCCATGCCCAAGGCACCACCCTCGGAACGTTGCAACAGGACCACTCCGACGAGAGCGACTGAGACAATCAACTGCACTATAATCAAAATATTCTGCATAGGAACTCCGCTCGTCAGAGCCTCACATAGAGCGCCGAAGCTGGTCGCGCAACTCCATCTCCGGCGACTGGCCTGTCAAAAAAAACCGCCTTTTGCCCTCTCCCGGCACCGCTCCGCCACGTTCTGCTTATTTTTCGACCTCGGGCACCTCTGGATATGTCTCGAGGATAGAACCAAGGGCCTTTTTGAGGGGGCCGAGCCACTGTTCGTAATTTCGCCAATGGTTGATCGCATCATCGTAGAGGCGCTCTCGGACCTGTTCGGAGCTGGCTGAATTCATGGCACGCTTACTCCTGTGGAACTCGAGACAGGTATTCTCAAACGGAAGCCCGATATAATCGAGCACCGCGTGGACCTCGTTTTCCGGCGAGCGGACAAGATTCTCATAGATTATGCGATGCACGCGGCCCGGCATTATCCGATCGAAATGTGCCAAAAGCTCGACATAACTGGCGTACGCATGCCCGAGTTCCGCGAGGCGGTAACCGAACAGCGGCCCAGACCTGAAGTGCATTGCAAAATTGGAAAAACAGCAACCCAGCGGATGCCGCCGAACATCGATAATTTTTGCGTTCGGAAGGATCAGCAGCATTAGACCGAGGTGCAAAAAATTGTATGGCATTTTATCGATAAAAAACGGCCGTCCCAGCCTTCGGTGTGACCGGGTGGTCTCCATGTACTGCTCGCCCAAGTTCCGCAAGGTAATGGCACTGAGCTTTTCCAAGACCTGCGGATACTTCGAACCATACTCCGGAGCCACCTTCTCGCCGAGATGTTCGGCGAGGAGCGAAATATTGGGCAATTCAGCTGTTGGCTCGATGCTGGAATGACTCGCCAGGATTTGCTCCACCAAAGTTGAACCCGCGCGTTGCATACCAATAATGAAAATCGGTCCGGGCTCCATGCAGCCTAAGTCCCTCCGGGCGCGAAAAAATTTCTCCGTCATCAGAGCCTTGCAGGCCTGGACGTGTCGTCTCAAAGAATCCGGATCGTACTCGATGGTAAGCCGCTTAAGTGCATTGCCCCGCGTATAATTTTCAAAAGATTTTTCGTATCGGCCTTGGGCGGCAAGCGCGCTGCCCAAAGCAAAATGAAAATACATCCGCTCCTCGCCCGACAAGCTACCCTGCGCCAGTTGGGTTTGCATTTGCACGATCTCGTGCCCGCTGAAACGATAATTTCTCAGGCAGGCCAAGCTCCAGTATGCCTCGCCCATTTGAGGTAGAAGTTCGATCGCTTTCCGATAAGCCGCGATGCATTGCTCGCGTTGGCCAACGCTACGGAGTGCCGCACCGTATTTGACCCAGATCTCGGGCGAATGGGGGTAGTCCTCGGCCATCTCCCGTAACCCCCTCAATGCCCCGGAATAATTCCCGATTGCTGTTAGGACCGCCGATTTTAAGTCCCGGAAAAGGAGGTTACGGGGCCTCGCCGTCAATAGTTCGTCGATGTGCGTCAGTGCCTCGTCTGTCTTGTTCAACTGGAACAGAAGGCTCGCGTACTCGTAGCGCGCAGCCGCGAAGTCTTCATCCAGCGCAACGCATTTCGCAAGCAGCGCCGCGGCTTCTTCTTTCCGTCCCATGCGAGAGACGGTCACGGCCATGAGGTTCAGAGCAAACGGATCATCGGTGTGCCTTTCCAGTACCCTGCCCAGGATTTCTTGCGCTTCAGCCAAGCGGTTCTCGCTAAGCGCTGCTTCCGCGTCGCGCAGCCGAGTATTGCGCGGAACACGTTCCGCGCGCAGTGCGGCGGCGGCAGTCGCGAATTCAGATCCGATTCCTCCGTGGAGCCCGCCGTCCGAGGTCATTGTTGTCCGCCCTAGAAATGACTAGGCCAGTCGCACGGTCATAGTGATCTCCATCGGCCGAAAAAATTTGGGCGCCTCCGGATACGCATCGAGAACGCAGCCAAGAGCGGACTTCAGGGGGCCAAGCCATTTTTCATAATTTCGTGAGACGCCAACCCCAGCCCTATTGATCGGCATGCGAACCTGCTCTGTACTTGACGTCATCACGGCCTGTTCGTTCTCGTAAAAGCGGAGACATTGCTCCTCAAAGGGCAGTCTGAGGTAATCAAGCAGCCGTCGCACCTCCCTCTCTGGATTTTCGACCAACTGTTCGTAAATGACGCGGTGAACCTTCCCAGGCAGCACGTCGTCGAAATGCACCATCGCTTCTACGTAGTCCGCGTAGTAGCGCCCGAGCTCAGTCATATCGTGTGAGAATGGCGGCCCCTCCGGGAAGTAATTCTTGAAGCATGAGAAACAACAATCAAGAGGGTGCCTGCGCACATCGATGATCTTCGCCTTGGGCAAGATCAGATGGATCAGGCCTGTGCGAAGGAAATTGCCGGGATATTTGTCCACAAAGAACGGTCGCCCCAGCTTGCGATGTGGAAGCGTACGCTCCAGGTACTCCTCACCGAGTTCTCGGAAGCGTTCTTTGCCGTACCTTGCAAGCAGTTCCGGGTAACGCTTCGAACTTCCGCTTGCAATAGTCTCCGTGTCCAGGCGCGTCACCATCCATGTGATGTCGCGCAGTTCTCCTGTTCTCTCGATCGCGGAGTGAGCACAGAGAATTTCCTGCACCAGCGTTGAGCCGGCGCGCGGCATTCCAACCACGAAAATCGGAGCATCGGCTTGGCAGCCCCATCCAGCGCGGTCGCGAAGAAACTCATGGGTGAATACCGCCAATTCGCGCCGCAGCCACCGTGTGGAAGCCCCCGCATCGTACGCGATATTGGCGCGCTGGAGTGCAGCACTCCCTTGGTAATTATCGAGCGCTGCTGCGTAATCTCCGGCATCGTCGAGAGCCCGTCCGAGCGCAAAATGAAGTTCCGCATAGCTTATGGCGGGTAAATCGTGGCGAGCCAGGAGGCTGCGCAAAGCACCAATCTCGTCCTCCCCAAAATGGTAGGTCTTCACTGAAGCAAGCACCCGATAGACCTCGATCCAGGTCGGGAGCAGTTCGATCGCTCGTTTAAAGGCAGCGACGCACTGCTCCTGCCGACCAAGCGCGCGTAGTGCGCGACCGTAAGACATCCAAGCACCCGGTCGATCCGGTGCGTGCTTCAGAATGTCCTCGTAGGCGGCGATGGCCTGCTCGAATTCGCCCGCCTGAAACAGCGCAGCCGCATGCAAATCGTAATAGCAACCGTTGCCGGGATCGCTGGCTAGAAGGGCTTCAATAAGCTGAAGAGCCGCTCGTCCTCTTTCTTGCGCCAGCAGAACAATGGAGAGGAGGAAAGCGCCCGATTCTTCCCATTGAGAGTCGATCAGATCCCGCAACAGGTCTTCTGCAACATTCAGATGCCCCTCACGGATCGCTTCGCGCGCCCCTCGCAGCGGCGAAGGTGCATGATGAACTCGTCGAAGAGCGTCCAGTTGTTCGGCCAATGCGAACCACGCGGCCGCAAAGGTCGGCGCGAGATCGATAGTGTGCTTGAGCCTTTTGACCGCTTCCTCGCGCTTATCTACCGAGGCAAGCGCCAGGGCCAGTTCGAAATGTGCAAGGACCAACCCCGGTTGAGATTTGACGAGGTCATCCAGAACCCCCGCGGCCGCCAGGAAAAGGCCCTGCCGTCGCATCGCAGCACCCAGCAGCAGTAGCGCGCCACCATTGCCCGGTTGTTCGGCCAGAAATCGCCTTGCCCGTGCCTCCGCGCCCGCTGGATCCGAAGACAGCAACCTTTGCGTCTCCATGGCGCTGATTGCAATCGTGGCGTTTGGCCGGGTTTCAGTGGATCTGCACAATTCGCTCATAGTTCGCCGACTTCGGCCGACACTCAGGTATGAACCCTTTTCCCGCAGAAACATTCACCGCGGTCAGACGCGCCGACCGCGGTGAATCTCAGTCCCAAAGGCGATTGTAGCCTGGTTACTTCGCTGAAACAGTGGCGACGAGCGTGCTTTGGAAGCCGCTCCAGGTATTTCCTCCGTCACTCGACCCGGCGCCATTGTGCGGGTTCACCTGATCGATTGTCGAAAATGGTGCAGCGTTGAAGTTCGCCCCGCCCGTTGTGATACCAATCCAGTACTTGCTTCCCGCACTGAGATGCGTGGATTTGATTTTCACCGTCAGAACCCCGCAGCAACCACCGAAGAACTCAGGCGTAGTTCCCGTCTTGGACGCGAGCTTCGCGCCGGGCGTATTGCTGCCGCTATCAGCATACAGTGTAAGTGTGGCGGTGTGGTCACCGGAAACATATCCAACGGCCGCGGAGAGCTTGGTGACATCGGCGTCCGCAGCTTGCGTCCATTGAGTTGCCGTGGCGTACGCTGCTCCAAAGAAGCTCGAGGGTCCACTAAGTGTGTACCCGTAGCAGCAGAAGTAGAGGCCGTTCGGATATTTTTTAGCGAAGTTGCTGTACGCGGCGCCGCCGACAAACTGGAAGCGGTCGCCCGTTTTGCCGGCCTTACCGGCCGCAACACTCACCATCCTGTTATCTTTGCTCAACGTAACGTGCGGGCCGCCGTAAGCGACCGAACTGGCCAGCGCGAGTGCGGCCGTTGCGAGGAGTGTCTTCCTGATCATGTAAAACCCCCTAGAGTTGTTTCAGTTGGGGATGGCCCGCGCCATCCAGCGGTAGCTTCTCACGATCAGACTAAGGACGCAACAATGTATGGGACGAGGCCTGGTTACCGACACAAATGAGGCATTGCCCGCCCCAAGTGCGCAAGATCACGGCCTTTCAAACGCAGCCTCAGCAATTCGACAGAACTCATCGGCCATCAGGCTCGCGCCGCCCACCAGCGCACCGCCGACCTCGTCTGTCCGCAGGATTTCTGCCGCGTTGGCCGGCTTCACCGAACCTCCGTAAAGAATGCGAACGGCCTTGGTGGATTCACTCAAGTTTAGAAGACATTTGCGGATGTGCACATGCATGGCGGCAATGTCATCCCGTGAGGCAGTCCTGCCCGTGCCGATCGCCCAGACCGGTTCATAGGCGACAGCGGTTGTTCCCGCACGCGCACCGACCGGAACGCTTTGCGCTATCTGCAGCTCGCACACGTTCAGGTGGTGCCCCGCCGACCGCTCGCTTTCGCTCTCACCCACGCAAATGATGGCCAAGAGTCCTGCCCGCCAGGCCGCCTGAGCCTTCCGGGCGACGAGTTCGCTGGTTTCGCCGTGACACTGGCGCCGCTCGGAGTGCCCGACGATGACCGCCTGTGCGCCGGAGTCCCGTAGCATCTCGGCACTGATATCACCGGTGAAGGCGCCCCATGCCTCGGGATGGCAATCTTGGCCGCCAATTGCGATGCGGCCGCCGGTTACCTGCGCGGCCCGCGCCACAAGCGTTGCTGGCGGACAGATCAGAATATCCGCGTGCGGAATGCTTCCTGCCGCTGCCGCGATCAATTCGACTTCGCGCAGGTTGCCCGATAGCCCGTTCATCTTCCAATTTCCGGCAATCAGCGGCTTCATCTGCATTTTTCAAGCTCAACACATTCTATAGTTGCGTCAGTTGGCTCACTGCTTTGGGTGAGAACCCAGTGAATTTCTCTCGATGGCGGCGTTTGCCCAACATCCGCCGGTAGTTCTATACACGGCTCCCGACAACGGCGCAGATTAAGGTGATTCAATGCTGCAGGAAATGCGGAAATACACAAAGTCGTGGGTGGCTTCTTTGTTCCTAGGCCTGCTTGCGCTCAGTTTTGGAGTTTGGGGCATTGCCGATATTTTCCGCGGAAACTCAGATGTCAGTGTTGCCACCGTCGGTGGAGAAAAAATACCAGTCGAGCTGTTTCAACGCGACTACCGGAATGTAACGCGCGCCGCAACGCGACAGGGGCCTTTGAAGCCCGGGCAGGCACGCGCGTTCGGTCATTCTGTGCTGGAGGGATTAATCAATGAGGCTGCGCTGGATTCTTATATCCGGCACTACGGCATCACAGCGGCGGACGAGACAGTCTCTGCCCGGATTCGGGCAATGCCTTATTTCCAGGGCACCCTCGGCACGTTTGATCATGACGCATTCCTGCGCGCGATAGATCAGGCCGGATTCACGGAGGAAGGTTTCATTGATTACATCCGCGGTGCGATGGAGCGAGATCAGTTGATCGGTTCCGCCGCGTCCGGACTGGAGATGCCGCAGGGCTATGCGCGGGCGCTCTTCAACTATCTCAACGAAGCTCGCGCGGTACAATACATCACTCTTCCCGCCAGCGCTGCAGGAGCGCCGCCCACTCCTACCAATTCGCAGCTACACGCCTATATCGCCGCTCACGCTTCCGCGTTCAGTACACCCGAATATCGTGAGGTCACCTTTGCTTGGATCTCGCCCCAGGATCTGGCCGGCAAGGTTAAGGTGACCGACGCGCAACTCCAGCAACAATATGAAGCGCAGAAGTCTCGATACGTAATCCCGGAGAAGCGCCAGCTCGAGCAGATTACCTTTCCCGATCTGAACTCCGCAAAAGCGGCACGGGCCAAAATCGATGCCGGAACGACCTTTGCTGACCTTGCCAAGGACCGGGGGCTTGGACTGACCGAAATTCAGCTCGGCAGTTTGTCGAAAGAAGATTTGGGCGAACGCGGCCCTGCCGTGTTCATGTTGCCGAGGGATGGTGTGAGCCAGCCATTGAAAGCCCCGGTCGGTTATGCGCTCGTCCACGTGGTCAATATCACTCCCGGCACAAGTCGCTCCTTCGCCGATGTCAAAGAAGAATTGCGGAATCAGCTTGCTGGCCAACTGGAAGCGTCACTGATCACCGATATCGGCAACAAATACATCGACGAGAACAGCCGCGGCGAACCTTTGCCGAAAGCCGCCGGCGCCGTCGGGATGCATGTAAGCCATATAGCTGCGGTCGATGCGCACGGCAACGCACCGGACGGAGGCAAGGCGCAACTGCCCCCCGAGCCGGAACTAATGCAACAAATCTTTAAAGCGGAAGTCGGCGAGGAAGGTGACCCGTTTCTTGCAAAATCGGGGACGAGTTTCGTGGTCAAGGTGGACGGGGTGCGGCCTCCCAAGCTCAAGCCGCTGGAGGCTGTTCGGACCCAAGCCACAGCCGCCTGGCAAAATGAGCAACTCGCGCACAGGCTGCAGCTGAAGGGGATGGAAATGGCAAACCTAGCGACAGCACAAAAAAATCTTGCCTCGGCGGCGGCGTCTGTATCAGCGCACATTGTAACAAGCGATCCACTGCGTCGGCCGGGCCCTAATACGCCGAACTCTGGACCTTTTCCCCGGCCGCTGCTCACAAAGATTTTCAGTGTGCCGGCGGGGAATGCGGTCTCTGGTCCTGCAGCAGATGGCAAGCATTACATCGTGGCGCTTGTTACGGCTGTGCAACACCCCCCTGCGGCTGCAATGAGCAACGGGATGATCCGCCGGATCGCGACGCAGATCGGACAAGGTGCCGGACAGGATATCGGTGGTGCAGTCGCGGAGGCGGCACGGGCCAAAGTAGGAGTATCCATCAATCAGGAGACAGTGAATCGTCTGATCGGCGAAAGCTCCTGATGAAGGCAGTGCATCCGGATTTCGCACAATTTGCGCGGGCGTACGAATCCGGACAGGCGCAGCCACTCTATGCACGGCTGATCGCCGATCTGGAAACGCCGGTTTCTGTATATCTCAAGATGGGTAGAGGTCGCGCGAACACCTTCCTGTTCGAAAGCGTGCAGGGCGACGAAGCCCGTGGGCGCTATTCGGTTGTTGGCGTCGATCCAGACCTGATCTGGCGTTGCCGCGACGGTCAGGCGGACATCAACATGCGCGCTGCCGAGGGCACCGACGCGTTTCAGCCAATTACCGATGCTCCACTCACCTCGCTGCGCAAGCTGGTCGACGCCCATCGCATGAATCTGGCTCCTGGGCTTCCGCCTATGGCGGTCGGCCTCTTTGGGTACCTCGGCTACGATATGGTGCGGCTGATCGAGCGCCTGGGCGATCACCCGCCCGACTCACTCGGGCTGCCCGACGCGATACTGCTGCGGCCGAGGCTGGTGGCCATCTTCGACAATCATCGGGACGAGATCACGATTGCCACGCCGGTATGGCCCGAGAGGGGCGTGGATGCGCGCACCGCCTACGCGAGGGCATGTGACCGGATCGAAAAGGCTGCTCACGATCTTCGAAGGCCGATTGCCGAGGAACAAGGAGCAGGGGCGCAAATGTCTGCGGACGGCGAGATCCGTTCCAACACGACGCACGAAGATTACCTCGCGATGGTCCAGCGCGCAAAGGAATACATCCGCGCCGGGGATGCCTTTCAGGTAGTCCCGAGCCAGCGCTTCAACCGGCCTTTTCCCCTGCCGCCCTTTTCGCTTTATCGGGCCCTGCGCCGACTGAACCCGTCTCCCTTTCTGTACCATCTCGCGTTTCCCGGCTTCACAATTGTGGGGTCGAGCCCGGAGATTCTGGTGCGGCTGCGGGACGGTGTTGTCACCATCCGGCCGATCGCCGGCACGAAGCCGCGCGGCAAGTCTCCGGACGAGGATTCAGCGCTTGCCGAAGAGCTGATGAACGATCCGAAAGAGCGCGCCGAGCACCTCATGCTGCTCGACCTGGGGCGCAATGACGTGGGGCGCGTTGCCAAAACCGGCACCGTTCGGGTGACGGACAGCTTCTTCATCGAGCGCTACAGTCACGTGATGCATCTCGTCTCGAACGTCGAAGGCGAGTTGCGAGACAGGCTTGATGCTGTCGATGTGCTCGCTGCGGGCCTTCCGGCGGGCACGCTTTCCGGCGCGCCAAAAATTCGCGCCATGCAAATCATCGACGAGCTGGAGAAAGAAAAACGCGGCGCTGCTTATGCTGGCGCCATCGGCTATTTCGCCGCGAACGGCGCGATCGATACCTGCATCGTCCTGCGCACTGCGCTGCTAAAGGACGGCATGATGTATGTGCAGGCGGGCGGCGGCGTGGTAGCCGACAGCGACCCCGAAGCTGAATACCAGGAGAGTGTGAACAAGGCCAAAGCACTATTCGCGGCAGCAGACGAAGCAGCCAGAATGTTACAAACGGCCGGCCGCTGACCCGCGATGCAGGCGCCAGTCTTTACGATTCATCATTCAATTTAAGGGATTCTAGGCCGCTATTTCCGGAGCCTTCCCTGATGTCCCGTCCCATGCTGTTGGTGGCTACCCTCCTGGCATTTGCCGTTCCGGGCAGCGGTATCGGAGGAGAAAAACTCTACGATGATTTCAGCAGCCGGACGATAAGTCCGAAACGCTGGAACGGGGCCGGTGGGGATTTCTGGATGCTTGAGGCGCGGCGCGACGTCCCCCTCAAGGGGACGCAAAGCCAGCGTCTACGGCTTGCCATGACGGCCTACTCGCCGCAGGTGGATGACGGGTACGGAACCGGCGGCATATATGGACTCTACTTTGTGAGTCCGCACGGTATGACGGGCGCCGTCTACGATGTGAGCGTGACCAAAGCCATAGCCCGGGATTGTCCCGGCAATCCTTCGGCAGAGGTGGTTACTGGCCCGGAGTTTCGCGGCCGCTTCTTCAACACCCAAACCAACACAGGCAGCCAGCAAGGCGATGTGGAGGTGGCGGTCGGTCTCGATCGTCGGCCGACCGACACCGACCAGATCCTGACGGCAGCCTTCATTTATCAGGAGTGCGAAAACGCCAACTGCAGCATTCGAACCACTCTGGATCAGGGCACCTTCGGAACGGTGGAACTCGGATCGACCAACACCATCGGATTGCAATGGGATCAACCAAAGCACAGGTTCGTTTTCGAGTTGAACGGAAACAAACGCGTCTCGGCTTACTCGGTTTCTGACAGTTCGGCGCCGTTCGCGCCGGACAAAGAGATCGACGTAGCTCGCGAGATCGCCAACTGTGCTGAGAGCCCGCGGCCCGTTACCATGATCGAGGCCTACTTCGACAACATTAGAGTCCGCCGCTAACCGGCCAATGCCGTCGTCGGAGCCTCACGAGTCCACAAGACCGCTCACGCGGGCTTAAGTCGAATGTGGGGAAGCCCGTCGGTAGAAGACGTTGTGGCCGATGGTCACCGTGGGCTGCATGCCCGGCCAGTCGGCCTCAAGACTCTCGGCGTGGAACGAAATTGCGCCTTGGGTGATGTTCGTCAACGGCAGATTTCCTTGGAGAATCTGCGCGGCCCAGTGAACCGCCCGGTTCCATTCTCCGGCAGCCCTGGGACGATTCATTGTCCCATCGCAGATGAAAGAGAACTGACAGGACGACCCCGTCCCCTGATGCACAACTCCGCAGATTGAGTGCGGATAAGCGGCGCTATGGGTTCGCCGCACGATGACCTCGGCGATAGCCTTGGCCCCGAGGAGTCCCTGGCCCCGCGCCTCGTAATAGAGAGCTTCAGCGAGGCAAGAGGTTTCACCGGCCAAATTCTCTAACGCTACCTGAATTCGCAGCCGCGAGAAAAAGGCGCGAGGGCGAGGTGCGGGCACGACCCCTGGAAGGGAAAGGGGTGGTTGCACAATCTGAGGCAGCTCAGTGCCGCTCGACTCAACAATCGTCGGCCGGAACTTGGCCAGAACCGGGGCGTTCGATAGCTGAGACGGATGGTAAGCAGCGATTGCCGCTGCGGTAGCCAAGCCCAAAAAAAGAGCGCCTGCGAGGCTCAAGTCGGCGCGCCGTAGCGCGTCACTCAGTCTGTAAGTCATGCGGGGGTCTGCTTTTCGGATATGGCGGTTTCAGTCGTTGGTCCGAACGGCTGCTTCCCCTCACAGCCACCCTGAGGCTGCCAGCCTACGCCTAGCCGGTCAAATGAAAATTGACAAAATAATGACGAAGCGTCATCTTCCGCCCGCCTCGTGTGATGATGTCAAAGCCACTTGGGCGGCGGCCAACCTTGCGATCGGCACCCGGAATGGCGAGCAGGACACATAATCGAGGTCCGCTTGGTGACAGAATCGGATCGAATCCGGATCGCCACCATGTTCGCCGCAAATACCGAGTTTCAGGTCAGGGCGGGTTCGCCTGCCCCGCTCCACGGCAATCCGGATCAGTTCGCCAACACCCTCCGTATCGATGGAAACGAAGGGATCCCTGGGTATGAGGTTCTTAAACTGGTATTCGGTCAGGAAGCTGCCCGCGTCATCGCGGCTCACCCCCAAGGTCGTCTGCGTCAGGTCGTTGGTGCCGAAGGAGAAGAATTCAGCCGATTCAGCGATCTCAGCGGCACGCAACGCGGCACGAGGCAGCTCAATCATGGTGCCGACCAGATAGGCCGGGCAGGCCCCAAATTCGTTGCGGATTGCCTCCGCAACGGCTCCAATGCGCGCCTTCAGGTAGTCGAGTTCGCTCTTGAACGCGACGAGCGGGACCATGATCTCCAGCTGTGCCGGCGCTACACCGGCCCGCTTCGCCTCAAGCGCCGCCTCGAAGATGGCCCGGACCTGCATTTCGTAGATTTCGGGATACGTGATTCCCAGTCGGCACCCCCGGTGCCCGAGCATGGGATTCGTCTCGTGCAGCGCGATGGCGCGGCTACGGAGTTTTACCGGCGTGCTCCCGGCAGCGCGCGCAACCTCCAAAATCTCGTCTTCATCCTGGGGAAGAAATTCGTGGAGCGGCGGATCGAGCAGCCGAATCGTGACCGGCAAACCCTCCATCACTCGAAAAATTTCCACGAAATCGGTACGCTGGATCGGCAACAACCTCGCGAGAGCCACTTTCCGCTCCTGCGCATCGTCGGCGAGGATCATTTGCCGCACGGCGACGATTCGGTCTGCATTGAAGAACATGTGCTCCGTGCGGCAAAGACCTATGCCTTCTGCCCCGAACTGGCGTGCCGTAACGGCATCCGCAGGCGTGTCCGCATTGGTCCGGACCTTCAACGCGCGGATGGCATCGGCCCAGCCCATTAAGGTCGCAAAATCGCCGGTCAATTCCGGCTGCCGCATAGGCACGGCACCTTTGAATACCAAGCCGCTGCCCCCGTCGATGGTGATAATGTCGCCACGCCGGATCGTTACCGCGCCTGCCGTCATCGTGCCGGTGGTCGGATCGATTTTCAACGTGCCCGCACCAGAGACACAGGGCCGGCCCATGCCGCGCGCCACCACCGCGGCATGGCTCGTCATGCCCCCGCGCGCGGTCAAAATTCCCTTGGCCGCATACATGCCGTGAATGTCTTCGGGACTAGTTTCGGCGCGCACCAGAATGACGGAGTGTCCGTCGATCGCGAGCTTCTCGGCTTCGTCGGCACTGAATACGATTTCGCCGGTTGCGGCACCTGGCGAAGCAGCCAAGCCGGTAGCGATCTGCTCCTTCGGAGCGGCCGGATCTAGTGTTGGATGCAGCAATTGTTCCAGGGCGTTCGGATCGATGCGCGCGACGGCCGTGTTGCGGTCGATCAGGCCCTCGCCGACCATGTCGACCGCGATCTTCAGCGCCGCTTCGGCCGTCCGCTTGCCGGAGCGCGTCTGCAGCATGAAGAGTCGGCCTTCCTGTATCGTGAACTCGACGTCTTGCATATCGCGGTAGTGCGACTCGAGTTTGTCGCAGATGCCGTTCAGCTCCGCATAGGCGTCCGGCAATGCCTCTTCCATCGAGGACTTTTGGGATTTCTGCCGCTCCCGAACCACTCTGGACACCGGCTGCGGTGTACGAATTCCCGCCACCACATCTTCGCCCTGCGCATTGATCAGGAACTCACCGTACAAAAACTTTTCACCGGTGGACGGATCGCGGGTGAACGCAACGCCGGTTGCGCTCGTTTCACCACGGTTGCCGAAGACCATCGCCTGCACGTTGACCGCGGTGCCCCAGTCCTCCGGAATATCGTGCAGCTTGCGGTAAGTCTTTGCCCGTGACGATTGCCATGAGCCGAACACCGCGCCGATAGCGCCCCACAGCTGCTCGTTGACGTCTTCGGGGAAAGGCCTCCGTATTTCCTTCTCCACACGTTGTCGGAACAGCGCGGCGACACGCTTCAGATCCTCCGCGTCCAGCTCCGTGTCCAGCTCGACGCCTCTGGTTTCCTTTTCGGCCTCCAGAATTTCCTCGAACGCGCCATGCTCAAGACCAAGCACTACGTTGGCGTACATCTGCACGAAACGACGGTACGAGTCATATGCGAAACGGGAATCGCCGGTCAGCTCGGCGAGACCTTCTGTGGTTTCCGCGTTGAGCCCCAGATTAAGGACGGTATCCATCATGCCTGGCATGGAGGCGCGGGCACCTGATCGCACCGAAACCAGGAGCGGCCGCTTGCGATCGCCGAAGCATGCGCCTATCAGTTCGCCGATCCGCGAGAGTGCCGCATCGACCTCGTTCTCCAGGCCATCGGGATATCGCCGGCCATTCTGATATTGACTGCAAACCTCCGTGGTGATCGTGAAGCCGGGCGGGACGGGAAGCCCAAGATTGCTCATTTCGGCAAGATTGGCGCCCTTTCCTCCCAGGAGCGCGCGCATGTCCGCCGTCCCGTCAGCCCTTCCGCCGCCAAATGCGTACACCCACCGCGCCATGGAACTCACCACTGTTTCGTTGTTCAGGTTGGCACAACTTCTGCCGCCACAAAAAAGTCAAGCGGCGCATGCCTGCGGCCCTAGTGCCGCGCCACGGCCGCAGAAAACATAGCGCCACGGACCCTTTCTCCGGGCCGAATTCCCAGGGCGGCAGCACGCCCGCCGTTGATTTCCAGAACCGCGCGCACCGGTTCGCTCGAATTGATAACGGTCTCCGACATGGGGATAGCATTTGCGGCAATAGAAGAGATGGAGCCGTCCGCCCGGATAAAAAGCATGTCGAGTGGCAAGTAGGTGTTTTTCATCCAGAACGAGCGGAAATGGTCATCATGAAAGTCGAACAGCATGCCGGCATTCGCATCGAGGTGATTACGAAACATTAGGCCACGCATGCGCGAGGAATCATCCCCGGCAATCTCAACCTCGAAGCGGACCGGGCCGCGCGTGGAGTCGATCAGGACGGCGGAATGAGGAAGTGGCAGGGTTGCCGGGGCGGCGCCCAATAGGATGGCGCCAAGGCAAGCTGGGGCGAACGAACCGACCTTCATTCACAACCTCACAGTTGGAGCGGAGCGAAATAGCAGAAGTCGGCGCGGGATCAACACCACCTGGGAAGCGGTGATGGTCAACTATGCGTCCACGAGCGCGACCTCAGCCGCGAGTTCCCCTTTAGGGCCGTCCCCCGTCCGTACACGGACTTTTTGTCCCTGGCGCAATTCACGTATCCCGTTACGGCGTAGGATTTCCATATGGATAAACACATCTGGTGTATCGGGGCCACGCGAGACGAAACCATAACCTTTGCCGCGATTGAACCATTTCACGGTCGCGTCGAAAGCCGGACCGTTCGGTTCTGGTAACGCTCTTCCGGGTTTGACTGGGCTCTGCGGAACGGCGGTCGAGTTGTCCAAGGAAATGAGGCGACGCGCCTGCAGGCCTTTTGGCCCTTGTATTGCCTCACACACAACCTTGGCGCCTTCGTAGGCTGCCTTGAAGCCGGACTGCCGAATACAGGTCTGGTGAAGCAGGACGTCCCCCGACAGACCGCTGGAAGGCTTTATGAATCCATAGCCCTTTGTGGTATCGAACCACTTGACTAAGCCGCTAATCTGCAGACCAGGCGCCGCATCAATTGCGGACTGCATCCCCCCATCGGCGCTCACGAAAACCCCCAACTCTTTATTTATGACAGAATTCTACACAAACTCAGGCTGCGGGGGAAGGCCCGATTCGCTCTTCCGCGATTGTCCGCGCCAGCGCAACCCCATAAATCGAGAACACCGGATTTGCAGGGTCAGAGATGCAGTTCAGCGGCCGTTACACAATACCCGCTCCACCAGAAGCCGTTTGGGCAGCGCTGAACGACCCCGCGGCGTTAAAGGCCTGCATCCCCGGTTGCGAGGCACTGCAAAAGACCGGGGAGACCACCTTTGTCGGCAATACCAAGCTCAAGATCGGGCCCATGAGCGCCACCTTCAAAGGCAAGGTAGAGATGACGGAACCGGACCCACCGCGACGCTGCGTCCTGAAAGGCGAAGGGCAGGGTGGCGTGGCCGGCTTTGTGCACGGCGAGAGCGAAGTGGTTCTCGCACCGGAAGACGGAGGCACGATACTCTCCTACACGGCAAAGGCGACTGTCGGAGGCAAACTCGCACAGATCGGTCAACGCTTGCTTGATAGTGCTGCCTCCCAATTGGCAGATGAATTCTTCGCCAAATTCGCCAGGCAGGCGGCCAAAGCACCCGATCAAGTCGCGACGCCGGAAGCCCCTCTGGCGCCGGCGCCGCAAGTGCCGCCGGAGCGCTCGGATGGCCCTCCGATACGGGAAGGCGCGGCGCCGGAAATATGGGTGGTGGGACTTGTCGCTATCATTATCATTCTGCTGATCCTGTTCGGCTTGGTGTTGTGATCCGCTTACCAGCCGCGGAAGATCAGTGCGCCAGGAGTACATTATGAGGGACTTGCACATCACCGTGAATGGCCAGGAGCATCGGGCCGAAATAGAAGATCGCACCCTGTTGGTGTATTTTCTGCGCGAGAACCTTGGCCTTACCGGCACACATATCGGCTGCGACACCAGCCAATGTGGCGCCTGTACAGTGTTGCTGGATGGCCGTGCTGTGAAGTCATGCACCGTGTTCGCCGCTCAAGCCGACGATGCCGAAGTCGTAACGATAGAGGGTTTCGGCAGAGACGGCGCGCTCCACCCGGTGCAGAAGGCCTTTCGCGAACATCACGCTTTGCAGTGCGGCTTCTGCACGCCCGGCATGATCATAACGGCGGTAGACCTGATCCGGCGAAAACCGAAACTGGATCGCAACGCCATCCGCGCGGAACTGGAAGGCAATCTCTGTCGCTGCACCGGCTACCACAACATCGTTAATGCGGTCGAAGCAGCAGCGAAGGCCAACACCGAGCCCAGCTCATGATCCCCTACCCTTTCACCTACCATCGACCCGCCTCGCTCAAGAATGCAGAAGCGCTCCTCGCAAGCTTGCCGGATGCCAAGCTGCTGGCCGGCGGCCACACGCTGATCCCCGCGATGAAGCTGCGGCTCGCCAATCCGGCCGCCCTTATCGATATCGCGCGGCTGCCGGAGCTCTCTTTCATACACAAAGAGGGAGATCGCATGCTGATCGGGGCCGCGACGACCCATGCCGAAGTGGCGAGTTCGGACGTCGTGCGGAGCGCCATTCCGGCGCTGGCACGACTCGCGGAGGTGATTGGCGATCCCGCCGTGCGCCACATGGGCACTTTGGGGGGCTCGATCGCCAACAACGACCCGGCAGCGGACTATCCCGCCGGCCTCCTCGCCTTGGCGACTACGGTTCACACGACGCGGCGCCAAATAGCGGTGGACGACTTCTTCACCGGCATGTTCTCCACGGCTCTAGAAGAGGGAGAGATCGTCACGCAGGTAGAAATTCCCCTCCCAAAGCGCGCCAGCTATGCCAAATTCGCCAATCCGGCTTCACGATATGCATTGGTCGGTGTGTTCGTAGCAGATACCGCAGGCGGCATTCGCGTCGCGGTGACAGGCGCCGCGTCTTGCGTGTTCCGCGCGACGGAAATGGAAGTTGCGCTCGGGCACACCTTCACGCCGGATGCGATCACCCCCGTTTGTATCTCGCCCGAAGGCCTGAACTCCGACCTTCACGGCTCGGCGGAGTACCGCGCACATCTCATTACGGTGATCGCAAGGCGAGCTGTCGCCGCGGCACTGGACGACCCGCGATGAGCGGGGGGGCAGCCGACGATCCGCTGCGTGCCGCGCAGCAGTGGCTCGCGGAAGGACGGCGAGCGGCGATTGCAACGGTGATTAGGACTTGGGGCTCAGCTCCCCGCCCAACCGGCAGCCAACTTGCCGTTCGCGAGGATGGCGCATTCGTCGGTTCGGTGTCCGGCGGATGCGTGGAAGGCGCGGTGATCGGGGAAGCGCTTGAGGCCATTGGCGACGGACGAACTCGCAAGCTGGAGTTCGGAGTGAGCGACGAGCATGCCTGGTCAGCCGGGCTGGCGTGTGGGGGACGCATCGAAGTGTTCGTCGAACCGGTTTCCGAATGAGGCGTAAGGCCTTGGAGGCGATTCAGGCCGCGCGGCAAGCGGGGCAGGCCATGGTGCGGGCAGTCGATTTGGCCTCCGGCGAGGAACGGCTGCTGGATCCGATCCGCGACACGTCGGCCCTGGGGGCGGCAGCCGCCGAAGCCACGCAGGCTGATCAGAGCAGCCCCGTGGAGATCGACGGCCGCAGCTGGTTTCTGACGGTCTATAATCCGCCTTTGGATTTGGTGGTGGTTGGGGCGGTCCACATAGCGCAGCCGCTGTGCGTCATGGCACATCTTGCCAGCTACAAGGTGCGCGTCATCGATCCTCGCCAGGGCTTCGCCGCGCCTGAGCGGTTTCCCGGAATAAGCATTACCCATGATTGGCCGGATGAAGCGCTTGCCCAAGCGCCGCTTGGCCCACGCAGCGCGCTCGCGGCGCTCAGCCACGATCCCAAAATCGACGATCCGGCACTTGTGGTCGCGCTGCGCTCGGACTGCTTCTACGTCGGCGCGCTGGGCTCGCGCAAAACGCAGGCTTCCAGGCGCGAACGGCTTAAGGAGAAGGGTTTTTCCGAGGTGGAAATCAATCGCATTCACGGGCCGATCGGGCTGAGCATCGGTGCCCGTTCGCCTGCCGAAATCGCCATCTCCATCCTGGCTGAAATCACACAATCTCTGCGCCAAAGCAGCGGGTTTGACCCAGCAGGCGTTTCGCTCCGAAATTCAACCTCGCTTGGTTGAGCGGCTGGAATTGCGGCGGCGCGACGCGAGTTCGTCCGCCGCAATGGTGCCATCGTGATTGCGATCCATGCGATCAAAGGTGCGCTGCTGGTAGGCGGCAAACTCCTGCAGGCTGAGTTTGCCATCGTGGTTGCTATCCAGACGGGCGAAAGCGCGGCCGCTGGTGGTTTCCGCCCGCGAATGCTGCATCCCCTCGAACCGATCTTTCGTCATCGCACCACCCTTGCTTGCGTTTGCGAACTGCTGGTGCAACGTTTGATCCAACTCGGCGCGCGTCACCTTCCCATCGTGGTTCAGGTCGTCGCGCCCGCAGAATGCGCCCACGCCGCGTGTGCCCCCGCGCGAGCGTCGACCCTGCTGGACCGCTGAGCCGTTCTGGGTCTTTGGACCGCAATAGATGGTGCCGGTGGATTGCTTGTCCGCCCGCTCAAAGCTGGCGCGAATGGGACTGGCGAATTCGTCGAAGCTGAGCTTGCCGTCGCCGTTCCAGTCGGCCCGCCGGAAGCTCTGGTCTGCGTGTTGGTGCAGACTTCGCGTGCGAAACGCCTCGAATTGCTTTTCCGTCATCAGCTTGCCGCCGCCGGCCGCCTCGGCGAACCGCTGGGCGGTTGCCTTGTTGAACTCATCCCGCGCCACCTTGCCGTCGTGATTGAGGTCATATTCAGAGAGAAACCTCTGGCCCGGCCGCCTATGTCCGCCCGGCCCGTAATTTTTGTGAGCGCTCTGTTGGTGCGCCGGGTGCTGTTGCAAGGCAGCGCCGGCCAGGCCGACTGCCGCGGTGACAACTGCGCCGGCGAGCAGCGCGTAACGAATCGATCTGTGCATCATTTCCCCCTGTGGTCCCGTCGAGAACCGTTCCTACTTCACCCCTGTCGCGAGGGTTTGTCCGAAGCGGCCGCAAACGGTCGCACTTCTCCCCGATGGCCCCGCTGGGGCTACGATTTGCGACAAATGGGAATTGCGCAAGGCCTTCGAAGGCAGCATCGTTTGTCGCAGGTGGCGAAGATGGTTCGTGAAGAGACGAAACCGCACGTATTGATCGTGGAGGATGCCCGCGACATCCGGGAGCCTCTGGCGCGCTACCTGCGCGAGCATGACTATCGTACCACCACCGCGCCAGATGCGATTGGCGCCCGCAAGGCGCTACGGAGTTCCGGCATCGATCTTGTGGTGCTCGATATCATGATGCCGGGCGAAGATGGGCTGAGCCTGTGCCGCCATATCCGCGAGACCTCCCAGACACCGGTGATCCTTCTCACGGCAAGGGGCGAAGAGGTGGATCGTATCATCGGCCTGGAGATGGGGGCGGACGATTACATTGCCAAACCGTTCAGCCCGCGCGAGCTGATCGCCCGCATTGCCGCCGTGCTGCGGCGGACCCAGGCGCTGCCGCCCCGCCAACGGCCGCCGGAAGCCGAGCGGATCCGCTTCGGCGACTGGACGCTCGACACGGGGCAGCGGGAATTGGTCGGAGCCGATGGTGTTGCGCAGGCCCTCTCCAGCGGCGAGTTTAGCCTGCTCAGGGCACTCATCGAACGGCCTAAAATCGCGCTCACCCGCAATCAGCTGCTCGATTTAACCAAAGGTCGTGATGCTGAGCTGTTTGACCGCAGCATCGACAACCATGTCAGCCGGCTCCGCCGCAAACTTGAGCCGGATCCTAAGAATCCGCGATATATCAAGACCGTTTGGGGGGGCGGCTACATGTTCGCGATGGACCCGCAGTTCGAATGAAATTCCGCCTTTTGCCGCGGACACTCGCCACTCAGCTGGTGATCGTGACCGCGGCGGCTGTTCTGATTTCTAATCTTGCGGTGGCTGCATGGTTTGAACTTGGGCGCCAGCAGCTCACCGAGAGTGCTCTTACCGACAGGTTGGTGGACCGCGCCATCTCCGCATCGACCCTACTTGCATCCATCCCGGCGAAGCAGCGATCGCCGGCAGCCCATGCCTTAAGTTCCGGCCCGTGGCGTTTTGATGTCCATCGCGGCAAGATTGTCTCTGCTCCATACATGAATGGCGCTGAGCGCGCGCTTGCCACACGAATTCAGAATCTGCTGCCGAAAGGTAAAGCGCACCGAACAGTCTCGGTCGAGTTCCGCACCCCGACGGCAGAAGACCTGAAGCGACGGCCCGGTTCTCCCAGTGTCACAGAAGTCACGGTGGCGCTGCTGCGGGGCACGCAACTCATCATCAGCTTCTATCATCCGCCCCCACCACCGTGGCCGATACAATCGATTGCGGCGACAACAATTGCCATTCTGATGACATCTTTGGGCGCGGGGTTGGTTGCCCGGCGGGTAGCGCGCCCCCTCTCGAAACTTGCCGCCGCCGCAGGCGAAGCGGCGCGCGGCGGTGCGGCACCGCGCGTACCGGAAGAAGGCCCGGACGACGTGCGTCGCGCCGCAACCGCGTTCAACGCGATGACCGATCAGGTCACGCGCACCCTGGAAAGTCAGCGGCAGCTACTTTCCGCGGTGGGCCACGATCTACGCACGCCGATTACCGCCATGCGCATCAACACTGAGTTCGTGGAAGACGAAGACACGCGCGAGCGGCTGACCAAAAACATCGAGGAATTGCAGGAACTCACGGAAGCGGTGCTGTCTGCCGCCAAGGGCGTGGGCTGGGAGCAGATGCGGCGAATCGACCTCGCCGCTTTGGCGGAAAGCGTCTGCGCCGATCTGGAGGAAATGGAAAAGCCGGTCAGCTGGACGCCGCACGCGGCCGCGCCGCTTACCTGCCGGCCCAACGAAATTCGCCGCGCCATCCGCAATCTGATCGAGAACGCGATTGCCTACGGCGGGAAAGCGGACGTGCGGCTGGAGGAGAGCCCTGCGCAGTATGAAGTGCTTGTGGAGGATGAAGGACCCGGCATACCGGAAGGCGAGCGGGAACGTGTGTTTGAGCCGTTCGTGCGGCTGGAGAAATCGCGCAGCACGGAAACCGGCGGCACGGGCCTCGGACTTACGCTAGTGAAAGCGATCGCGCAGGGTCACGGCGGCAGCATTCGACTGGAGAACCGCCCTGAGCGGGGATTGCGCGCGATCCTGTGTTTGCCGCGCGAGGCAGCACCCGCGTAATCTCAGAGAATGAAGTTCGCCAAAGTTTCGCTGCAGCATGCAGAAGGCGCCATTCTCGCCCATTCGTTGCGCGCCGGAGAGCGGCGCTTCAAAAAGGGCCACCTGCTCGCGCCGGGAGATCTCATGCAGCTGCTGGAATGTGGCATCCGCGAAGCCGTCGTTGCCGAGCTTGAGAGCGGGGATGTGCGGGAAGACGAAGCAGCCGCGCGCATCGCCGAAGCACTCGCTGGAGAGGATGTACGGGTAGGCGCCGCCTTTACGGGCCGCGCCAACCTGTATGCGACGGCGGAAGGGCTCGCGATGCTGGACCCTGCGTGCGTGAACGCCCTCAACGCCCTAGATGAGGCGATCACCGTGGCGACGCTGCCGCCATTCGCCCGCGTTGCTCCGCGGCAGATGATGGCGACGGTGAAAATCATTCCCTTCGCCGCTCCTGTATCTGCCGTGGAAAAGGCAGAGGCTCTGGCGCGGCGCTCGCCGGTCCGGGTTGCCGCATTCCGTCCCCGCATGGTCGCGCTGATCTTGACCACTCTGCCGGGAACACGCCCTGCCCTGCTGGACAAGACACGCCGGGCGATTGCCCATCGCATCGCGCAAATCGGTTCCAGATTGGTGTTCGAGCGGGAGGTCGCGCATGACATAGACGCGCTCTCGCCGGTCCTTGCGGAAGCAGCGAAAACAGCCGATCTCATTCTGGTGTTCGGCGCGAGCGCGATTTCAGATCGCCGCGACGTCGTCCCCGCAGCGATCGAGCAGGCGGGCGGAACGATCGAGCGGTTCGGCATGCCAGTGGATCCCGGCAACCTGCTGCTGCTCGGCGAGCTTGGTGCGGCAGATGTGATCGGGCTTCCCGGCTGCGCGCGCTCGCCGAAACTCAATGGCTTCGATTTCGTGCTGTGGCGGCTGGCGGCCGGCTTACCTGTGAGCAGCGCGGACATTGCCGCCATGGGCGTCGGCGGATTGCTGATGGAAATTCCCGTGCGCCCGCAGCCGCGCGATGAACCCGCGATGCCGCGCGCCCCGAAAATCGGCGCCGTGGTGCTGGCCGCGGGCGCATCATCCCGGCTGGGGGCGAACAAGCTGCTCACCGAGATCGACGGTAAGCCGCTGGTCCGGCGTGTGGTGGAGGCGGCGCTTGCCAGTGGTGCTGCACCGGTTGTGGTGGTCACCGGCAACGAGGCGGAGCGCGTACAGACGGCGCTTGCCGGATGCGATGTTCATCTGATGAATAACCCTGATTTTTCAAGCGGATTGAGCAGCTCGCTGAGGTGCGGGCTGAAGGCGCTGCCGGAAGACTGCGATAGCGCGATCATCGTGCTCGGCGATATGCCTGCGGTCACATCCGCGCTCATCGATCGGCTCATCGCGGCGTTCGATCCGGCGGAGGATCGTGCGATCTGTGTGGCCACACACGGCGGCAAGCGCGGCAATCCGGTGCTGTTCGCCCGGCGGTTTTTCGCGGAGATCGAGGCCATCGAAGGCGATGTGGGGGCGCGCGGACTGATCGGTGCGTATCCGGAACTGGTCTACGAAGTAGAGGCCGGCAGCGACGCGCCGCTGATCGACATCGACACGCCGGAAGACCTGGCTGCATACCGCCCGGGGCGGCCGTGAGCGATCCGCTTTACCGCAAGGAGATTCTCCGGCTGGCAGCCGATGCCCACGGCGCGGGCCGTCTCGAGAATCCCAGCGTCAGCGGCAGCGCGCACAATCCGACCTGCGGCGACAAGGTGACCATTGACCTCGCGGTGGATGAGACCGGCCGGGTCACCGCGGTAGCGCAGGACGCAAAAGCGTGCGTGCTCACACAGGCTTCCGCTTCAATCCTCGCAGATCGCCTGAAGGGCGCGAGCCGCGAAGACGTTGAGGCGCTGGCGAACGCGGTGGCGTCGATGCTAGCCACCAACGGCGCGGTGCCCCCTCCCCCTTTCGAACCCTACGCCGCGTTCTTGGGAGCGGTGACACATCGCAATCGTCACCGCTGCGTGCTGCTCCCCATCGAGGCGGTGCTGGATGCCTTCGACAATCTGCCGAACCAGCTTCCGTAAGGCGCCAGCTCAACCCGGTTGCCGACCGCCGCGCCGCCAAAGCTGACACCAGACTGTTCCACACCACCAACCAATTCATGTGTGAATTCAGCGGCTTCTCCGCTCATATTGAACAGGCACAGCAGCTTCTCGCAGTCCCATTCCCGAATGAACCCGAGCAGCGGAGGCGAGGCATCCACGAAGCTCATCTCGCCCCAGCGCAAGGCCGCGCTGCTGCGGCGGAAGGTGAGAAACCGCCGCGCAAAATTCAGCGCCGACTCCGGATCGCGCTCCTGTTCGGACACCGCCAGCGCCCGGTGTTTGGGCGACAGCGGCAACCACGGCACCCCGCTGGTGAACCCGAGATTCGGCGCGGCTGCATCCCACGGGATGGGCGTGCGACAGCCGTCACGCCCGCCCGTGTAAGGCCAGTACAAATCGCCCACCGGATCGCGAATTTGGTCGCGGCGAATGTCCGCTTCCGGGAGGCCCAATTCCTCGCCCTGATAAAGCAGCGCCGTCCCTTTCAGCGAGAGCAGCAGCCCCAGCATCAGCTTCGCGAGATCCGGCGGCGGATCGTCGCCGCCGAACCGGCTCACCGTGCGCACCACGTCGTGATTGGAAAACGCAACGCACGGCCAGTGCGCCGGAAACCGCGCCAGCAGATTGTAGTGCAGGCGAATGAAGTCCGGCGCCAGCCTCCGCGCCTGCAAGAGCGGAAAACTGTAGCCGGAATGGAGCCCCTCTTCCGGCGAGGTGAAGGCGCCGCAGCGCGCCGGCTCTTCCGAGAACTCGCCCATCACGAAGCGGTCCGGCCAGCGCTCCACGGTGCGGCGGATTTCATCCAGCGCCTCGATGTTGTCAGGCAGATTCGCGTCGTGATGGTGCAGCTGCAGGTACGGCGCGTGGCCCCACATGGCATCGGTGCGTTCCGCCATGCGCACGGCCGGATTATCGGTGAGCGCCGGATCGTGAAAAAACGCATTCGCCACATCGAGGCGAAAGCCGTCCACCCCGCGCGCCAGCCAGTGCTCCAGCACGCCCAGCGCGGCAATCGTGGCCGCCGGGCTGCGCCAGTTCAGCTTCGGCTGCTGGCGGAGGAATTTGTGGTGGTAGTACTCGCGCCTCGCCGGCTGATACGACCATGCCGGCCCGCCGAACGCCGACAACCAGTTGTTGGGCGCGGTACCGTCCGCTTTCGGCGGCGCCCACACATACCACTCCCGCTTCTCCCCGTTCTGCAGACTGTCGACAAACCACGGATGCTCGTCGGAGGTGTGCGCCAGCACCTCATCGAGCATCACCTTCACACCGCGGGCGTGCGCTTCCGAAAGCAGCCGATCGAAATCGGCATGTGTACCGTAATCGGGGTGGATGCCTTCGTAGTCGGAGACATCGTAGCCCCAGTCGCGGTCCGGCGAGGGATGCAGCGGCGAAAGCCAGATCGCGTCCACGCCCAGGTCGCGGATGTAATCGAGTTTCGAGATCACGCCCGGCAGGTCGCCCTGCCCGTCGCCATTCGAGTCGCAAAAGCTGCGGATGTAAATTTGGTAGATGGCGGCGCCGCGCCACCACGGTTGCTCTGTCACCCGTTCACCGCCTGCTCAACATCTCGGCGCATCTACCAGCTTCTCCGCAATATCGTGAGACTTGAAGTCAAGTCGCGACAGGTGGGGGAACTTCCTTGTGCTCGAGCCGAAATCCGCCACCACATATCGTGGAGTTGTTTTTTCCGAATCGAGCACCCTTCCCCCCCGGCGGCACACACGTCCTCTCTCTTCCAAATTGTCGAAATGCGTCTCAGAACGTATATGGAACTAAAGCGCCGGAATTACAACAGAAAAGCGGAAGAGAACGACCGCCGGTCGTGATAGGCTCCGCGCGCGGCCGGGGGAAATCATGACGAATAACCGTGCGTGCAGCGGCGCAATCTCAAGCACGCTAATAGGCGCAACGCTTCTGCTGGCGACAGCGGCCCGCGCCGATCTCGTGATCTCAAACGATGCGACGCAGAACGTGACCTGCTCAGCCGGTGTGTGCACACCCACGGCGAAGAAAGCCGTGCTTAATGTCAACGATCTGACGGCGATGCTGGCATCAGGCGACGCCAGCGTGAAGAGCGGCAACATCGCGCAGGACATCGACATCAAAGCGGCAATCAGCTGGACCAGCGCGAGCCGACTGACACTCGATTCCTACCACTCCATCGCCTTTGAAAAACCGCTCACCGTCGCGGGCAGCAGCGGCGCTCTCACCATCACGACAAGTGACGGCGGTTCCGGCGGCGATTTCGCATTCTATGGCAAGGGACATGTCGAATACTGGGACGTGACGCGGGATCGGACACGCCTGATTATCAATGGAAATCAGTATGCCCTTGTGAAGAGCAGCAAAGGGATTTCCGGCAAATTCCGGCGTGGAGGCTTCGATCACTACGTCGCTCTCGCCAAAAGCTACAACGCGGCAAAAGACGGCGTGCATTCCTCCCCTGTCATCGGCAAACTTCAGGGCATTTTTGAAGGGCTCGGTAACTCGATATCCAATCTGTCGATCAAGGACCCAAACGACTATGGCGTAGGCTTCATCGGATCAACAGATCCGTACAGCGCGCTCGTGCGTGATCTGCGACTGGTCAGCGTGAATGTGCAAGCCAACGGAAATGCGGGACAAAGTTGGCGCGCTGTTGGCCCACTTATTGGAAGCGCGGGAACGGCAGTCATCCTGGTGGCGCTGAGGTGTTCAGCGAGCGGGCGCGTATCGGGCGGGGAAGACTACTGGGTCGGCGGTTTGGTTGGTTTTTTGCAAGGGGGAACAATCTCCCAAACCCAATCGCAGGTCATGGTTTCTGGTGCCAACGGAGCTTGGACGGGCGGCCTGGTTGGACACAGTGACAGCGGCTCTATTTTGACATCGTTCGCAACGGGGACCGTCTCCAGCGGAACCACCGCGAAAACCGGCGGCTTAGTAGGAGAGGCAGATTTTACTGACATTTCCGATTCCTACTCCACGGGCTCAGTCCTCGCCGGCGATGGGGGAACGGCCGGCGGCCTTTCGGGGTACACTGACCAAGCGCAGTGGCCGAGCGACATCAGACGAAGCTACTCGGTTGGGCATGTAACCGGCGGGTCGGGCACGCTCGTGGGCGGCCTTGTTGGTGAGGACGTGTCGAACTCCGGGAACATCTCTGATGCGTACTGGGATTTGGATACCAGCGGCGTTACCGATCCAAGCCAGGGCGCGGGCAACATCCCGAACGATCCGGGGATTACAGGCCTCACGGATGCGCAGCTGAAAGCAGCGCTGCCCAATGGGTTCGATCCGCAGGTGTGGGGACAGAACCCCAACATCAACGACGGCTACCCGTACCTGCTGGCCAATCCGCCGCCGTCCGGCACCAAAGCTATCAGTCATCGCAAGCGATAAAGGGGGGAACATGCGCGCTCGTTTCCGAATACTGTCGCTCTGCAGCATTGCCACCATGTGCTTGGCTGCTGGCGCCCATGCGGCGCTGAACATCTCCACCGATCCCACCCAGAACATGAACTGCTCCGGTGGCGTCTGCACCGCGACCGCAAAGGCGGCGGTGCTGAACGTGCATGACCTCACCGACATGCTGGCGTCCGGCGATCTGAAGGTCGCCACCGGCAATTCGGGCGCTCAGGACATTCACGTCGCAACGCCGGTCACCTGGACCAGCGCGAGCCGGCTCACGCTGGATGCGCTGCATTCCATCGTGTTCGGTCAGGCTGTCAGCGTTGCGGGCAGCGGCGCCGTAACGCTCATCACCAACGATGGCGGCACGGGCGGCGATTACTGGTTCCTGTCCGCCGGCTCGATCAGCTTCTGGGACCTGAAGAGCAGCCTCATCATCAACGGTCAGAAATTCACGCTGGTGAACGACATAAGCTCACTGGCCAAGAAAATCGCCGGCAAGCCCGCCGGTCATTATGCCCTGGCCAACAGCTACGATGCCTCGGTTGACGGCGCCTACAAGCACTCTCCCGTGACGACCGTATTCACCGGCACGTTCGAAGGTCTGGGGAACGCCATCCAGAACCTCACCATTGCCGTCCCTTCTGAGAACCTTCCTCTCGTCGGGCTGTTCGCACAGTCCGCCGGTACGCTGCGCGACACCAATCTGCCGAACGTCAGTCTGTCGAAGAAGTTCTTTGGAGACACGAGTTACGGCGGCGCGCTGGTGGGCGAGAACGACGGCTCCGTATTGAGGGCCTCTTCTTCAGGCATCATCGCCGATGCGGGAGATATGGCGGCTGGCGGCCTGATCGGCATCAACCGAGGTCAGGTTGCAAATGCAAGTTCCGCAGTCGGTGGAGGCATCGGAGGATTGGCCGTGAATAACTACGGTGTGATCACGCAATCCTTCGCGACAGGGGATACGCCAGGCAGCGATGCGGGCGGGCTCGTTTATTATAACGACGGCAAAGGCTCGATAACGCTGTCGTATGCGACGGGCGATGCGACTGCCGAGACAGCCATATCGAAGTATGGCAATGCCGGCGGTCTGGTCGGTGTCAACTATGGCGACATCGCGCAATCCTTCGCCACGGGGGCCATAACGGCCAAGGGTGGTGGAAAGACGACGGCAGGAGGTCTGGTCGGCCTTTCCGGTAACGGCGTGATTTCCCAGACGTATGCCACCGGCGCGGTCATCAATCGCAAAAAGGCGATTGTTGGAGGCCTGGTTGGCGAGCTTGGCCCCAAGGCAAGCATTCAGCAATCCTATTCCGTAGGCGCAATAACCGTTGGAGGAAGCAGTCTTGCGGGCGGGGCTATAGGATACGACAAGTCCAGCGGTCAGCAGATCAAAGATCTCGACTGGGATCTCGATACCAGCGGCATCGATGACCCCGGACGCGGCGCAGGGGCTCCGCGCAACGATCCCGGAATCACCGGCCTCACCGATGACCAGCTCAAGTCCGGGTTGCCGGATGGGTTCGATCCGAAGGTCTGGGGACAGGACCCGAACATCAACAACAGCTACCCCTACCTGCTCGCCAACCCGCCGCCAGATAACGCGCCCAGGGAAGGGACCATTAAAGCTCGTCGGCGCGGGTGATGATCTTGCCGACCAGGCCGTAATCGCGCGCCGCTTCCGCGCTCAGCCAGTAATTGCGCTCGGTATCGGCCACGATCTTCTCGTAGGGCTGGCCGGTCTCCTTGGCGATCTCGCGGTTGAGGCGCTCGCGCATGCGCAATATCTCCTCCGCCTCGATGGAAATGTCGGAGGCCTGCCCGCGCACGCCGCCCAATGGCTGGTGCAGCAGGAAGCGCGTGTAGGGCAGCGCGTAGCGGTTCTCGCGCGGCGCGCCGAGAAAGATGTGAGCGCCGGCGCTGGCCACCCAGCCGGTGCCGAGGATCTTCACCCGCGGTCCCAGGAAGCGGATCATGTCGTGAATGGTGTCGCCGGATTCCACATGGCCGCCCGGCGAGTTGAGGATGAGGCGGATATCGCCCTCGCTGTCGGCATGGGCCAGCAGCTGCGCCGTGACCCGCTCCGCCATCTTCATGTCCACTTCTCCGAAGACGAGCACGGTGCGCGACTTGAACAGCGCCTGCGCCACCGGCGAGATGGGCTGCTCGGGCGTCTTGTCCTCCGCCTTTTCTTTTTCCTCGTCATCTTCGTCGAATCTGCGCAAAACGGTGCTCCGGGCGGGTATTTTTCGCGATCTGCGGCGTTGATCTAAGGTGCTTTGGGCGAAACGCCAAGAGGCCGGTTCTGGAAACGAAAATCGGGATACGAGAGGCCGCGGCCCTGCCGGCGGAGGCGCAGTTCGGCTGCCTGTGCCTGCTCAACGGCGCGGCGCATTCCGGCGCAGCTGCGGCGGACGCGGAGAAACTCGCCCAAATTTTCAGGCAGATGGGGTGCAATGCACGGATCGAAGCACCGCCGCAGATCAGTCACCTGCAGGAGCTCGCGCGCGAAGCGGTGCGTGACGGCGCCAGGCTGGTGGTTGCCGGCGGAGGCGACGGCACCATCAGCGCCGTCGCCAATGCGCTGGCCGGCAGCGACACGGCGCTCGGCATCCTGCCGCTCGGCACGCTCAACCATTTCGCCAAAGACGTCGGCATTCCGCTGGCGCTGGAGGCGGCGGTTGCAAATGCGCTTCAGGGCCGCGCACGCGCCGTTGATGTCGTCGAGGTGAACGGCCGGGTGTTCGTCAACAACTCCAGCATCGGTTTCTATCCGCAGGTGGTGCGGGAGCGCGAGGCGCTGCAGGAAGAAGGCCACGGCAAGTGGGTGGCCTTCGCGCAGGCGCTGCTTGCCACCGTTCGGCGCTCGAAATCGCTGCGGGTCAGGCTGCGGTTTGGCGGACCCGTGCTCAACATCAAGGCAGACTTCGTGTTCATCGGCAACAACGAGTACGAACTCGCTGCTCCGCGGCTCGGCGCGCGTGCTCGGCTGGACGGCGGGCTGTTGTGGATATCCTACGTGTCGCACATGGGGCGCTTTCGCGCGGTAGCCGCGGCGGCGCGCGCCATCGTTGGCATGGAAAAGCCCAAGCCGCCGTTTGTCTTCACCACCGGCGAACTGCGCATCGATACGCGACGAAAGTTTCTGGATGTGGCGCTCGACGGCGAAGTGCTGCGCATGGCGACGCCACTGGTTTACCGCAGTCGGCCGCGGTCGCTGCGCGTTATCGTTCCCGGCGAAGGCGCCGCCTGATGCGCAGGATCGCGCATCTCTCCGATTTGCATTTCGGCCGCACCGATCCGGCAGTGCTGGAAGATCTGAAACGCGCCGTGATGGCCACGCGCCCGGACATGGTCGTCGTATCCGGCGACCTCACCCAGCGTGCGCGCACGGCGGAGTTTAGGCAGGCGCGCGATTTTCTCGCTGCCCTGCCGAAACCGCAGATCGTGGTGCCCGGCAATCACGACGTGCCGCTCTACAATGTGTTCAAGCGCGGTCTGACGCCGCTGTCGCGTTTCACCCGCTACATCGGCAAGCAGCTCTCGCCGTTTTATGCCGACGGGGAGGTGGCCGTGCTGGGGATCAACACGGCGCGCGCTTTCTCGCTGAAGAGCGGCCGCATCAACCGCTCCCAGGTGAAGAAGGCCTGTGCCAATTTCGGTCCCCTGCCCGCCTCCGTCATCCGCGTGGTGGTGACGCACCACCCGTTTGCGGTGCCGGAGAGCGGCACGCATCGCACCATCGTCGGCCGCGCCAAAATGGCAATGGAAGCGTTTGGCGACTGCAAGGTGGATATCGTGCTCTCCGGCCATCTGCACGTTAGCCAGGCCATTACCAGCGAGACGCTTTATGCCGGGCCGCACGCGGCGCTGCTGGTGCAGGCGGGCACCGCCTCCTCCACGCGGCGGCGCGACGAGACCAATGCCTTCAACCTGCTGCGGCTAGACGGCCTGCGGGTGGACGTCGAGCGGCACGATTGGGAGGACGGAGGCTTCATCGTCGCCTGCCGGCAGCGGTTCCAGCGCCGGCCAACCGGCTGGGTACAGCAAACGAAAGCTGCCTGAGCCTCAGGCGGCCAGCCGAAGCCTGTATCCCAGCGCCTGAACCACTTTCACCACGGTGAGAAACTTGGGGTTCCCGTTCGGGGAAAGCGCTTTGTACAGGCTTTCGCGGCCGAGCCCCGTCTTCTTGGCGATTTTGGCCATGCCGCGCGAACGCGCGATGTCGCCCAGTACTTCGGCTATGAGCGCTGGATCGCCGTCTGCGAGAGCGGCATCCAGGTACTCGCGACAATCCTTCTCCGTCTTGAGATAGCGGAGCGGATCCCACGGCAATGTCTTGATCTGCTTGTTTACTCCGGCGCCGACAGCTTTGTTTTTCTTCCCGACGGTCATTCTGCACTCCTGATTTGCTGCGCCATCGCTATCGCGGTGGCGATGTCGCGCTTTTGGGAGGACTTGTCTCCGCCCACCATCAGCAACAGCGCCGTCGCGCCCTGACGTGTGAAGTAGAGCCGATAACCGGGCCCGTAGTCGATCCGCATTTCCGAGACGGCGTGGCCCACCGGTTTCACGTCCCCGAAATTTCCCAAGCCCATTCGCCGAATCCGAGCCGCAATGTGCTTCTGCGCGCGCGAATCCCGCAACCGGTCGAGCCACCTCCGGAACGAGGGCGTTTGCCTTATTTCATACAGCACGGAACGTATCCTGCAGGATACGGTTGGTCAAGCGCCAACAAGTGCTCTCGGCAAGGCCTGCGCGCTCAGCTCCTGCCGCGCGCCGGTGGCGCGGCACTTCACTTCGACCAAGCCTTTTTCCAGACCGCGGGGACCGACAATAATTTGCCAGGGGTTCCCGATCAGGTCGTGGGTGGCGAATTTTGCGCCGGGACGATCATCGGTGTCGTCATAAAGAACATCGCGACCTGCCGCTGTGAGCTTTGCGTACAGCTCTTCGCAGGCGGCGTCGGTTTTGGCATCGCCCTTCTTGAGATTGATCAGCGACACGTCGAACGGCGCTACCGGCTCAGGCCAGATGATGCCCGCGTCGTCGTGCGACGCTTCAATGATGGCGCCCACCAGCCGCGACACGCCGATGCCGTAGGAGCCGCCCTCGATCGGCACCTCCTTGCCGTCCGGACCGGCCACCACCGCCTTCATCGGCACAGAATATTTCGTGCCGAAGTAGAAA
>DATIEM010000056.1:0-10706 GCA_035455725.1 Rhizomicrobium sp. | reverse complement strand
CTTTCTCTCGCGTCGCTTCTTGATTAGCGGCGGCTGCCCAGCAGCCGCAGCAGCATCAAAAACAGGTTGATGAAGTCGAGGTAGAGGCTCAGCGCCCCGAAGATCGCCTTGCGGCCCATTACCGTGCCGTCGTCGCCCGCGACGTACATCTCCTTGATCTTCTGCGTGTCGTAGGCGGTGAGCCCCGTGAAGATGATGACCCCGGCCACCGAAATCACCCACTGCAGCATGCTGGAGTGCACGAAGAAGCCGACCAGCGAGGCGATCACAATGCCGATCAGGCCCATGAACAGAAACGAGCCCATGCCGGTGAGGTCGCGCTGGGTGGTGTAGCCCCACAGGCTCATCGCGCCGAAGGTCGCCGCCGTGATGAAGAACACCTGCGCGATGCTGGCGGCCGTATAGACAATGAACAGCGATCCGAAGGTCACCCCGATCAGCGCCGCATAGGCGAGGAAGCTCGTTCGCGCCGCGGTCACGCTCATGCTCTGGATGCGGAAGCTCAGGAACATGACGAGGCCGAGAGAGCCCAACAAGAGCACCCACATGAAGGGGCCGAGCAGCGTTGCGCCCACGCTTGTGAGCATGAGCCCGCCGGGCACTTTCGCCACCGCCTGCGAGGGATCGTTCGTGACGGAGGCGAGGAACGTCGCATAAGAAGCAGCGCCGGTGATCGCGAGGCCCGCCAGCATGTAGTTGTAGACGCGCAGCATGTAGGCCCGAAGGCCGGCGTCGATGACGCCGACGGCCGTGGGGCTTGCGACAACGCGGGGGTTGTAGTCAGCCATCTGACGGAATCTCCTTGTTCCCGGGGAAAGCCGGGATTCACATGGCTAATATCGGGGTTCCTTCGGGGCGGATCAAGCCGCCCCGCCAGTTTTGAAAGATCAACGTTTCGAGACGGTTATCGGGCCGGATAGAGATAGGGCCGTGCGGCCTCGGCTTCTGCTCCGGAGAGCTCCAGTGGGCTGCCAGTATGTGTGTATATGTGTCCTTCGCGGGCTGACTACCGCGCCCAGTTCTCCACCTTCAAGCCTTTCACGCGCCTGAACTCGCGCTCGTTATTGGTGACGAGGATCAGGTTCTCAGCCAACGCATGCGCTGCAATCCAGAGGTCGTTGCCGCCGATGAGCGATCCATTCCGCTCCAGCTCTGCAAGCAAATCACCGTATCGGTCGCCGGCCCTCGGCGGCAGCGGAAGTATCGGCATGATGCGCATCGCCCACTCAAAGCCTTTTGCAGCACGTGCGCGATCCGTGCTCTTCGCGACGCCGTAAGCAAGCTCGCCAAACGTGATCACCGAGATCGCCACGTCATCGCGCTCAAGCTCCGCGAATCGCGCGGTAACCCTGGGCGGTCTGTTGTCCCTCAGGTAGATGCAGATATCTGTGTCGAGCAGATAACGCGTCACGAGATCAGAGGCCCCTGCGCTTTTGAGCCGGTCTCGTGTCCTTGATGCCCTCGAACGCGTCGCGCGGCATCGACCGGAGCGCATCGAGAAACTCCGTCATACCGCGACCCTTAGCCTTGTCGCGCAGCACGATTTCGTCGCCGCGGCGGGAAATTTCCACTTCCGTCGCGTCAATGCGGAATTCCTTGGGCAGACGCACGGCCTGAGAGTTTCCCGATTTAAAAACGCGTGCAGTCGCCATGGCGGATGCCTTCCGTATATACGCTCACGTATATACGCCGTGGGAGCCTACTCCGCAAGGCGCGGAGCGCTGATGTAAATCTCTCCGCCGGATTGTTTGAATTCCTCCGCCTTCTTCGCCATAGCGGCGCGGATTTCGGCGGACGAGAGCGTGTCGTTCTGGCCGCGGGCGGCATCGCGCACTTCCTGGCTGATTTTCATCGAGCAGAATTTGGGCCCGCACATGGAGCAGAAATGCGCCACCTTCGCGCCCTCCGCCGGCAAGGTTTCGTCGTGGTAGAGCTGGGCGGTCTCCGGATCGAGCGCCAGCGCGAACTGGTCGCGCCAGCGGAATTCGAACCGCGCCTTGCTCATCGCATCGTCCCAGATGCGCGCAGCCGGATGGCCCTTCGCCAGATCGGCGGCGTGCGCGGCGATGCGATAGGCGATAACGCCCTGCTTTACATCGTCGCGGTCCGGCAGGCCCAGATGCTCCTTCGGCGTGACGTAGCAAAGCATCGCCGTGCCGAACCAGCCGATCATCGCCGCGCCGATGGCGGAAGTGATGTGGTCATAGCCCGGCGCCACATCAGTGGTGAGCGGGCCCAAGGTGTAGAACGGCGCCTCGTCGCAGGCCGCCAGCTGGCGGTCCATGTTCTCCTTGATCTTGTGCATCGGCACGTGGCCGGGGCCTTCGATCATGACCTGCACTTCGTGCTTCTGCGCGATGCGGTTGAGCTCGCCCAAAGTATCCAGCTCCGCGAACTGTGCGGCGTCATTGGCGTCGGCGATGGAGCCAGGGCGCAAACCGTCGCCCAGCGAGAACGACACATCGTACTGTTTCAGGATTTCGCAGATGTCCTCGAAGTGCGTGTAGAGGAAATTCTCGCGGTGATGCGCAAGGCACCATTTGGCGAGAATGGAGCCGCCGCGCGAGACAATGCCGGTGACGCGCTCCGCCGTCAGCGGAATGTGCGCCAGCCGCACGCCGGCATGGACCGTAAAGTAATCCACGCCCTGCTCGCACTGCTCGATCAGGGTGTCGCGGTAGATCTCCCAGGTCAGCTCTTCGGCGACGCCGCCCACCTTCTCCAGCGCCTGATAGATCGGCACCGTGCCGATGGGCACCGGCGCATTGCGGATGATCCATTCCCGGATGGTGTGGATGTGGCGGCCTGTGGAAAGGTCCATCACCGTGTCGGCGCCCCAGCGGATGGACCACACCATCTTTTCCACCTCCTCCGCCGCGCCGGAGGTAACGATGGAATTGCCGATGTTGGCGTTCACCTTGGTGAGGAAATTGCGGCCGATGATCATCGGCTCGGTTTCGGGGTGATTGATGTTGGCGGGGATGATGGCGCGGCCGCGCGCCACCTCGTCGCGCACGAACTCCGGCGTGATTTCGTCGGGTATGCTGGCGCCGAAGCTGTTGCCGTCGGCCAGCGCGGAGCGGCCGAGGTTCTCGCGCGCCGCGATATAGCGCATTTCGTCGGTGATGATACCTGCCCGCGCATAGTGCAGTTGCGTAACATTGCGGCCCGGTTTGGCGCGCAAAGGCTTGCGACCCGCGCGATCAAACTGCGGGACAGACAATAGCTCGCCGCGCTTTAAACCATCGTCTTCCGGCTTGCGAGGCCGGCCTTCGTATTCTTCCACATCCCCGCGCGCGCGAATCCATTCGCGACGCTTTGCCGGCAGTCCCCGTTCGATATCGATGACAGCCTCATCGTCCGTGTACGGACCAGAGGTATCGTACAGCCGCACCGGCGCCTCACCGCCGGACAGGGCCACCTCGCGAAACGGCACGCCGCCCGTGTACACCTTACGCGAGCCGGGCAGGGGCCCGCGCGTGATCTCGACGGATTTGGGATGCAAGATGGGTTTGTTCATGCGCCTCTCCCTACGCCGGTTTTAGCCGGATCAGGTTCAAAGGGACTCGCGACAATCGCGATCTCAGCTCTCTCGAGCGCCCCTGGGATGGTTGGAAGCTAGCATCTTTATGCCCCACCTGTCATTCCCGGCCGAGCATCGCGCCAGCGATGCGAGGGGAAGGGAAGCCAGGAGGAAAGACCAGGCGCAATCTTCAACACCTGGGTACCCTTCTCTCGCGCGAAGCCACGCTTCGCGCTCGCCGGGGATGACACGTGGTGGCTTACGGCCGGGCGTGCCTTGGCTGATAGAGGCCGAGCTTGCCGCCGCCGGGCAGTGGAATATGCGTGACGATGCCCCAGCCGCGGTCTGCTGTCGGCTCGCACGTTACGCCGGCTGATTTCAGCCGCGCCACCTCCGCCTCGACATCGTCGGTCATTAGCCAGAGCTCGTGCACGCTGTTCTTGTCGGACTCGTGCATCGCCAGTTCCGATGGCGGAAGCTTGAAGAACAGCCTGCCGTTGCCGACATCGATGTTCGGCAACTTCAGCACATCGCGGAAGAATGCCTTATCGGCGTCGGTATCCTTCGAATAAATGATGACATGCGCGCCGTTGATCATGCTTTCCCTCCTCAGGAATTTGCGAACGATTGAAACTCCGCGATCACCGCCTTTACCGCGGCGGCGACGATCTTTGCGCCGGCTTCCGGCGTGGCCTGCGAGGGGTCGGAGCCGATGCGGCCATCGGGAAAGCGGCGGCGGTAATCCTCGGCATCGTAGATCGGGCCCGTCGGCGCGATCTTCGGCGTCATTGCCACCCGCTTCTGCGCTTCCGGATAAGCGAAGTAGGTGACCGACACTTCAGACGGCGTGGCATGGCTGCCTTCACCCACCGGAAACAGTTGCCGGCACACATCGATCACGCCGGAAAGCTCCCACCAGTTGCGCAAGGTGCAGCGCAGGGGAGGGTGGTTGGAGCCCGCGCGGTCGAAGCGGATGCCGTGGTAGATTTCGCTGAAGGCGGCGTTGATGGTGTTGATGTTGCCACCGTGGCCGTTCAGCCAATAGAGCCGCTCGAAGCCGTGGCGCGCCAGGCTCTCCGCCCAGTCCTTCATCGCCGCGATCATGGTGGAAGGCTTCAGCGTGATGGTGCCGGGAAAGGCCATATGGTGCTGCGCCTGGCCGACATTGAAGGTTGGCGCCACCAGAATGCCGGCTTCGTCTCCCGCCCGGTTCGCGATGATCTCCGGGCACAGCGCATCGGTGCCGAGCAGCCCGTTCGGCCCGTGCTGCTCCGTCGAGCCGATCGGGATGAGTATGGCCTTCGACGTCTTGAGGTACGCGTCGATTTCCGGCCAGGAAGAAAGGTGAAGTTGCATTCCGTTTCTCTACGGGCCTGAAGCGCCTCCCCGCAACCGAAAACGCTATGGAGCTGGCCGCAGCGCGAATGGAATGCCGCGGTTCAGCGCGCTGATGGCCGAGGACATGTGCTCCTCCCCCGCAAACTCCACGAAAGTTGCTCGCACACCGGCGCGCGAGAGCCGCTCCGTCAGTCCGCGCGTATCGGCGATCTTGTCGTACTTGTCGTCGATCCCGCTGAAGAGCTCCTTCACCGCTTCTTCGGTGGTCTGGCCCGGATGCGACTCCGGATGGGCCATGTAATAGCGCCTGTAATCGCCGACGAGGGCAGGGCTAGGGCGTGCTTCGAGTTCTCCCACCGTGATCAGCACGCGCGGATGCACGCGCGCCGGGTTTCGCTCGAAGGCGGCTTCCCATGCACTGAGGATGTGGTTTGAGAAGGGGAGGTCGGGACTCGCCGCAATGAAAGTCGCGAAATTGTCGGGCGCTTTGTAGAGCGCATAGAGCGCAAACAGGCCTCCCATGGAATGACCGAACAGGATTTGCCGGTTGGGATTGATTGCATAGTGCGTCTGCAGCCACGGTTTCACAGTGCCGTTGAGGAAGGCGAGAAAATCGTCCGCGCCGCCCAGCGGAATGCCTTCAAAATCCGGCTCCGATGAACCCGGTGGCGAAAAATCGTAGGAGCGGCCCAGCGCATCGAAAAACGAACGGCTCGGGTAGCCGATCCCCACGACGATCGCGGGATCGAGCTTCTCAAACTCTCGCATTTTCGCGATTTCTACCGCCGCGCCCATCCAGCCGTCGCCATCCAGCACATAGATGACCGGATATCCGTCTTTCGGTTCTCCGGCCTGCGGCGCTGAGACCACGATCCGGTGCGGGTGCCCGGCCGGCGAGGAAAGGATCGCTTCCGAAACCGCCCTCGGCAGCAGCAGCAGCGGTTTGCTGTAGTCGTCCGTTGTCGCCGCTGGAGAGCTCGAGCCGGGTGCCGCGGCACGCGCGCCCTCGCCAAACGGGAAGACCGCTGCGGCGGTGCCGGCACAAAGAGCGGCAGCAAGAAAACAATTCGGCCTTCGCATGTGTTCAATCGCGTATCGTTGAAGGATTCCCGGTCACTCGCGAAGCGGATTCCAGCCAGCGGGCGAGATCGGGGGAAAGCTCGCGGCGAACGCGCGTTTCGTAAAGCGCCACGTCTTCCGTCGTGAGCACATCGCGCCAGCGGCCATTTGTGCCTTCGTTCAGGAAACGGTCGGCGCCCTTGTCCCAACTCATGGCAGCCGTCGGCAAGAGCGTGGCGCCATGCTTGCGCATGAAGCGGAAGCTCGCGGCCTCGACCAGTTCCGGCCATGTGGCTTCCGGTACATTGATGCCGAGGAACACTGCGATGCGGCGCATTTCGCCTTCGAGATCGGTCTTCAGATCGTTGTAATGCACCATCAGAAGACTCGGCCGATTGCGTTCCGCCCAGTAGCTTTTCTCGATGTCGAAATAGCGCTGGGCGGGGAAATCGTTCGCCAGCCGCGCCTCGGGCCCATCCGTCATCCAGACCTGAAAGAACTCGCGAATCGACCCCCCCGGAACCGGCAGAGGCTTGGCGATGGTTTCGTCGGCAAGGCCTGCAGCGCTCTGCACATCGCGTGCCTTCTCCGTGTAATGCCGCGAATGGTTGTACCAGGATACAAAGGCGTCGCGGCCGTCGCGCGCCACATGGATGTAGCGCACCTCGTCGTAGATCGGCAGGGCATCGAATTCGAGGTGGGTCTTCAGGAAGCGCCGGTGGGTTTGCGCCTCGATGCTTGCCATCACAGCTTCGATAGGCGGGATCCGGAAATCGATCCACGGCGACTCGTTGCGAATCTCGCGCGGCTCGGGTGACTGGAATACCAGCAAGGAAACGATTTGCTGCATCCAGGTGGTGCCGCACTTGGCGGAGGTGCCGATGACGATGTCGTCCGCCCTTGGCACATAATGCGCCCAGCGCCGGCTGTCCGTCGTCCAGCTCCGCCGCTCCCTCGTTGCCTCTCTCAGCAGCTGCATGCCCGCCCCCAATCCACCAGACTGGACGATGTTCCCAGTGGCCTGAGCATCCGGTTAGCGCCAGCGGTCCCCCGGCTTCTTCAGGTAGTTGGAAAAAATATAGCCCCACGGAAGCAGGGGAAAGAGGACGATGACCGGCGCGATCTCGAAAAACGAGTGCCGGGTGTCGGCGTCGAACTGATTGCCGAGCCACAACGGCAGCGCAATCCCTAGAAGCCAAATTGACTTCCACAGCAGCTCGTAGACCAGTAGCGGCAGCATCCGCAGCGGATACCGGATTCCGACCATCGACAGGAGCGCGAGCGCCAGAAGGAAGCTGTGCGCCACGCCGCTATTCAGCGTCCAATGCGCGTGATGAAAAAATAGCGGTAACTGGATCGAGCCCTGTCCGGCCGCAAGGACCGCGTAGAGGGCACGCAGAAGGTAAAGACGCCACAATGGTACGGAATCACCGGCGCCGTTGCTGTCCGAAACCGCAATCGTGTTTGCTGCCGTGCCCTGCGCCTGTGTCATGTTCACTCCACCGTCTTCAGGATGTTTTCGACACTTGCCATCCGCGCCTTGATCTCGGCGAGTTCGCTCTGGATCGCCGACAGTGTCGCGGCATTGCCGGATTGCGCGGTGACGGCGTCCGCCGCCAGCTTGCGATAGGCCTCCTGGGTCGTAGTCTGTACGTCGGCCGCCTTTGCCGCGGCCCAGTATTTGAGTCCGAAGATCGCAAGGGGGGTGCCCGATAAGACACCCAGGGTGATGAGATAAATGACTGTGGTCATGGTGTTTCCTTTCACTTGCCGGAATCGGTGAGAGATTTCGCGGCCTCTGCGATGGCCGTTGGTGTGAGCTCGAAATCGAATTTCACGACGTCGAAATAATTGAGTGCCTTGCCGTCATCGGAGAGCTCCAGCTTGGAGGTCACAAGACCGGCCTCTTCGAGTTTCTGCAGATGCAGATGCAGCAGGGGTCGGCTAATGCCCAAGTCACGCGCGAGCTGGCTTACGAAGGTCCGCCCGTTCGCCGAGAGTGTCGCCACGATGCGTAGCCGATGCGGATTGGCGAGCGCCGCAAGCATCGCAAGCAACTGGTCTCCGGTCGGCTGCAACAGCGATCTCCGTCATATGTAAGAAATAACTTACACGAGAAAGAATTGATTTCAAGTATCGCGACAGAAAATTTCTTGCCGAACCTTGACGCCTGCGGGGGTCAAAAACTATATGCCCTGCATCGGGCTGGCACTCTGGAATCTTGAGTGCTGCCAAGCCGGTGCCGGAAACGGGTCGGCTTACCCAAGCGCTTGAAAACACTAGGATTTGAGGAGAAGTCCCCAATGAAATTTCGTCCGCTCGGCGACCGCGTGGTCGTCCGCCGCGTCAAGGAGGATCAGAAGACCCCCGGCGGCATAATCATCCCCGACACGGCCCAGGAGAAGCCGCAGGAAGGCGAGATCATCGCCGTCGGTCCCGGCGCCCTCGACGAGAACGGCAAGCGGGTCGCCCCCGAAGTGAAGGCCGGCGACTTCGTGCTGTTCGGCAAGTGGTCCGGCACCGAAGTGAAGCTCGATGGCGAAGAACTCCTGATCATGAAGGAGTCCGACATCATGGGCGTGCTCGAGGGTCGTCCCTCCAAGCCGATCAAGAAGGCGGCCTGAGCGGCAATCGGCAGTCGCCAACCGGCAATCGGTAATTCAACTGCCGACTGCCTGATCCCGATTGCCGGACAAGCTCAAGCCTAACCAGTCAAACGATTATCAGGAGATACAAACATGGCAGCCAAAGATGTCCGCTTCGGCGCCGATGCCCGCGAGAAAATGCTCCGCGGCGTCGACATTCTCGCCGATGCGGTGAAAGTGACTCTCGGCCCCAAGGGCCGCAACGTCGTGCTCGAGAAGAGCTTCGGCGCCCCCCGCACCACGAAGGACGGTGTGACGGTGGCGAAGGAGATCGAGCTCGCCGACAAGTTCGAGAACATGGGCGCGCAGATGGTGCGCGAGGTTGCGTCGAAGACCAACGACGCGGCCGGCGACGGCACCACCACGGCAACCGTGCTTGCCCAGGCGATCGTGCGCGAAGGTTCGAAGTCGGTTGCGGCCGGCATGAACCCGATGGACCTGAAGCGCGGCATCGAAACCGCGGTCAGCGCCGTCGTATCGGACCTCAAGAAGCGCTCCAAGAAGATCAAGTCGAACGACGAGATCGCCCAGGTCGGCACCATCTCCGCCAACGGCGACACCACCGTCGGCAAGATGATCGCCGAAGCGATGGCGAAGGTCGGCAACGAAGGCGTGATCACGGTAGAAGAGGCGAAGTCTCTCGAGACCGAGCTGGAAGTCGTGGAAGGCATGCAGTTCGACCGCGGCTACATCAGCCCCTACTTCATCACCAACGCCGACAAGATGATGGCCGAGCTCGACGAGCCGTACATCCTCATCCACGAGAAGAAGCTGGGCTCGCTGCAGCCGATGCTGCCGATCCTGGAATCGGTCGTGCAGGGTGGCCGTCCGCTGCTCATCATCGCCGAAGAGGTCGAGGGTGAGGCGCTGGCGACGCTCGTCGTCAACAAGCTGCGCGGCGGCCTGAAGGTCGCGGCGGTGAAGGCGCCGGGCTTCGGCGATCGCCGCAAGGCCATGCTGGAAGACATCGCCATCGTCACCGGCGGCCAGGTCATCAGCGAAGATCTCGGCATCAAGCTCGAGAACGTGAAGGTGAACATGCTTGGCACCGCCAAGAAGGTTCGCATCACGAAGGACGACACCACCATCATCGATGGCGCCGGCAAGAAGCCGGACATCCAGGCGCGCGTCGGCCAGATCAAGCAGCAGATCGAAGAGACCACCAGCGACTACGACAAGGAGAAGCTGCAGGAGCGGCTGGCGAAGCTGGCCGGCGGCGTGGCCGTGATCCGCGTCGGCGGCGCCACGGAAGTGGAAGTGAAGGAGAAGAAGGATCGCGTCGACGATTCGCTCAACGCCACGAAGGCGGCGGTGGAGGAAGGCATCCTCCCCGGCGGCGGCGCGGCGCTCCTCTACGCCACCAAGGCGCTGCAGGGCCTGACCGGCGACAACGAGGACCAGAACCAGGGCATCCAGATCGTGCGCAAGGCGATTCAGTCGCCGATCCGCCAGATCGTGGAGAACGCCGGGGAGGAAGCCTCGATCGTCGTGGGTAAGCTGCTGGACCAGAAGTCGGCCAACTACGGCTGGGACGCCCAGAAAGAGCAGTATGTCGACCTGGTGCAGGCCGGCATCGTGGACCCGACCAAGGTCGTGCGCATCGCGCTGCAGGACGCCGCTTCGGTGGCCTCGCTCCTGATCACCACGGAAGCGATGGTGGCCGATCGTCCGAAGAAAGAAGCGCCCCCGATGCCTCACGGCGGCGGCGGCATGGGCGACATGGATTTCTGATCCGAAGCGGGCAAACGCCCGCACGGATTATCCTCCGAAGCCTTGGCGGAGGAGGGTTGGTCCAGTCACCACACATCATATGGAAAGGGCCGGTGTTCGCACCGGCCCTTTTCGTTTGCTCATAAGCTGACCTTGACACATGTCAGCAATGTGCTTACATCCGGCATGATCCGGTCGTTCAGGAGCAAGGCGCTGGCAGACTTATGGTCCACCGGCGGCGCGGCAAAGATCGATCCGAAAATGCACAAGCGGATTCTAATTCGGCTCGATCGCCTGAATGTCGCGGCGAAGGCGTCGGAAATGAAGCTGCCCGGCTTCAACTTCCATGCGCTCCGCGGGTTCGATCCGGTCCGCTACAGCGTGCACGTGAATGGACCGTGGTGCCTCACATTCGAGTTCAGCGAGGGTGA
>DATIEM010000055.1:0-8126 GCA_035455725.1 Rhizomicrobium sp. | reverse complement strand
ACTGACGGTTGTGGGCTCGGCCAACGCTCGAGCGTGGAATGAACAGGTGCTCTACAGCTTCACGGGCGGCGTTGACGGGCAGCAGCCCTGGGCCGGCGTGACGCTGGACGGTGCCGGCAACATCTATGGCGCGGTGACGTTCGCCGGCGCCAGTCAGAACTGCGGGCCGTCCGGCTGCGGCAACATCTACAAGATCGCCAGCGACGGAACCTTTTCGGTGCTGCACAATTTCAGCTGGGACGACGGCGCGAACCCCGCCAGCGATCTCGTGCTCGATAAAGCAACCGGCGACCTCTACGGCAGCACCTTGTCAGGCGGCAGCGGCGGCGCCGGCACCGTTTTCAAACTGGCTTCGAACGGCACGCTGACCACGCTCTATGCCTTCACCGGCGGCGCCGATGGCAACACGCCGGAAGGCCGTCTGCTCCGCACCAGGCGCGGCGACATCTACGGCACCACCTACGGCGGCGGCGACCACAACATGGGCCTGCTCTACGAGTTGACGGCGGGCGGGAAGCTCAAGCGCTGGCATTCCTTCGGCGAAGGAGCTGGCGACGGCACGTTCCCCACCGGCGCCGGACTCGCCGCTTCCGGCCATGTCATCTACGGAATGACACAATTCGGCGGCAGCAGCGATTACGGCACCGTGTTTCAGCTGGACCTCACGTCGAATGCCTACTGGACGATGCACAGCTTCGCAGGCGGAAAAGACGGCCGCTATCCTGCGGCAGGGCTGATCGCAGACAAGGACGGGACTGTCTACGGCACCACGCAGGATGGCGGCGGGAGCTACGACATCTGCACCTATGGCTGCGGCACGGTGTTCGCGATGACGCCGGCGGGAAGCGAAACAATTCTCCACCGCTTCAAAGGCGGAGCTGACGGCTCCAATTCGCTCGCGACGCTCGTGCGCACCGGCAAGGGCGCGCTGTTCGGCACCACGAACGATGGCTCGAAGGGAACCGTGTTCGAACTGAAGCCGGACGGCCACGAGCATGTTCTTCATACCTTCGGCGAAGCGGGCGACGGCTTCGAGCCCGTCACCGGGGTGACCCGCGACAAGAGCGGCAATCTTTACGGCACCACCGATCTCGGCGGCGCCTCCGGCCTCGGCACCGTTTATGTTTTGAGGAAATGAGCAGATGACCATTCGGTTCGACGGCAAGGTCGCCATTGTCACCGGCGCGGGCGGCGGGCTCGGCCGCATGCATGCGCTCGAGCTTGCGCGCCGCGGCGCCAAAGTGGTGGTGAACGATCTGGGCGGCGCGGTGGACGGCAGCGGCGGCTCGTCGGCGGCGGCCGAAAACGTGGTCGCCGAAATGAAGGCGGCAGGCGGCGAGGCCATCGCCAACGGTTCCTCGGTGACCGACGATGCCGGTGTCGCCAACATGGTCAAGCAGGCGATGGATGCCTTTGGCCGCATCGACATCCTCATCGCCAACGCCGGCATCCTGCGCGACAAGAGCTTCGCCAAAATGGAGATGGCCGATTTCGAACTCGTCATGGCCGTGCACCTGATGGGCACGGTGAAGCCTGCGAAGGCGTGCTGGCAAATCATGCGCGACCAGCAATACGGCCGCATCGTTGTGACCACCTCCTCCACCGGGCTCTACGGCAATTTCGGACAGACGAATTATGGCGCCGCCAAGCTGGGCCTTGTGGGGTTCATGAACACCCTCAAGATCGAAGGCGCCAGGGACAACATCAGGGTCAACGCAATCTGCCCGGTCGCCGCCACCCGCATGACCGAAAACCTGATGCCGCCGCCGATGCTGGAGATGCTCAAGCCCGAATATGTCACGCCGGGCGTGGTGTATCTGGCGAGTGAGGAGGCGCCCAGCGGAGTCATTCTCACCGCGGGGGCGGGCGTGTTCTCCGCTGCGCAGCTGGTGGAAACCGAAGGCGTCAATCTCGGCCACAACGCAAATGCCGATGACGTGGCGGCGCACTGGGAAAAGATCGCCGATTTCTCGACGGCGCGGCACTACGAAGCTGGCATGGGGCAGACGCAGAAAATCATGTCGCGTTTGCAGGACGCGCCTGTCGCCGGTTAACTTCGGCGCGTTTTTGACTGGGCGGCCCGCGATAGCGGCACATCTTCCGTTCTGATCAGGACGGATCCGGGCTCTTCCACCGGAGCGGACAAATACTTGCTCCGTGCCAGCGCCTCTATTTCCGATCTGTGGTCCAGAAATTTTCGGACGCGGTTTTTTGGCTCCAGATCATCAGCGTCGAAATGATCCTCAAGCGCTTCCCGGCTGATGGCGCACTGCACTCTTCCGCCAAGCGTGTCTTGCCCTTCAAAGACGACAACATCGCGGTCGAAGTCGTATCGCGCCGGCGGATTGCTGAAAATCAGATTCACTCCCGGAAGAAGCGAGCGTGTCTGCTCTATCGTCCTCAACAGCAAGTCTCGGGGGCGAATTACCGCGACCGCCAAGCCTTCTACTAACAACTGGCGCCAGGTCCGGCCGCGGTCATAGGCTTCATGCCAGACTTGTGCGAGTTCGAAAGGCCGTTTCTGCACGAGCACATCGAGCAGTGTTTCTGCCTGACGCAAATCCTTGTCGCGTTTGGGATTGCCCGACGAGCGGCGCCGCGAGACGATCAGCTTATGCAATGCAAAGCGTTCCGGTTGCGGAACGAGCACGGCGATACCCGCTCCATGGAGCACCACCGCAGGCTCTGGATCGCGAATAAGGAAATCAAGGAACCTGAGAGGCTCCGCATCTGTTCTCAGGGCCGGAAGGCGTTGAGGCTTGCTTGTATCTGCCCCTTCGTTTGGCGTCAGAAAATCGACGCGGAAATGCCGGTCGGTCTGATAGCGCGTCACCTTTCTGCCGTCCACCTGATGTGGAACGGGGCTGAAAGTCGGGTCAACTTGCTTCAGAACATCAAGCATGGGTGGAGTTTCATCGGCTACAGCGACAGAGATGCTTCTGAACTGTGCTATGTCGACATCTTCGGTTCTGAATCTTGCGCCAGGGAGTGATGCAGCAAGCATTGGCGGGTAGGTTTGGAACGCAGTTGTGCCAATAAGCACACCCCGGAGGCGAAAGACGCCTGCCGTTGCGAGAGCCGCCACCACTGCGCCCCCTTGGGGAGAGGGCCTGGGACTGCCGAATGATCTTATTAGAGTCGAGATCAGCGCCCGCCGCTCGGCCTCGTCTTCTCGCATTTCCTGGTGGCGGCGTATCAGGTCCAGCAATTCGGGCGTCTCAGGGCCGACATATTTTTGCGCCTTGCCCTCGGATGCTGGCTCCTGAAAATACCAATACCGCTTATCTTTGATGAGCTTTGAAACGAAGCTGCCTTGTTGCGGAAAGCTCAGGCGAAAATCTGCGGCGGAGCAGCGCTCAAGAAGTTCCGCGTACGTGGTCTGAACCAGTGTTTCAGGAGCTGGCATTATGGTTATACGCCGGTCGCGCTTGGCGTATAACTCGAGGGGGGCTGGATTTCAAGGGTTATACGCCATCCGCAGATGGCGTATAATTTTTTGCGCCTCTTGAGGATAAGCCTCTAACGCGCACACTGTAATCGCTGTTATGATCCTTTGAACTGCGGCGGGCGCTTTTCAAAGAAGGCGGCGAGAGCTTCATGATGATCGGCGCTGGTGTGGGCCAGCGCCTGCATCGCCGCCGACATCTCCATGATGGATTCGAACGAACCGGTTTGCGCCTCGCGCATCAGGCGCTTGGTCATGCGCAGCACGTCTGCCGGCTGGCGGCAGATGCGACCCGCCAGCGCGCGGGCTTCCTCCATCAGTTTGTCGGGCGCAACCAGTTTGGAAACCAGGCCCCACGCCAGCGCGGTTGGCGCATCGATGGTGTCGGCGGTGAAGAACAGCTCGGCCGCGCGCGACTGCCCGATGACCCGCGGCAGGATCCAGGCGCCGCCGTCGCCCGGCACCAGTCCCACTTTCAGGAACGTGGCGCCGAACACGGCATTGTCCGCGGCGATGCGGATATCGGCGAGGCACGCCACGTCGTTGCCGAGGCCGATCGCCGGTCCGTTGATCGCGGCGATCAGCGGCACCTCGATATCCCACAGTGCGCGGATGATGCGGTGGATGCCGGTGCGGTAGCCTTCGCGAATTTGCGCCGCGCCGCCCGAAAACGCGCCGGCGCGTTCGCGCATCGCCTTCAGATTGCCGCCAGCCGAGAACGCCGGCCCCGCGCCGGTCAGAATGGCGCAGCGGATTTCCCGGTCTTCGTTGATGCGCTGCGCGGCGCTGGAAAAGCGCTCTGCATCGCCCGGCTCGCCGAGGGGATTGCGCTGTTCCGGGCGGTTGATGGTGAGGACGGCGACGGGACCGTGTTTCTCGAACAGCAGGGCGGACATGCTTTCCTCCGGCGAACGCAACGATTCGTTTACTACGCCGCCGTTCATCAGACTAAACAAGCCTTAACCGCATTTCCGGCAATCTGAATGGCATGGAGGGGAAGGCTGTGCCGCCGGAATCCCAGGTATGCCCGCAGCAATCTGCGCCGAGGCTGGATGCCGCGCGGGTCGCGACAGCATTGGGCCAAGGCGGGCGCGAGATTTTCTGTTCCATATTTCCGCCCCGGAATGAGGCATGGCTCGCCCAAGCTCGGCTCGAGCTGTACTGGAACGGCACGCGCTTCAACATGCTCATTATGCCGGTTGCCGCCTTGCTGGTAACAATCGCCATGTCGCCATGGGTGGCCTTGCGAACTCGGGCGTTGTGGTGGTTCGCGGTCGCGGCGGTGAGCTTCGGAACGCAGTATGCGGGGCAGATGATGTTCCGGGGCGAGGAGGCGCCGACGCTTGCCGGGCTTCGCCTGCGGTCCATCGCGCTGGTGGCACTCATCACGCTGTTCTTCTGCGCCTGGTGTTCGATGGCCGTGTGGCTGTGGGTGCCGGGCGTGCTCATCGACCACATGATGCTGATCCTGCTGCTGGCCTGTTCGCTGGCGGGCTGCATTGCGGTGACCTCGATGCATCCGGCGCTTGCCGCCTCCGCGGTGCTGGTGCATGGCGCATTTCTGATCGGCCCGACCGCGACCTCGCACGACGGGCTCGAACGCACGCTCGCCGCCCTTGCCACCGCATTCACGATCATGATCGCCGTACAGGGCGTGGCGCTCTGCCTGCGCAGCACGAAAATGCTTCGGCTCGAGCATGAGCATGAAGGGCTGGTGCAGGAGCTGCGCGCCGCCAAGGAGGAATCGGATCGCGCCAAAGCGCGCGCCGTCCAGGCAGGTCAGGCGCGCTCGCAGTTTTTCTCACACATGAACCATGAGCTGCGCACGCCGATGAACGCCATTCTCGGCTTCTCCGAGATGATCCACAACAAGGCGTTCGGCCAGAACGTCGACCGCTACGCCGAGTACGCGGGCATCATTCACGAATCGGGAACGACGCTGCTCACCCTGATCGACAATGTGCTCAATCTGTCGAAAATCCAGAACGGCCAGATGTACCTGCGCGAGAGCGATATCGATCTTTGCGTCCTTTTGCGCAGCGGCATGGAGCAGTACGAGGTGAAGGCGGCGGAGGCGGGCGTTGCGCTTGTGCTGGAGACGCCGCGCGGCCTGCCGCTGGTTCGCGGCGACGAGCGCGCGCTCAGGCAGGTTCTGGTTAACCTGCTCTCGAATGCCATCAAGTTCACCCCCGCCGGCGGCCGGGTCGATGTGTTCGCGCAGATGGAAGCGGATGACCGCATTGCCTTCGGCGTGGAAGACACCGGCTCAGGCATCGAGCTGGAAGCTCAGGACGATGTGTTCGAGCGTTTCGGCTTCGGGCGGCACGACGTCACCACCGCCGATCGCGGCACCGGCCTTGGGCTTGCCATCGTCAAAGGCTTCACCGAAGCCCACGACGGTGAAGTGCAGCTGGAAAGCGCTCCCGGAAAAGGCACCCGGGTAACGGTCTATATGCCGGCCTATCGCGTCATTGCCCCTGGAGCGCTGAAGACCGCCTAGTTTTCTGCTACCGCAGTATCCCCGTGTGGCCGAGGGAGTAGCGGCCAGGAAGTGGCCAGATGGCGAGCCCGTGCGGTTCGTGGCCGACCGCAATGCTTCGAATGGCGCCGCTGCGCGTATCGATGCGATAGATCACGTTGTCGAAGCGGCCGGACATCCAGAGGTACCGTCCGTCGGCGCTGACGTTTCCCATATCGGGGCTGCCGCCGCCTGGAATGGGCCAGGTTCGCTCGACTTTGTTGGTCGCGAAATCCAATACCGACACGCTGCCGGGACCGTGCGGTTTGTCCTCCACCACATGGGAGCCGCGGTTGGCGATGTAGAGCTTCGTTGCGTCGCGGCTGACGACCAGCCCGTGCGTGCCGATGCCGGTGTGGATAAAGCCTTTTATGCGAAACCTGTCGCCGTCGAGCAGGAACACGCCGTCATGCATCATGTCGGCGATGTAGAAGGTGCTCCCGTCCGGCGAGAGCCGCACGTCCTGCGGCATGCTGGGCTTGGGCAATGCCAAGGTGGCGATCACCCGCCGCGCCGCAACGTCCAGCTTGATGAGATCGCCGCCGAATTCGCAGCTGAAGATCGCGTAGCTTCCGTCGGTGGCGAAATCCGCATGGTTGATGCCGCGGCATTCGCGCGTGCGGACCGTCGCCTGGAATTTCATCGTGTGCGGATCGCGGAAATCGAGCCGCCGGTCTTCCTCGGCCACGATCACCGCCGAGCGCCCGTCGGGCGTGAAGTAGAGGTTGTAGGCGTCCGGCACTTCGACGATGTTGCCCGGTTTGCCGGTTGTCGGATCGACCGGCATGACGAAACCGGGACCGCGGCCGGGCGCGGCGCTCCCAGCCACCCACAAGGTGCGCAGGTCGTACGACGGCACGACGTGCTGCGGATGCCGGCCGGCGGGAAAGCGGCCGATCACCCGCATGCTTTGCGGATCGACCACGTAGACGTCGCCGCCTTTCACATCCGGCACGTAAATCCGCTGGAGCGCCCCTTTTGTGACGGGGCTGAAATCGCCGGCGGCGGCTTCGCTGTAGATGTTTTCCCGGTGCACCACCGTCGGCATCCCGGCCAGCGGGCGCGGGTGCGCGGCGCGGCGCGTCTGAATGACAAGGGCAGCCGCAATGCCAAGCGCAATGGCGATCGCGGCGAGCAGAAGAAGACGGCGCATGGGGGCGAGGGCGGGCTAGGGCAGCGAAGCGTAACGCTTGAGGTGGTGGTCTGCGTTCCCGTAGAGCGTATCCAGCATGGTCAGCCGCTTGAAATAATGACCGACGTTTAATTCGTCCGTCATTCCCATGCCGCCGTGGATCTGGATCGCCTGCTGGCCGACAAAGCGGCCGGCTCGGCCGACATGCGCCTTGGCGGCCGAAACCGCCTTCTTTCTCACCGGATCGGATTCGCCGAGCTTCAGGGTGGCCATCAGCGCGATGGACGCCGACTGCTCGTAGTGCATGAACATGTCCACCATGCGATGCTGCAGCACCTGGAACTTGCCGATCGGCACGCCGAACTGCTTGCGGGTTTTGGCATACTCGACAGTCGCGTCCAGCAGCACTTTCATGCAGCCGACCGCTTCGGAGCAGTGCGCGGCAATGGCTTCATCGACGGCACGCTCAATCTGCGGCAGCGACCCGCCTTCGATGCCGATGAGGGCATCAGCGGGCACCTCCACATTTTCGAATGTGATGTCGGACGCGTGCTGCCCGTCCACGGTGGGATAATCGCGCGTCGAAATTCCGTTTGCTTTCTTGTCGACCAGGAAGACGCTAACGCCATTCGCCTCGCGTTGGGCGCCGCCGGCGCGCGCCGTGACGATGAGGGTGTCCGCCCAGGGGCCGCCAAGCACCACCGCCTTGTGGCCATTGAGAACGTAGCCGCCGGCTTGCTTTTTCGCGGTGGTGGTGAGGTCGGCGAGATTGTAGCGCCCCTGCGGCTCGGCGAAGGCGAAGGCCATGACCGTTTGGCCGGCGGCAATCTTCGGCAGCCACGCCTGCTTTTGTTCCGCGCTGCCCGCCTCACGGAGCAATCCGCCGCCGATCACCACCGTCGGGACATAGGGTTCGAGCACCAGCGCTTTGCCGAACTCCTCCATTACGATGAGTGTTTCGATGGCGCCGCCGCCGAGTCCGCCGCCATCTTCCGGCAAGGACGCGCCGAGCAGTCCCAGTTCCGCGAACT
>DATIEM010000054.1:0-9816 GCA_035455725.1 Rhizomicrobium sp. | reverse complement strand
GCCCGTGACCCGGAAAAGAATGCTCGGGATCTTCTGCAAACTCCCGCACCCACTCCCGCAGCGAGTTCGGATGCACCCCCAAATCGCGAGAGGCTTGCGCCACAGGCACCCCCCGCTCCCGGATCAGCTTGATCGCCTCAAGCTTGAACTCCCGCGTGTACTTCCTCCGTCCCATGACAACACCTCCGGTTCCATGTTGCACCTAAACTCGGTGTCCACGAAACCGGCAGCAGCTCAGTACGACTGGTTCGATGACCTGTCGTATCAGAACTTAATCGACGCGATCTTTATCCGAGTCAAAAGAGATTGCGATCCGCCGTTCACCGGCGAGAACACCCACGCCGCCACGCAGTAAGTCGCTTAGTCTCTAGCGGAGACTAGTCTCTAGCGGAGACGCGGCCGATCGTCCCTCTCCCCGCGACGCAGGGAATAGGTATGCTGTCTCCGAATTCAATACGTCTGCCGACTTGGTCGGAGGAAACGATGCAGCCATTTGTCAGGCAGGCCGGAATAGCGGCGCTGCCATTTGCTTTCGTTTTAGCAATCGGTGTGGCAGTCGGCATGACACTGCCATCTCGCGCGCTTGCGGCGACCAAGCCGCTGAATCCAGGCCAGTACCAGATCGGTGCCAATCCGGCCATTCAGGAGATATGCCTGAAAAAGGACGGGACCTGGTACGGCACGACGTTCAACTTCGGCGGATACTGGATCAACAACCCGCAGAACGTTGACGGAATTTGGGCCGCCATCTATGGCAATTACCAAGTGCAAGGGCACGAATATGAGGGCTATGGAAACAGCACCATCACTATTACCAATCCGCCTCATAATCACCTGTTCGCAGCTGATTGGTACGACTGGCTTGATGATTTCTCCTACAAGACCTTCTTGGCGGACTATATCTTCATAAAAGTAAAAAGAGACTGCGATGCGCCATTCACTGACGAGAACACCCACGCCGCCACGCAGTAAGTCGCTTAGTCTCTAGCCGAGACGCCGCCCGGCGAAGCGGGGAACATGTATGCTGTCCCCCGACTACTCCGTCCCCCAACTACCCAACCCAGCTACCTCGACTTCCTGGGTGTCGCGGCTGGCGATGTGCTCTCCCAACACATCCGCTTGGAACGAGCCGGCTGTGCCGGCCAAAAGGCTTGATTTCGCACCTTATATGTTCATATAATGTCCCAATGGCTCCAGCGCTCAAGAACAGGTGCGAATCGTGGTGCGAACGGAACGTGGTCGGCGTGAGGATTGCGCGGGCAGGGCACCCCTTCCCTCAATTTTCCGGAGGTTCGAATGGGAACTTTGGGAACTTCCAGGGTCGAGAGGGGAGGGCCCGAGGTTTTTTGAAAAACAACTGTTTCGCGATTTTCTTTTTCGCGCAAGGGCTTACACTGAAGTGACGGAATCCGGAGGTGGGCATGCGGGGTGTGTGGATGACAGGCGTGGCGGCGGCATTCGCGCTCTCGGGCTGTGCCGACATGGCGGCCAGCATGGCGCTCAGCGACGCGCAGGCGAAGTGCGCGAAGCTGGGCAAGCAGTTCGTGCCGGACGATGTGAAAAAGACGGAGCTGGTGGTTGTGTCCTCCGCCCAGGTCTCCGGCCACTGCGCCGGGCCCGGCGATCCGGGCTTTGTGCCCGCGCCTTCGGCTCCGCCGAACCGCTAGCTGAAGGCGGCATCGCGGGCGGTCGCCAGCACCGCTTCGAACATGGCTTGTGTCAGCACGCCGGTGTTCGTGTTGAGCCGCGAGCAGTGATAGCTCGACAGGAGGGTGAGGCCGGGCAGGGCATGCCGGGCGCCGTGCGCAAAAGCGTGCTGCGCCTTCGAAACCGCTAGCGCGGAGCACACGCTATCGTGCGCGATCTTGCCGAGCGAAAGAACGGCGCGCAATCGCGGCATACTGCCGATCGTCGCCTGCAGGAATTGGCGGCAGGTGTTGATTTCAGTGGGCAGCGGCTTGTTGCCGGGCGGCACGCAGCGCACCGCATTGGTGATGGCGCAGTCGATCAGTTCCAGCCCGTCATCCGCGCGCTCGCCGTAGCTGCCGCGCGCCAGGCCCAGCTTGTTCAGCGTGCCGTAGAGCAGCACGCCGGCGTAATCGCCGGTGAACGGGCGACCGGTCCGATTGGCCCCGTGCAGGCCCGGCGCGAGCCCTACGATCAGGAGGCGCGCATCGCGCGATCCGAACGTCGGCACCGGGTCATTGAAGTGGTCCGCAAAGCGCGCCCGGTTCTCGTGCCGAAAGGCGTGCAGCCGCGGACAAAGCGGACAATCCGGCGGCGGCTCGCGCGAAGAGAATCCGTCCATCGGGCGTGGCTACCAGAGGCGTCAGCCGCGGCAAAGGACTTCCGCGCTATGCCAGCTCAGCTGCGCGTCCCGTGAATTGCGGCGCCTGCTGCTGATGATTGTTGCCGGAGCGGGGGCCGCCTTCGCGCATGATCATCGGTTTCAGATCCTCCAGCTCGATGAAATTGTCCGCCTGGCGCCGCAATTCGTCCGCCACCATCGGAGGCTGCGTGCGGATGGTGGAAACGACGCTGGCGCGGCGCCCCTTCTTCTGCACCGCTTCCACCAGCCGGCGGAAATCGCCGTCGCCGGAGAAGATCACGATGTGGTCCACGGAATCCGAAAGTTCCATCACGTCGATGGCGAGCTCGATGTCCATGTTGCCTTTCACCCGCCTGCGCCCCTGCGCGTCGGTGAATTCCTTGAGCGGCTTTGTCACCACCGCAAAGCCGTTGTAGTCGAGCCAGTCGACCAGCGGCCGAAGCGGCGAGAACTCCTGATCCTCGGCCACGGCGGTGTAGTAGAAGGCCCGCACCAAGAGTCCCTTGCGGGCGAACAGTTCCAGCAGACGCTTGTAGTCGATGTCGAAGCCGAGGCCCTTGGCTGCGCCGTAAAGGTTGGCGCCGTCTATGAAGAGGGCGAGCTTCTCCTGCGGATAAAACAGCATCCGGTTCCTCCAAATTGATGTTCAAACATGAATGGCCTTTGCGGCTAACCGCCCCGACGGCCGCTTGCGTTTCTAATGTCTTTGCCAGCAGAAGCAACGGTTAGGGAAGCTATGGTAACGTGTTCGCATGATTTTGATTGCGCTCGGTTCCAACCTGCCGTCTGACGCCGGATCTCCGGCGCAAACTATTGCCGCTGCGCTCGCCGCGCTCAAGCCGAGCGGCATTACACTTGTGAAAGTTTCAAGGCTCTACAGCTCGGCCGCATGGCCAGACCCCGCCGATCCCTCTTTCGTGAACGCCGTGGCGGAGGTGACCACAATGCTGCAGCCATTCCAGCTCCTGGAGTCGCTGCACGGTATCGAGGATTCCTTTGGGCGCGTCCGGGGAGCGCGCAATGCGCCGCGCACGCTCGATATGGACATTCTGGATTATAATGGCCGGATGGAAGGCGGCCCGCCGGTGCTGCCGCATCCGCGCCTTGAGGAGCGCGCCTTCGTGCTGGTGCCGACGGCGGAAATTGCACCGGCGTGGCGGCATCCGGTGTCCGGCCGCACCGCCGCAGAATTGCTAGATGCTATCCCGGGTGGGCGCCAGGGCGTCGTGCCGATTGCGTCCGGGGCTGCAGCACCATGACGGCGGGCGGCTCCCACAATTTGGGCCCATACCTGGTTCCACTCCTTGTGATTGGCGTGGTGGCGCTGCGGCTGGTGCGCAACAAGCCACGCAAGGTGAGGCCCAATCGGCTGTTCATTCTGCCGGCGCTGCTCACGCTGGCTGCCGGTTTCGCGCTCAGTCAGATGCCGGCGCCGGGATGGATTTGGTATGCCGTCTACATTGTCGCCGGTACTGTAGGGCTGGGTGTCGGATATTTGAGCGGCCGCCATCGCGAATTCACGCTCGATCCTGGGAGCCAGGAGATCATGGCGCGCGCGACACCCACCGGGACCATCCTGTTCGCCGCGCTATTTGCGATCCGCTATGGCCTGAAATTCATCGCGTCAGGCGGCAATCCATATGCGCCGCCGGCGCATCCCGCCGCCAACGCCATCGGTTGGACGGATGCGGGCCTGGTGTTCTCGGTCGCCATGCTGCTCGCCACCGCGACGACAACGTGGTGGCGCACCCGCCATCTGGTGGCGGAGCGGCAGGGGCGCACGGCGCAGAGTGGCGAAGCCGCCCCGCGCGGTCTAGGATAGGAGTGGATCGAAAAAGGGTCGGACGTGAGCGAAGCGGCGGTGTTGCCGGACATGGCGGGGGCGCAGCCGGTCGAGGAACTGCGGCGCGCGGCGGAGCACGATCCCGCCGCTGCGACGCAGCTGGCGAAGCGTCTGCTGGTGGGCCGCGACGCGCCGTTCGCGCCGGAAGAAGGCGTGTCGCTGCTGCAGCAGGCGATGTCGCGCGAAGAGCCCGATGCCATCTGCATCATGGCGACCTTGAAGGGTGGCGGCGCCTGGACTCAGCAAAGCTGGCCGGAGGCTCTCGATCTTCTGGAGCGCGCCGCGGTACTCGGCTCCGCCGATGCGCGCGCGCAGTTGTGCATCATCGCGGGCGACCGGGCGCTTGTAGCGAAAGCGCGGGCCGATGAAGCAGGCACGGAGGTCTGGCGCGCGCTGAAAGCGAGCGTCGACCTGAAGGCTTTCGTTACACCCAAACCGCCCGTGCAGGTGTGTGAGGCGCCGCGGGTGTGGCTGGCGCAGGGTTTCGCCACGCCCGAGTTGTGCGCATGGCTCGTCAGCCGCTCGCACGGCAAGCTTAAGCCCGCGCTGATGCGCAATGCCACAACAGGAGTCGCCCACGCGCTCGACAGCCGCACCTGCAGCGATTTCGTCATCGACATCGTGGAAGGCGGCATGGTGATGCTGCTGTTGCGCATCCGGATTTCCGCCGTGACCTCCATCCCGGTGCCGCATATGGAGCCGCCGCAGATTTTCCATTACGCGCTGGGCCAGGAGATCAAGGCGCATTTCGATTTCCTGTTCGACGGCCATAATTCCTACGGCCGCGACGGCCAATACACCGGCGACCGGCTGGCAACCTTCCTGATGTATCTCAACGAAGGCTATGAAGGCGGCGACCTGGAATTCCCCTCGGGCAAGTACAGCTACAAGGGCAAGACTGGCGACGGAATCTTCTTTGCCAGTCAGCGCGACGGCAAGCCCGATCGCTTGAGCCTGCACGCCGCCAAGCCGATCACGCGCGGCGAGAAGTACATCCTCTCGCAATGGATCCATAATCAGCCGTTCGGCGGATGAATCGCTCTCCGCAATGCGCCGCGGAGAACAGCAGGGTAACCGGATGCGGCGTCTGCGATATGTAATATTCGGGGGAATTGAGTATGCTGCTTAGCTTGTCGCGACGGTTTATTTTTGTCGCCAATCTTAAGTCAGCGTCTTCCGCGATTGAAATCGCGCTCAGCGAGTACGCTGAAATTCGCCTTACGCAGACGCATTTCGGCAAGCATGATACCCTGTCCGCGATTTCCCGGAAGTTTCATTGGACAAAGAAACACGTTCCGCCAGAGCAGTTCTTTATCTTCGGCGTCCTGCGCCAGCCTGTGGACTTTGTCCTCAGCCTTTATAATTCGCATACCCTGGAGGCTTTTAACAATCAGGCGCAATCGTCACGCGGAATATCGTTCGACGATTTCTGGAACGGTTGGTGCTCAACAAGCTGGCAAGCAGCCCCGCAATGTGCACGGTTCAAAGACGAGCACGGGCACCTTCGGATGACACATCTCGTCGACTACGACCATCTGGAAGCGGAATTCCCAAGGATTTGCAGGCGTATCGGCGTCGAGGCCACATTGTCCAGAGCCAACGCAAGCCCAAAAATGCTCAGGCGCCGGGATTTGAGCCCGGAGCAGATAGCCGCGATCATGGAGCGGTATTCAGGCGATTACGAGTTGTTGAAGAATCGACCGCACGCGCTCGGCAATGCGGCGCCGGAAATTGGAGAAGTTCCGCGGGCATATTGAGCCAAGCGGCAGGTGGGAGAATCACATGGTTGGCATTGTCATCATCGCCATTATGTTCGTGCTTTTGCTCAGCGGCTTTCGCATCGCGCAGCAGTATCAGCGCGCGCTGGTCTTCCGCTTCGGCCGCTATGCCGGCACCCGCGGACCGGGACTGTTCTGGATAATTCCACTCGGGATCGAGCGCGCCGAATTCGTCGACATGCGCGTCTTCACCGACGGCGTGGAAGAGCAGGAGGCGATGACGCGCGACAACGTTCCGGTGAAGGCGAACGCCGTCATCTGGTACCGCGTGGTGAAGCCGGACCTCGCCATCATCGAAGTGCAGAACGTGCGCGATGCCGTGATCCAGGTGGCGCTCACCACGCTTCGCAACGCCATCGGCCAGCACACGCTCGATGACGTGCTGAAGGAGCGCGAGCAGATCGCCGCGCTCCTGAAGGAGCGGGTGGATCAGGTGACCGAGGGCTGGGGCGTGGAAGTGCAGAACGTCGAGATGAAGAACGTGGAGATCCCCCAATCCATGCAGCGCGCCATGGCGCAGGAGGCCGAGGCGCTGCGGGAGAAGCGCGCCCGCATCATCAAGGCGGAGGCCGAGATGGAAGCCGCCGTCAAGCTGCGCCAGGCCGCGGACGAAATCGTCAAGACACCGGAGTCTCTGGAGCTGCGGCGCATGCAGATGCTGACCGAAATCGGCGCCGAGCAGAACACGATGACGGTGATCATGATGCCGAGCGAATTCGTCGGCGCCGCCCGCGCGCTCGCCGGCAAGCAGGAGTAGCTGCGGCCGTCGGCGCTTTTTCAGCCAACGCCGGCGAGAGCGCGCTGCGGCTGGGGCCGCGCAGGCGCAACCAGCCTGCGGGCGGGCAACACCACGCTGACGGTGGTGCCGCGGTCGAGTTCGCTGGCGATGATCATCTCGGCGCCATGCAGTTCGACAAGCTTGCGCGTCAGCGGCAGGCCAAGGCCGGTGCCGCCGTAGCGCTTCGAGAACGACGTCTCCACCTGCTCGAAGGGCTTCTGCACCCGCTCGATGTCTTCCGGCGCTATCCCAATGCCGTTGTCCTTCACCGCAACTCTCGGGCAGCCTTCCGAGGTCACGCCGATGGAAACGATCACCTCGCCGCCCGAGTGGCTGAACTTGATGGCGTTGGTGACGAGGTTCACCACGATCTGCCGCATCAGCCGCTCGTCCATCACGCAGATCACTGGATCTTTTGGGTAATCCGTGCGCACGACGACGTTGCTGGCGGCCGCGCGGCCGCGGCACATGCGTACAGCGTCGGTGATGCAGGCGGCAAGATCCGCTTCGTCATCGTGCAGCGAAAGCTTGCCGGATTCGGCCTTGGCAAGGTCGAGGATGTCGTTGATGATCTCCAGCAGATGGTTGCCGCTGTCGTTGATGTCGCGGACGTACTCGGCATACCGCGCATTTTCAATCGGTCCGAACAGCTCGCTGCGCAGCACGTCTGAGAAGCCGATAATGGCATTCAGAGGCGTGCGCAGCTCGTGGCTCATATTGGCGAGAAACTCGCTTTTGGCGCGGTTGGCCTTTTTCGCCTCGATCGCCAGCGTATTGGCCGCCAGGTTCTTCATTTCGATGATGCGCTGCGCCCGGAAGGTGCGCCGGATGTACATTTCCTGGATGTAGCTGGAGAACAGGCCGACAGCCGTCGCCATCACCAGGAAGAAATTGTTGCTCAGGTATTCCGCCCGCGGGATCGGATTGATCCCAAGCGACACCGCCTGGTAAAGGCCGAACAGCGATAGCGAAATCGCGATACAGTGGATAAAGCGGAGCCGCACGAACGAGCTGCCGTAAATCACCACCATGATGAGTCCGGCGTAGTAGTTGCTGTTGAAGGGCGGCGGCATGATCGCTGTCATGGCGACGACGCCGAGGCCCGGTATGGCCATCGCCAGGATCAGCACCGATTGCGCATGGCGATCGAGGGCCGGAACGGAAATGAAGAGCGCGGCGCCCAGCAGCACCGGCGCGACGATCGCATAGCGGATGAACCATACTTCGTTACGCGCCGCGCCGGCCACGTAATAGTCCAGTACGCCGAAGCTGAGATACAGAACCGCCGCCGCGACCAGATAAAGACAAACGATCCGCCGCGACTGGTCGAGCATGTCGGCGCGATAGCCGTCCTCGACCGCGCGATTGGTGAAGCGCAGGCGCAACGTATCCAGCTCGAAATCGGCTTCGCTGGAGACGCGATGAGAGGAAGGCCGGAGGCGCATGGTCCTGGGGCTGCTGCAGCGCCTCGATCATCGCGCTTTCGTGTAAAGGTTTCGGAACTCGGTATGGTAAACAGCCGGTGAATTTTCACGGCCGGCGGGCGCCTAGGAGGCGAGTTTCACCCTTGCGGCGCGGGAAATCCGCTCCGCCGGCAGATAAATCGTCACCGTGGTGCCGCGCCCCGGCTCGCTGTCCAGCTCCACCCGCCCCCCGTGCGCTTTCACCAGTCCCACAACAATGGGAAGGCCGAGCCCGGTTCCCTTGTCGGCCTGCGCCACGTCATGGCGGCCCTGCCCGAAGCTTTCGAACACGCGCCCCAGATCTTCCTCCGCGATGCCGGCGCCGGTGTCCGCCACGGCGATGGAAAGCGCGCCGCCGGCCTGCTCCTCGACGCGGAGCACAACGCGGCCCTCCGCCGGCGTGAACTTCACCGCGTTCGACAACAGATTGAGCACGATCTGCTTGAGCGCCTTCTCGTCGCCGAACACGCGCGGGCAGGGCTCCGGTCCCTCGAAAAGAAGGCGCAGGTTTCCGCTGCGCGCGCGGTGCTGCATCAGCAGCAGGCAGTCGGCCAATAGTGCGGGCAGATCGATCCAGCTTTCCCGCAAGGTGACGCGGCCCGCCTCGATCTTTGCCAGATCGAGAATGTCGTTGATCAGCTCGAGCAAGTGCTGGCCGGAGGCGTGAATGATGTCGGCATATTCCTTGCGGCTGGCGATCGCGCCTTCCGTCTTCAGCATTTCGGAGAAGCCAATGATGGCGTTCAGCGGCGTGCGCAGCTCATGGCTCATGTTGGCGAGGAATTCGCTCTTGGCGCGGCTGGCCGTTTCGGCGCGGTCGCGGGCGTCGTCGGAGGACACCTTGGCGGCGGCGAGCTTGTCGATCAGGTCGTTCTTGTCGTCTCGCAAAAGCAGCATGGCGCGCGCGGTGGCGTAGAAGTTGCGCGACAGCCAGGCGAGATAGCCGGTGTAGAGAAGCGCCATCAGGGCGATGCCATTGTAGAGCCGGCCGCCGGACTGCAGCGGCGCCAGGGTCAGGACTCCGCCGTACACCGCAAAGCCGATGGCGGTGAGCGGCAGGCTGGCGCCGATCAGGGCGGCGTTGCCCGCCAAGGTGCAGGCGAGGAGCATGACGATGAAGAGATCGGCCTGGTCGTTTCCCGGCACCCACAGGAAATACCCCATGGAGCCCCACGACAGCGCGAACACGAGATAGCCGGCGCCGGCGCGCAGCTGCCAGTCGCCGCCCTCCATCGCGCGCAGCGGATCGTAGAAGCGGCAGACGACGCCGAGCGGCAATCCGCCCACCAGCACGATGGCGAGCCATGTCGCCAGCCGAGGCACCTCGAGCCACTGATAGAAGATGGCGCAGGTGATGAGGCCGAAGATCGGCATCAGCACCGAATTGGGGCGCAGATTGCGCAGCGCGAGCTCCAGCTGCTCGCACGCAAGGCGCGAGGGCGGCCTGAACTTCACGGGCAGAACGCCTGCCGCGCCCATGCTCCTTTGCCCCTCTGGAGGAAGGGCCAGTGTGGCGCAATCGCGGTTAAGCCCGCGCTAAGCGGAACCTTAACGGGCTGTTTACAGTCGAGTGCGGTTCCAGGCTGCGAGTCACGGGCTGGTGTAATTGCCCATGCTGCAGCCGA
>DATIEM010000053.1:0-3423 GCA_035455725.1 Rhizomicrobium sp. | reverse complement strand
AGGCCAAAGTTGGCGCGGAAACACGTTGGTGCGATCGATCTCCTCTGCGATGGGCGCGATCTTGTCCTCCGTGAAGCCGCGAACCGTCTCGCGCAACGCGTCGGCGGTTTCGCCCAGATCGTGTTCCAGAGAGCGATAGTTAGAACTGGCCATTCATGGGCTCCATTCTGGCAGGGCCAGGCGAAGGATGGCCTGCCACCCGAAGCTCCGCAGGAGCGTAGGGTGGTGCGGTCGAGAAGACTCGAACTTCCACGGGTTGCCCCACTAGCACCTCAAGCTAGCGCGTCTACCGTTCCGCCACGACCGCGAGGGGGCGGCATGTAGCAGAGGCGGCTCCCCTTGTGAAGCAAGCCGGCAAACCGCCATTCCCGCTGGCCGGGCGCAACACCGTGGCCCATTGACCAGGTCCGGCAAACCTAGTCTGAAGCTGCGACCAATTATCAAGAGGGTTTGGCATGCGCCGGGCTGCTGCGGCCGCCGGATTGCTGATGGTGGCGCTGCCGTGGGCGGCGGCGCAGGGCCATGGCATCGTCGGCCCGCGGTTCTTTCCGGCGACCATCGCCACCGACGATCCGTTCGCGGCGGACGAGCTCGCGCTGCCGACCATTTCGATCTTCCGCCACCTCGACGATGGCGTGCCGGTGACCGAAACCGAGTATTCGATGGAGTACTCGAAATCGATTTTTCCGGGCTTCGCGATTTCCTTCGGAGAAGGCTACGTGCACGCGAAGCCGGATGGCGCGCCATCCGCATCCGGCTTCGACAATCTCGAGGTCACGCCTATCCTGCAGGTCGCGCGAAGCGAGGAGCATGAGTTCATCGCCTCCCTCGCTTTCAGCTGGGAAGTAGGCGGGACGGGCTCGCGCAGCATCGGCGCGGAAGCGGCATCCGGTTACACGCCCAAGATCGAATTCGGGAAGGGCTTTGGCGATCTGCCCGACAGCGCCGCCTGGCTGCGGCCCTTTGCGGTGACGGGCCTCGTGGGATACGGCATTCCCGGCAGCCACGACGAGCCGCACACGATCGAATGGGGCGGCGCGCTGGAATACAGCCTCTCATATCTTCAGACCAATGTGCGGGACGTGGGACTCGGCCCATTTCTCTCGCGCCTCACGCCGGTGGTGGAATTCAGCTTGAGTTCGCCGCTGGACCGCGATGGCGGGCCTACCACCGGCACGATCGATCCGGGGGTGATCTGGTCGGGGCAACAGATCCAACTCGGTGTCGAGGCCATCCTTCCCGTGAACCACGCAACCGGCAGCAACATCGGGGCCATCGCCCAGCTCCACTTTTATCTGGACGATATTTTCCCCCACTCGCTCGGGAGGCCGTTGTTCCCATGATGCTGCCTGGCCGGTCGCTCGTAGTTGCCGCGGCGGTGCTCTACAGCAGCGCCGCCGCCGCGCACGCCATGCTGGAACACGCGCACCCCTCGGCGGGCGCCGTGTTGCATCAAAGCCCCGCTACGTTGCAGCTGCAGTTCAGCGAGCAGCTGGAGCCTCTCTTCAGCGGCGCCACCGTGACGGACCCGCGCGGCCAATCCGCCGCGGCCGGCGCGGCCACGATACAGGGAACGACGATAACCGTGCCGCTGAAGCCGCTGCCCGCGGGCGCTTATCGTGTCCGGTGGCACGCGGTTTCTGTCGATACGCACCGCACCGAAGGCAGCTATGCGTTCACGGTCGCGCCCTGAATGAGCCTCTCCGCAGTGCTGACCGTCTGCAGGCTGCTGCACTTCGGGACGTGCATCTTCGTGTTCGGCGCAAGCACATTCTGTCTTGCGCTGCCGCGTGACACAGATGCCTCCGATGCTTGCGGCCGGCTCCGGGTTCCCATCCGCTACGCTGCCTTCGGCGCGCTGCTGACTTCCCTCCTGTGGCTCCTCTGCGTCGCAGGATCGATGATGGGCAGCTGGCAACCTGTGCTGGAGCCGCAGCTGATCGGCGCAGTGCTGTCGCAGACGGAGTTCGGCACGGCCTGGAGTTGGCACGTTGGCCTGTCGATTATCGTGCTGCTCCTCACCCTGGGGACGGACCCGGCGCGACAGGTTGGCACGGCCGTCGCCTCCGCTCTGCTGCTGGCAAGCATCGCGCTCACCGGTCACGCCACGATGGACCCGGGCGCTCTCCGCTTTGTGCATGAGGGGATCGACGCCGCGCACCTGCTGGCGGTCGGGTTTTGGCTCGGAGGCCTGGCGACATTGCCGGCGCTGCTGACTGCAACCGCCGCACAGCCGGGCGAAACGCTCTCCGTGTTGCGGCGGTTCTCCGAACTCGGCGTTGCTGCGGTGGTTGTCGCTCTGGCCACGGGAATTGGCAACGCGCTGTTCATTGTGCGGGACTGGCCGCGCCTGCTCGGCTCGGCTTACGGAGAGGTGCTGACCGTGAAAGTCGCGCTGGTCGTGGCGCTGATCGGCTTTGCCTGTTTCAACCGGTTCTACCTGATGCCGCGCCTTGAATCGCAGCCGCGCTATTCCGATTGGCTGCGGCGCAGCGTGTGGTCGGAGCTGGCGCTCGGCGGCCTCATCCTGATTGCGGCGAGCGCGCTCGGCACCCTGGCGCCGCCGATGTCCCTGCCGCCGGCGATGTAGAAAGAACCCCTATTGTTATGAACGACTCGGAAATCGCGCGGAAATTGCGCTAAGGTCGCACGCTCTCGCGGACTGGTCTGATGATTCCCAACTCGTATCCCACGCTCGACTATAACCTTGGCGACGATGTCGATCTGCTGCGTGACACCGTGCGCAGCTTCACCTCCGACCACATCGCCCCGATTGCCGACGAGATAGACCGCAGCAACACCTTCCCCCGCCAGCTGTGGCCGCAACTTGGCGAACTGGGGCTGCTCGGCATCACGGTGGAGGAAGAATGGGGCGGGGCCGGGCTCGGCTATCTGGCGCACTGCGTCGCCATGGAAGAGATCAGCCGCGGCTCGGCCTCCATCGGCTTGTCCTATGGCGCGCACTCAAACCTGTGCGTCAACCAGATTCGCCGCAACGGCGACGATGCGCAGAAGAAGCGCTACCTGCCAAAGCTGATCTCCGGCGAGCATGTCGGCGCGCTAGCCATGAGCGAGCCCAACGCGGGCTCCGACGTCGTCTCCATGCGGCTGCGCGCCAAGAAGCAGAGCGACCGCTATGTGCTGAATGGCACCAAGATGTGGATCACCAACGGCCCACAAGCCGACACCCTGGTGGTGTATGGGAAGACCGATCCGGTCGCCGGACAGCGCGGCATCACCGCCTTTATTATTGAGAAGGGCATGAAGGGTTTCCGCACCGCGCAGAAGCTGGACAAGCTCGGCATGCGGGGCAGCGATACGTGCGAACTGATCTTCGAAGATTGCGAAGTGCCGCAAGAAAACGTGCTGGGCGGCGAGGGCAACGGCGCGCGCGTGCTGATGAGCGGGCTCGATTACGAGCGC
>DATIEM010000052.1:0-11089 GCA_035455725.1 Rhizomicrobium sp. | reverse complement strand
CGCGCGCGCGGCCTGCGTGGCGGTGACGAGATCGGGGCTGCGGCCCGATTGCGAGATGACGATGAACAGCGCGCCGCGCATGTCCGGCCGCGCGCGATAGGCGGTGAACACCGATGGCGCCGCCGCGGACGTCAGCAGCGACAGTTTCGCTTCCACCAGATAGCGCAAGTAGACGCCAACATGGCCGGAGCTGCCGCGGCCGCAGAACACTACCATGCGCGGCGCGAACGCCTTTACCCGGCTGGCAATCTGCGCAATCGGTTCGTGGGTGCTGAACAGCCTTTCGGCGGCCGCAGGAATTTCCGCGATTTCGCGCGCCATGGCGCTTTGCAGTCGCTCAGCCATTGCGGGTTGATATATCCGCCATCGCCAGCCGCAGATTGCCGCCGTGCCTGGCAAGCGACTGCACCGCCTTGCTCCGTTCCACACCACGCGCCAACAGCACCGCGAGCTTCACATCGCCGTCAGCCTGTTCCACACACTGCCCGGCCGTTTTTTCGTCGCACTGCGCCAACTCGCGCACGATCGCTTCGGCGCGGCGGCGCAGCTTGGCGTTGGTGGCGCGCATGTGCACCATCAGCCCGCGACAGACGCGGCCGAGCCGCACCATCAGCGCGGTGGAAAACAGATTGAGCACGATTTTCTGCGCGGTGCCCGCTTTCATGCGGGTGGAGCCGGCGATCACCTCTTCGCCGGTTTGCAGCAGGATGCGATGGCGCGCCACCTGCAGCAGCGGCGCATTAGCATTGCTCGCGATGGCAATTGTGACGGCGCCGGCATCGCGCGCTGCGCGCAATGCGCCCACCGTATAGGGCGTGGTGCCGCTGGCGGCGACGCCGATCACCACATCGCTTGCACCGACATTCGCCTCGCCTATCGCGCGGGCGCCATCCTCCTCGTTGTCCTCGGCGCCCTCGACACTGTGTACGAGCGCGTCGAAGCCGCCGGCCATCAGGAAGACGAGCCGCTCCGCCGGCCAGTCAAAGGTCGGCGTGAGCTCGCTGCCGTCCTGCACGCCGATGCGGCCGGAAGTGCCGGCGCCGACATAAACCAGCCGCCCCTGCTCGCCGAGGACACGGGCGGCATCTTCCACCGCCGCAGCGATTGCGTTCAGCGCTGGCCCCACGGCGGCCACCGCCGCTAGCTGACCCTCGTACATGGCGGCAAGAATCTCGGGCACCGGCCAGGCATCCAGCTCTACGTAGCGTGGGCTGATTTGCTCGGTCAGCAGAGTGGCAGGTGCGGACGGTAAATCGGGCATGGTTCGCTCGGCTGCCATACTAGAGTAACGTTCTTGCGCAGCGGACGGAACGCACCATGTGGCAGAACAAGCGCGCCATTTTCGCCGAGCGGCTGTTCGATGGCCGCGGGTGGCGCGACGACACGGCCGTTCTCGTTGAAGATGGCCGCATTCTCGCTGTGGTCCGCCGAAAAGATGTGCCCGCTGCGTGTGAACAGGATCGCCTGCCGGAGGGCGCCTTTCTGGCGCCCGGCTTCATCGACCTGCAGGTGAACGGCGGCGGTGGCGTGCTGCTGAACGACGACCCTTCAGCCGATGCCATGCGCGCCATTGCCCGCGCCCATCGCCCCTTCGGCACCACTGCCCTGCTGCCAACACTGATAACCGACACGCGCGAGACAATGAAAACGGCCATTGCGGCGGCGCGCGAGGCGAGCGCGCGAGACGGCGTGCTGGGGCTCCATCTGGAAGGGCCGTTCCTCAATTCGGCGCGGGCTGGCGTGCACCGGAAGGATGTTATCGCCCAGGCGGAGATGGGCGATCTCGAATGGATGGGCCGCCTCGCCGATCTTCCCCATGCGGTCATCACACTGGCGCCGGAATGCGTGCCGCCAGGATTCATCGGCGCGCTCTGCGCCAAGGGGATTCGCGTCAGTGCCGGCCACAGCGAAGCGAGCGCAGAAATCATGTTGCGCGCGATGCAGGAGGGGCTGACCGGCATCACCCATCTGTTCAATGCGATGCCGCCGCTGAGCGGGCGCGCGCCGGGCATCATCGGCACCGCACTGTCAGAGAAACCGCTGATCGCGGGCATCATTGTCGATGGGCTGCATGTCGATCCGGTATCGATCCGCGCGGCGTTCGCGGCGAAAGGGGCTGACGGAATCGCGCTTGTCACCGACGCCATGCCCAGCGTCGGCGCGGACGTGCGTGAATTCGATCTGCTGGGCACGACGATCTTCTTGCGCGAAGGGCGGCTCGTGACCGATGCGGGTACGCTGGCCGGCGCGCATCTCGACATGGCATCTGCGGTGCGCAATGCGGTGCAGCTCGCGGGCATTGCGCTGCAGGATGCGCTGATCTCTGCCTCGCGCACGCCGGCACGCTTCTTGGGTATCGAAGACCGCGGCGCGATCGCGCCCGGCGCCCGCGCCGACCTCGTCGCGTTGACGGATGATCTCATGCCGGCCGCGGTGTGGCTCGGCGGGGTGCCAGCCTAGGCTTCCTGCGTTTCGAACGGGGCGACGGTTGCCGTGCGCTCGAGCTTGCCCCAGCCCACCACCGCGCCTTTCAGCGCCGAGAAAATCGAGCGCACCACAACGTAATACATCAGCTGGCGGTAGCCGAAGCGCTGCAGCGGCAGGCTGACCAGCAGCCGCTTGTCTTCATTGCCTTCCACCAGCAGCCCGAAGGCGGCCGCCGCCATGTCGAGCACCACGAACAGGCCGTAGTAGAGTCCAACCTTGATGAGACTATCATTGTTGAACTCCGCGCCGTGCTCCAGATACGCAGCGCCCTGCCAGGCGAGCTGCCAGAACAGCAGCAGGTCCGCGACCGGCGCGAGCGCCGTCAGCACGATCTGGAACAGCCAGACCTGCGGCAGCGCTACGAGCCCGAGCGCGCCAAAGCGGGGACGGAACGTCACGGCGCGGTGCTTCCACAGGCACTGCAGGGTGCCGTAAGCCCAGCGGAAGCGCTGCCGCGCCAAGCCCTTGAAGGTGGTCGGCGCTTCCGTCCAGGCGACCGCCGAACTGTCGAACAGCACGCGATAGCCGGCGCGCTGCAGCGCGATGGTGAGATCCTGATCTTCGGCCACGGTGTCGCCCGGAAAGCCGCCCAACTGCTCCACCGCGCTGCGTCGCCACGCGCCGATCGCCCCCGGCACGACCGTCAAGGTGCCCAGTGCGGCCAGCGCACGGCGCTCGAGATTCTGCGCGCCGACATATTCCAGCGCCTGCCAGCGGGTGATCATGTTGATGCGATTGCCGACCTTGGCATTGCCGGCGACCGCGCCGACTTTCGGATCGGCGAACCAGCGCACCAGCCGCGCGATGGCATCGCGCTGGAAGATCGTGTCGGCGTCCAGCGCCACCACCACGTCGCCTTTTGCGTGCGAGAGGCCAACATTCAGCGCGTGCGCCTTGCCGCAGTTCGGAATGCGCAGGAGCGTGACACGCCCGTTGGAGGCGAAGCTCGCGCTGAGCACACCGAAAGTGTCGTCCTGCGAGCCATCGTCCACCACGACGACGTCCAGATTGCGGTGGCTGCTTTCCAGGATGCGGCGCACCGAGCGCGCGATCACCCGCTCTTCGTTGTAGGCGGGGATCACCACCGACACCTGCAAATCGTCCGACACCGGCGCCTTCGCCTGCCGATGCTCGTTGTGCAGATTGCGCAACGCGAGGACCACGAGGAACAGCACGCGCCCGATGCCGAGCCAGATCGCCGCCAGGAAGCAGAGATGCAGCAGCCGGCCGAGCCTGCTGAAGGCATAGAACACCACGCGGTCGGCCATCAGCGACATGCTGCCGGCGAGCGGCGGCATCGCCTGATCGCGGCTTAAACCGACCAGAGAAGAAACCGGCACGAAGCGGTAGCCCTGCGCCTTGAGCTTTTCGATCAGGATGGGTAGCGCCGCCACGGTTTGCGAGCGGTCGCCGCCCGCGTCGTGGAACAGGATGATGTTGCGCGGCGAATTTGGCTTGGCGCCATGCACAAGATCAACGGCGCGCTTCACGATGTTGTCGACGCCCGGCAACTCCCAATCCACCGGATCGACGTGTTCGCCAACCGTGATGTAGCCCATATCCTGCGCCACCTGCACCGGCACGATCTCCACCGCATCCGTCGGTTCCGCATCGCCCAGATAGGGCGGCCGAAACAGCCGCATGGAGCGGCCGGTGAGCGCCTGAAACAGCCGCTGGGTCGCGTTCAGCTCCAGCGACACCACGGTGTTGGGCGTTTCGGACAGGTTGGGGTGGGTGAAGGTGTGATTGCCGACTTCGTTGCCGTCGTCCACCATGTCCTGCACCAGTTCGGGATAGGCTTCCGCATTGCTGCCGATGACGAAGAAAGTGGCAGGCACGTGCTCGGCGCGCAGGATGTCGAGAATCTGCGGCGTCCATTCCGGATCGGGGCCATCGTCGAAGGTCAGCGCCACGGTTTTTTTGGCGGCGCCGAACTGGCGTATCACATAGCCGGTCGGCAGCTTGGTATAGGTCTCGTCGTCGATGTCGCCAGTGGCCCGCTCCACTTCGAAATTGCGCGCGCCCGATTGCGGCTGCGCTTCCACCCGCAGCAATTCGCCGGCGCCTTCGAAATCGATATCTTCGATGGTGGGGATTTCGTGCAGGCCCGCGGGCGCCGGCGCGCCGTAGTTGCGGCCCATCACCGACCAGATCGAGGGATCCTCGCTGCCCAGCCGCCACAGCGCATAGCCCGCGGGCCGATACACATCGGCGGCGTGGATCTGATTGTAGGCGGTGACACCATCCAGCAGCCACACGTCGTGGCGCGTGCGATCCTCATCGTCTTCCACATAGGAGAAATGGGGGTTGTTGGTCTGCGGATCGAACTGGACCGTGGCGTCGGCGTCGTTCGCCGCGATCACCGCTTCCTCGAACGACTGGTTGTCGACATCATCGGCATTCCAGTCGTAGGCGTAGCTGCCGATGGCGACGATGGTGCGTTCCGGCGACAACACTTCCATCCGCCGGTCGAGCAAATTCTCGAACCACGACTGGCCTGCGATGCTGCCCGGCGCGTGCGGCGAGGCGTGCTCGTCATAGGCCATCAGCAGGGTGTAATCGACATCGGCGGCGAACTTCGCGAACGGCCATTTGTCGTTGGCGAAAGGCGCGGCGACCGCCACGGTCCAGCCACGCGGTGCAAACGCGACGCGCAGCTCTTTCAGGAATGAACCCAGGTCCGGCAGCGCGGAATCCGGCATGGCTTCGAAATCCACCACGATGCCCTGCAGCTTGCGGGTGGCGAGGTAGGCGGACACATCGCGGATGAGGCCGGTGCGCCGCGTCGGATCGGCGAGCAGCTTTGCCATCCCCGGTCCATCCCAATGCCCGAGGGTGGAGTTCTGGATGACGGGAAGAATGGCGACCTTGGGACGCCGCCGGATCAACTGATCGACTTTCTTGTTGTAGGCATCCGTGAGCTTGAGGTCGGGCCCCTGGAGGCTCAGCCAGGTGGGAACCACCCAATCCAAGGTCGGCAATGCGACGCGGAGGGAATCGTAGGCGGAGGGCTCCCAGTTGGGGAAGAAGGCGATCGACAAGGGGCGGCCGGGGTGGGCCAGTTTGGCGCTGGTGTGGATGCGGGCGGCGCGCTGGCGGCCGGCGATCCGCTTGAGCAGCATCTTCAGCCGCTTGGCGCGAGCCTCGGCGGCCAGTTGTTCGGCTTGCCGCATCAGGGTGGGCTCGGCGGCTTCCTTTTCCAGCGTCTGGATATGAAGGGCGCTGATCTGGCCAGGCAGGCGGGCAGCCTCCATGCGCGAGGGCGCAAACAGGGTCGCCGCGAAGATCACGCCCAAGACCAGGCTAAGCGCCGCGATCAGCCAGCCGAGACGCGTGACACGCGCCGCGCGCCGCCCGGTGCGGTCCTGGAAAATTGGATTTGTCACGGCTGATCCCTTCAGCGATCTAGATACCCTATGCCCCACGCACGAGGCAATTTGCTGAAGTGCCGCGAGCCCTCCGCTTCGCGCGCGCCGGCCTATGCCACGGCCCTGGTTATGGGGGCGGGTTTTGTCTTTTCAATGGCGATGTGCTGGCCGGGGCACCTTTCCTACGACTCGCTGGTGCAGCTGCTCGAAGGGCGCACCGGGGTTTATAGTGGCTGGCACCCGCCCGCGATGTCCTGGCTCCTGGGGGTTTCCGATTGGCTGCTACCAGGTGCCGGCGTGTTCGTGGCCGTGACGGCGCTGATCTTCTTCCTCAGCCTATTCAGCCTGCTCTGGGTTGTGCGGCGGCCCGCCTGGACCGCGCCGGTGATCGTCGCGCTTTGCCTCCTCACGCCGCAGGTCGTGCTTTATCAGGGCATCGTCTGGAAGGATGTGCTGTTTGCCAATGCAACCGTGGCCGGCTTTGTCGCCCAGGCGCATCTGGCGCGAATCTGGAAGCGGCCGGCATGGCGCTTTGGCCTGATTGCCCTCTCGTTTCTGTTCCTCGTGCTCGCGGGGATAACCCGCCAGAACGGTGCGATCATGATGCTGGCCGGCGCAGGTTCGCTGCTGTGGATCTGGCGGCGGCAAACGGAAAGCTGGCGCGCAGGGGTTTACGGCAGCGGGGCCGTGCTCGCTCTCTCAACCCTCATTGCGCTTGCGGCCACGGCCGCGCTGAACATGCGGCTGGTCCCTGACGCGGGCGTATCGCGGCAATTGAAACGCCTGGAACTATACGATCTCATCGGCGGATTGGCGACGGATGCAAAGCTGCCGCTCAACATCCTCCAGCAGAAGGATCCGGCGTTGCTCCACCTGATGCGCAGCGATGGCGTGCGGCTTTATTCGCCGGTGCGCAGCGATTTTCTGGCACGCTCGGCGCCGTTGCAGACAGGGCTCGAACAGGTGCCGGACGCCGTGTTGCGAAATGCGTGGCTGGATTTGATCGCACATGATCCTGCCGATTATCTGCATGCCCGCGCCAAGGCGTTCCGCTGGGTGACGCTGACGCCGAATATCTCCCTTTGCGTTCCCTACGTGGTGGGATTGCGTGGGCCACCGCAAACTATGGAATCACTGGGTTTTCACACCCGCTTCAGTTGGCGGGACGAATTTGCGGACGCCTATGGCAAACTGTTCGTGCACACGCCGATCTTTTCGCACATCATTTTCATCGTCCTCATGATTGCAGAGCTCGGCTTCCTGATCTGGCGTCGCCGGACGCAGGACATTTCAATGATCGCCATGCTGTGCGGCGCTATCGCATTCGCGTTCAGCTTTTTCTTTATCTCTCTCGCCTGCGACTATCGCTACGATTATGTGCTCGATCTTGCTGCATTGGCGGTGCTGATCTACGTCGCACTCGATCCGCAGCGCGCAAGAAGCGGCGCAGACGATTTGCCTGCGCCGCCTTTGACCTTTTGAGGCTACTGCGCCAGCGTGATCAGCCCCAACAGACCGTGCTGCTCATCATCAGGGCCGGCGGTAAAGCTGACCTGATTGGTGGCCGGTCCTGAATCAACCGACCACAGGCCATCGATCACAAGGGCCTTGCCGTTCGTGCCCTTGAGGGTGCCGAGAAAGGCGCCCGTGTTTGGGTCATATGCATTGATCTTGCCGTCACCGAAATTCCCGACCAGCAGTGCATTGGCAAACTGCCCGAAGTCGCTCGGCGCGATGGTCATGCCCCAAGGCGCATTCAGATTGCCGTTCGAGATCAGATGTTGCTGGAGGTTGCCGCTGGTGTCGAAAACATCGACATAGCCAAATCCTTTGCGGTCGACTTCATCGATGCCGCCCTTCTTCCGCTTGGCGAATGCCACATACAACTTTCCGTTCAGCTCCGTGACATTGAATGGGGCGAAGTGCTTGGGAAGCGAGCTGTCGGTAAAATGGCCGACCAGCTTGAAGTTGGTGTCGTAGATTTGGACCTGGTTCTTGACGAAATCGGCAGCATAGAGCTGCTTCGACGGCGCATCGATTGCGAGGCCCTTGTAAGCAGAGCCCTTGGCCGAGTTGTCGACCGCCACCACCGCATTGTTCGCGTCGACGCTCTGGCTCCAGCCGAGGATGGTGCCGGATTCTGTATCGAACAGGAAGCTGGCGGAACCGCTGTTGGCGCCCTTGGTGACGATGAAGCCGCCGGTGGAATTGGACACCGTGCCGGTAGGCGCACCGGCAACGCCAACCGACAGCGACTTGGCGCCGTTCGTCCTCGAGTAGACCGTCGAACGGTCCGTGCCGTTGTCGGAAACCCAGTTGGGAAAGTTGTTGCCGGCGTGTGAAACACCCCACGGGTTAACCAATTCGGGGTCGGTGGTATCGGCCTGGCCGGCTTGGTCCGAAACCAGATTGTGCTGGGAATACTTCGAGCCGGCAGCGGCGGCGCTGAGCGGCAGTGCACCGAGAGCCAAGGCGCAGGCAATTCCAAGAGCGGTTTTCATTGACATCCCCTTCGAGTGGTTGGTCCGGGCAGGACGGCAGTGACCTGTCTGGGAACCAGACGCACCGGATTTGCTCTATATTCCGCGCTTACCCAAAATTTATGCTGTTGTAACAAGGGCCCCAGGTCCGGAATAACCAGGCAAGGCGGCACGTCAAAGACGCGTGGAGGTTCCAGGCCAAAGCCGACCAGGAGCAAAAGCCGGTCAAGGATAGGCGTGGTTACCGTCGCGATTTCGAAGGGGTACGCGATAACGCGGCAATGTGCTGAGAAGCGGGACAGACCGGGACTTTACCACGGCGCTGATCGCGCAGCTGCCTTCATTGCGCCGCTACGCAGCCGCCCTGAGCGGAAGCATGACTGCCGGAGACGACTTGGTGCAAGACTGTCTTGAACGCGCGCTTCGCCAATCCGACCGGTTGCGGGAGCGGGAGAAGCTGGGCGGCTGGCTCCGTTCGATCCTGCACAATCTCTACATCGACGAATTGCGCCGCAGGCGCCACAGGGGCATCGAAGAAGATATCACGGAGATGAGCGATGATTTCGCCATCAGCGTGCCGCCGGCGGATCGGGCGCCCTTGCACGAATTCACCGCAGCGATGAACGGGCTCACGGCCGAGCACCGGCAGATTTTGCTGCTGGTTGGCCTGGAAGGCATGAGCTACGCCGAAATTGCGAAAGAGCTCGCCATCCCGATTGGCACGGTCATGTCGCGGCTCGCGCGCGCCCGCGAACGGTTGCGCCACGCGCTGGATCACGGTGTTCCGCCGGAAGCCGCAACGGTGACCAGTCTGGACGAGCGCCGGAAGGCAAGAGGATGATCGCAGAGCCGGCCACCCACGACGAGCAGCTGCACGCCTACATCGATGGCGAGCTGGCGGAGGAAGCGCGACAAGCCTTCGAGCAAAATCTCGCGGGCAATCCTGAGCTTGCCGCCCGCGTGGCGCTGTTCGAAGCCGACAAGGCGCGCCTGACCCAGATCTACGGCACCCTCGCTGGCGACCCGCTGCCGGTGCAATGGATTCAAACGATCGAAAATCAGGCGCATCGGCGCCGTAATCGTCAGGCATTGTTCTCCATCGAGGCGATCGCCGGCATTGCCGCGGCGCTGATGCTGCTGATCGGCGGCTCGCTGCTCTATCGCCAAAGCACGCCGCACGAAGAGCCCATCATCGAGGAAGCACTGGCGGCACGCAGCGACACCCTGCCGACACAGGCAATCATTCCCGTGCGAGCGTCAGATCAAGGCGCGGCGACACACACGCTGGCGGCGACGCTCGCGATGCATGTGGGCGTGCCGGACCTCTCGCGCATGGGCTATCGCCTGACGGGGATGCGCGTCTACGCCAACGTCCCCGGTGGCAAGGCGGTGGAGCTGCTCTATCGCCACCGCGACAACCGGATGTTTGCGCTGTATTTGCGCCGCCCTTCGGGCCCCGCGCGCTTCGATCAATTCAAGCAGGGCGAGCTACGGGTGTGCATCTGGCAGGACAACGTGCTGGGCGCGGTGATGACAGGAGAAATGTCTGCGGCTGAAATGCAGCGCCTCGCCAGCCTCGCCTATACCGGTCTTGAAGCCTGATCCGCTCTTTCGCTAGGCGGCCCCCGCATTGCCAGTCCCGCCGAGAATTTGCGCCAGCACATCCTCAAGGTGGAGGTGGGCCGCACGTTGACGCGCCAAAGTCTCCCAGCGTTCCGCCATCTGCAGCAGATGTTCCTGCTCCTCGGGATGCAGCGCCTTGGCAGCCGCTTCGCGGCAGCTCCTTGCATGCTCGGCATATTCTTCCAGCAGCTGCATGTGAGTTCCCTAGCTTTTGGCAACGGTGCGGCTGCTCTCCGGTTCCCGGAGCCGGGGAACCGCCGCAGAAAGAGAGCGTTTGCGTTTCGGTTTGGAACGCCGGATTTGAAGTTGGTCAGAGCTTTTGATTTGCTGCCGCCGGTCGAGCGCGCGCAGCGTTACCGGGAAATGGCCGAGGCGGCATTCGCGACGGCCGTCGATGCTCCCACGCCCGAAATGAAAGGATCTTACCTGAATTTGGCCGCGAGCTGGCACGCGCTGGCGAGCGGCCTGGAGAAGGAGTTTGAACAAGACGAAGCTCCCGACTCCGATAAAATGGCGGGACCGCCGGGTTCCGGCCATTGATTGCTTTTTCATGCCGGAGCCCCTATATCTCTGCGCACGTGGTTCTTACGTCCCGTCAGACGAAGCGCTTCTGCCGTTGATCCGACCCGCTTCGTTGCGAGCCTGACCAGCCGAAACCTTCCGAAACCTGATGTTATCGTTTTCCACGTCCGTGTGAGGCGGTGGTCGCCTGCGCGGAACTTTCGATGATCCAAAGGAAAAAGATGACCATCGGTACTGTCAAATTCTTCAATACAAGCAAGGGTTTCGGCTTCATCGCTCCGGAAGGCGGCGGCAAGGACGTGTTCGTCCATGCCACGGCCGTGGAAGCGGCCGGCCTGCGCACCCTGACCGAAGGGCAGAAGGTGTCGTTCGACATCCAGCCCGACGCGCGGGGCTCCAAGGCGGCCAATCTCAAGGCCGTCTGACCAGACGAAACGGGGGCGGCGGGTTTTCCGCCGCCCTTTTTCTTTCAGCGAAAGGCAATCCCATGGCCGACACCAGATCCGCGTCCGAGAAGAGCGCCGCGCATAGCCGTGCCAATGCACAATTCGCGGCATCCGAGCGGCGCGACCAGGCTGCCTGGGAAATCATCCGCGCCGAACGCGCCGC
>DATIEM010000051.1:0-4058 GCA_035455725.1 Rhizomicrobium sp. | reverse complement strand
GAGATGTGTACCGCTCCTCGTTGGCTTCTAAACTTATATGCGGTTCTGAGCACTCGTACGACATGCAACGAATCGTACCTCGGGGTAATGGCGTGACTAACCGCGTCGTTCTCCAGATACTTCATGCACTCGTCGAAGCGCTTGGTCTGGTTCAGTGTCCCAGAATCTTGGTGATAATATATCCTAGCAGCGACCTCACAGAACTGTCCGCCGTCGAGTTCTGCTGGCTCCCAGTCTCTTTGAATGAACCGTCGCTCACTCGATATGAACTCATCAACGAATTGAGACGCAAGTAGATGATCCAGCGGCGGTGCCAGAGCTCCAATTATCCTCGTTCGCTCAACTAATGCCACGCCCGAGCTGGTCGCTATTCTTTCGAAGCGACGAGCTGCTGTGCCTGCCGCCGCCCTTCGTCCGTCAAGAACCAGCCGGAAGGTTCGTGTGTTGCGTCCTCGCCTACCGGGCTTGGCTTTTTGAGCTTCGCGTTCCCCAAATCGCGAGTGACGTTGCCCACCATTATCATTCCCGCCTGTTTGAAGTGCTTATTAAACGTATCAGCGATTTGCTTGGACGTAAGCGTGCTTTGTTCAGGCACTTCGCTCGCCACGTAGAGTGTCCAAATGGCCTTAGTTGCAGTGTTCCAACTTTGGCTCGGCGACCCGTGTTTCTGCGAATCGTGTTGCCAAATTATGGCCTTCATTTCTTCTCCGGCTGATCCCACTCCCGATGCGGGTGGTGATCGGCGGCGCCTGGTGCGCCGTCGGACGCTGTCCGCATTTCCTTCTGGTACGGAGGTGCCGTTGATAGGAGGAGTGGATATTTCGCCTTCAATCATTGCCATCGACGGGCTGATAAAGTTTGCCAGCTGTCGACCTACGTTCTCGCCAATGGCGGGAAGTTCATCCCGTGTGCCCTCCATTTCCAGTTCGAACCCCTGAAGTTTCAACTTAACCCTGAATTTCGACATCTGGCACAACCTTCCGAATCAGAACCAATAGAGAATACTAGCACTCTTACATAAACAGTGCCGAATCGAACATTTCAAGAACATGTGTTGACTTTCCCAGCCGACAGAGTTATTTCCAGTGCCCCGCTCAAGGAGGCGGAAAGGCGCCCGATGAGCGAGATTTCCCGCCAGATCTGGGACATGAAATACCGCCTGAAGGCGGCGGACGGCACGCCCGTAGACCGCGAGCCGGAGGATACGTTGGCGCGCGTAGCACTTGCGGCGGCGCAGGCCGAAGCACCGGAGCAGCGGGAGACAAGGGCAGCGGAATTCGCGGGCGCATTGAGGGGCCACAAATTCCTTCCCGCCGGACGGATTCTCGCCGGCGCCGGCACGGAGCGGACCGTTACCCTCTTCAACTGCTTCGTCATGGGCGCCATCCCGGATTCGATGGACGGCATCTTCTCGCATCTGCGCGAAGCAGCGCTGACGCTGCAGCAGGGCGGCGGCATCGGTTATGACTTTTCCACCTTGCGACCCAAGGGCGCCGAGGTGCGCGGCGTGGGCGCGGATGCCTCCGGTCCCGTCTCTTTCATGGAGGTGTGGGACGCCATGTGCCGCACCATCATGAGCGCCGGCTCGCGCCGCGGCGCCATGATGGCGACGCTTGCCTGCGATCACCCGGATATCGAAGAGTTCATCGAGGCCAAGCGCATGCCCGGCCGGCTCACGATGTTCAACCTGTCGGTGCTGGTGAGCGACGCGTTCATGGCCGCGGTGAAAGCGGATGCCGACTGGCCGCTGCGGTTCGAGGGCCACGTATTTCGGACGGTGCGCGCGCGCGGCCTGTGGGACCGCATCATGCGCTCCACCTACGAGACGGCGGAGCCGGGCGTCATTTTCATTGACCGCATCAACGCCGAGAACAATCTCGCCTATTGCGAAACCATCCGCGCCACCAATCCCTGCGGCGAGCAGCCGTTGCCGCCCTACGGCGCCTGTCTGTTGGGCTCGATCAATCTGGCGCAGCTGGTGAAGCAGCCGTTCGAGGATGGCGCGGCGCTGGATGAAGACGAACTGGAGCGGCTCACGCGAACCGCGGCGCGCATGCTCGACAACGTCATCGACATCTCCCGCTTTCCGCTGCCGGAGCAACGCGCGGAGGCGATGGCGAAACGCCGCATCGGGCTGGGCGTCACGGGCCTGGCGGATGCACTGATCTTCTGCCGCATCCGCTACGGCTCGCCGGAAAGCCTGGTATTGATCGAGCGATGGCTGGGGCGGTTGCGCGATGCGGCGTACCGCGCCTCGATGGAGATTGCCAAGGAGAAGGGCGCCTTTCCGCTCTTCGATCGCGACGAATATCTCGCGCGGCCCAACATCCGGCGATTGCCGCAGGACATCGGCGACAGCATCGCCGCGCACGGCATCCGCAACGGGCTGCTCACCTCCATCGCGCCGACCGGCACGATCTCACTCTTCGCCGGCAACATCTCCAGCGGCATTGAGCCGGTGTTTGCCTACCATCACACGCGCAAAGTGCTGCGGCCGGATGGGAGCAGCAGCAGCGAACAGGTCGAGGATTTCGCGCTGCGCGCCTTCCGCAAGAAGTTCGGCGCCGACGCCGCGCTGCCGGACTATTTTGTCAGCGCGCAGACGCTCTCGCCGGACGAGCACCTCGCCGTGCAGGCGGCGGCGCAGAAATACATCGACAGCTCGATTTCGAAAACAATCAACGTGCCGGCGGATTTTTCCTTCGCGGCGTTCGAGGACATTTACCTGAAGGCCTATGGGCTGGGCTGCAAAGGCTGCACCACCTACCGGCCGAGCGCGGTGCGTGGTGCGGTGCTCGAACCGATGCAGGCGATCGAATCCACCGGTGTAATTTCGGCGGCCATCGAAAATCCGGTCGAGCCTTCGCTGCCGCTCCCGTTGCCGCCGCCGAAGCCGCGACAGGAAGGCGGCGTGGTCTACATGACGCAGCCGCTGGACCGTCCCGAGGTGCTGCTGGGGCAAACCTACAAGATCAAGTGGGCGGATTCCGATCACGCCTTCTACATAACCATCAACGATATCCAGGCGGATGGCCGGAGGCGGCCGTTCGAGATCTTCATCAACTCCAAGAACATGGAGGCGTATGCCTGGACCGTCGGCCTCACCCGCATGATCAGCGCGGTGTTCCGGCGCGGCGGCGACGTGTCGTTCGTGGTGGACGAGCTGAAGGCGGTGTTCGATCCGCGCGGCGGCCAATGGATGAGCGGCCGCTACGTGCCGTCGCTGCTGGCCGCCATCGGCGAGGTGATCGAGCGGCACATGATCGCCACCGGTTTCCTGACGCCGCGCGAAACCATCGTGCCCGAGGAAGCCCGCGCCATCGCGGTGGGCGCGGAGGGCGTGCCGGCGAAACCGTGCCCGCGCTGCTCTTCGCCCAGCTTTGTGAAGATCGAGGCCTGCGACACCTGCCTCACCTGCGGCTACTCCCGCTGCGCCTGAAGAACCGGCAGGGGGCAATCGGCAGTCGGCAATCGGGATGACCGCACCGTTTGTGATCTCCAATGAGCAGGCACGCGCTCTTATTCTTGCACGCACTGGATTGTCGGAGGCACGTGCCACACGCACTACATCCGCAATCCCTACACTCATTGAGTCGCTCGGCTATGTGCAGCTCGATCCCATTCGCGTGGTGGAGCGGGCGCACCATCACATCCTCTTCGCCCGCAACAGCGCCTACCGGCCCAGCCAGCTGGAGCGATTGCAGAAGCAAGAGCCGCCGCTCTTCTTCGAGAACTGGACGCACGATTCCTGCCTGATTCCCATCGCCTTCTATCCATACTGGCAGCACCGCTTTGTCGACGCGCGCAAGCGAATCGTGAAGTGGATGGAGCGCTTCGGCGACAAGCGCGTCATCGCGACAGTGCGCGCGCACGTCGCTGAAAATGGCGCGGTGCGGGCGCGCGATCTTCTGCATCTCGGCGGCCGCAGGGGGCCGTGGTGGGGCTGGGGTCCGGCAAAGGGGGCGCTGGAATTTCTCTGGCGCACCGGCGAACTCGCCGTGGTCAATCGCAGCGGCTTCGAGAAGGTCTACGATCTGGCCGAGCGGCTCATTCCAACT
>DATIEM010000050.1:0-5205 GCA_035455725.1 Rhizomicrobium sp. | reverse complement strand
AGGGCTCGCGAGAAGCGCAGCAACAGCGGTGCAAAGTGTTCGCGATGTCTTGGACATATGGGTTCCAGTCTGAAGCAAGACCAGAACACCACAGGCAGATTAGAACCCCGTTAACATCTGCGGCGCAATTGAAGCGCGCGGCCTGGCTTTAGCCGAGCGTTTTCTGTTCCGTCTGCACCGGCCCGTTGGCCGGCAGCACATCGAAGCGCACCCGGCCGATGATGTGGCCATCCGGCAGGTCCACATCCACCCGCCACGCCCCGGGCGTCACCTTGTGCGAGATCGTGTAGCCCCGATAGCCGCCGTCGCGGCCGCCGGCGATGGCATAGGTCACGGTCGAAACCGTACGCCAGCCATGCGCCGCGTCGTAGCGCTGCCAGCGGTGCTGCACTTTCGTGTTCAGTTTCACCGGCGCGAACACCGCGCTGTAGAGATAAAGCGGATCGCCCGGCTTCACGTGCATCACCGCGGGCGCACCGAAGCGCACCTTCCAGGATTGCGGCTCGGCAATCGCGTTGTATGTGTCGCCCTGTCTGGCCACGAAGTGATAGACGCCGCCAGCCGAGAGCGCGATGGGCAGCGGCGGCAGCACGCCGGCGAAGTAGAAGATGTTGATCAGCGCGTAAGTGAGCGCCGTGCCCAGCACCACCTGCAGCCGCGAGGCGCGCCACTCCTGCGGCCCGAGGCCGGCCACCACGCGCATCAGCATGATGAAGATGATCAGCGCGAGAAGGCCCGCGAAGAGGAAGTTCAGCACGCCCACGCTGTGGGTGAACAGCGGCAGGGTGACGATGGCGTAGGAGACGAGGGCGAAAAAGAAGAGCACCGCGGCAAAGGCCAGCCGCGAATGGTAGTGCTTGAAAATCTCGTTGCCGAGAAAGATGGCGACCAGCACCATGAGGAACGGCCACGAGGCGGTGAGCACGGCGGTGCGCGAATAGAAAACGAGAAAGGCGCTCCACAATCCGCCCAATGCGAACTGGGTGGCGAAGGGCAGGATGGCGCGCCAGCGCGGCCACTCCTTGCCGTTGGCGACGCGCTCCGCCAGCACGTGCATGATGAGCATCGAAAAGGCGGCGACCGACAGGTAGCCGATGAACACCAGCTGCGTGTTCGGCAGATCGATCCGGCGGAAGGCGTAATTGTCGAAGGCGAAGCCGCCGATCATGCTGGCCGCCGAGAGCGACCGCTCATGCCGGGCAATGAAGGCGAAGGTGCGCTTGATCACTTACTGAGAACCTCGGAGGCCGCTATGTGTAGTCCAGCGGCGGCTCATCCGCGCAACATATGTTGCTTATTTGCAAGAGTCGTTTTGTCGCGGTACGCTGCTCCATGGATCAAAGACAATGGCCGAGTTGATTCGCGGACAACCGATCATGACAGCTGAAGCCCAGCGCGCGGCTATAAAAAAATTGATCGAGCAGCACACCAGAGAAGCAACAACAGATAAGCAAAAGGCACGCGAATCGCTGATCAAAGAGGGCGTCTATACGTCCGAGGGGAAGCTTACGGATCGGTACGGCGGTAAGCAGAAATCCAATAATTGAGCCGATTACAGACTTCTTTCGTCCTAGGCTATCACGGGTGTGACAAGGACCTCGGCCTGAAGGCCGTGCGAGGCGAGGTTCCACTTGAACCCGGTCGAAGCAAATTCGACTGGATGGGCACTGGCATCTATTTCTGGGAGGGCGACCCGCTACGAGCGCTAGAGTGGGCACAGCAAAAGGCGAACCGCGGAGCCTGCCCCGCACCATTCGTGATCGGCGCGGTTATCGATCTTGGGAATTGCCTCGATCTGTTGGTTCGCGAGAATGTCGAACTGGTCAGGTTTGCATATGAGTCGTTCAAAGCCGTGCAGCAGAAGGCCGGGCTGCCTATGCCGGTCAACAAGCAAGCACCGAAGGACAAGAGTCCCGACCTCGTGATGCGGTATCTTGATTGCGCTGTTCTGAATCATCTCCATGCGATCATCGAAGGACCGAACAGGCCAGCTGGACTCGAACCATATGATTCCGTGAGAGCGGTTTTTCGTGAAGGCAAACCGATCTTTCAGGGAAGCATGCTCTCAGACAAGAACCACGTTCAAATCGCTGTTCGCAATCCCAAGTGCCTCAAAGGCATATTTCTTCCTCTGTAGTGATAGGTCGATCCGGCGGAAGGCGTAATTGTCGAAGGCGAAGCCGCCGATCATGCTGGCCGCCTAGAGCGACCGCTCGTGCCGGGCAATGAAGGCAAAGGTGCGCTTGATCATTGGCTGCTGGTTATGAGATCCAATGCATCACGTTCTTCACGACCACCCACCTGCCGCTCCGCCTTTCAAGGAAGTAGGTGTTGCCTGAAGAGCTTGCATTACCTTCATAGTAGCCGCCCTCCACCTCGCAGTGGGTCTCGTTTGAGCATTTCGGTGTGCTAACGGTGAAGATAAGGGCACGCTGTCCCGTTTCCTCATCTCTGACACCGCCGCTGCCATGTGCAACGATCTTACAGGTAGACGCTGCTTTAACCCGTGGCTGAACATCTGCGAGTCGGGAGATCAGCTCAATGCCCGGGTCAGCGTCTTGGACTCGAATGCAATACGCGCCGACGTTTGATTGCTGCCCGGACGCGTTGTGCGAGAACTGATAGCGTAGGGTTGTCTCGATAACGTCCGCATTTGGGCCGGACGCGGCACTGGCGTAACTTGCAAATAAGCTCAATGTGGCTGCGATGGTTGCAAGTCGCCTCATGTGATTTCCTCCGGAAGCGAATTGATTGGTTTGACGGCAATCCCTTAACGTAGCGTTCCAGCGTCAGGGGAACGGAAACATTGGTGAACTTTATAGAAGAAGGTCGTCGCCTGGACACCATCTTCGGCCATCCGCGGGGGTTGCTGTACATCGCGGGGACGGAGCTGTGGGATCGCGTCTCGTTCCACGGCATGCAGGCGCTGCTGGTGCTCTACATGGTGGAGCAGCTGCTGCTGCCCGGCCATGTCGAGCATGTGGCGGGCTTTGGCGCCTTCCGCGCGGCAATCGAATCCGTCACCGGGCCGCTCTCCACCCAGGCGCTGGCCTTCCAGATTTTCGGCCTCTACATCGGGCTCGTCTATTTCACCCCCGTGTTCGGCGGGGCGCTGGGCGACCGCGTGCTCGGCCGCGTGCGCACCGTCAGCCTCGGCGCGCTCTTGATGACGGCGGGGCATTTTTGCCTCGCCTTCGACCGCTCCTTCCTGCTGGCGCTGCTGTTGCTCATCCTCGGGGCCGGCGCCCTGCGCGGCAATCTGCAGCCGCAGGTGGGCGAGCTATATGACAAGAACGACCGCCGGCGCACCACCGCCTTCCAGATCTACGCCGCGATGATCTCGTTCGGCGGCTTCGTCGCGCCAATCGTCACCGGACAGCTCGCGAAATCCTTCACCTGGCATGTGGGCTTCGCCTTCGCCGGCTTCGGCATGCTGATCGGCCTTGCCGTGTACCTCTATGGACGGCCATATCTGCCGCCCGATCCGCCGCGCCGCGAACGGCTGGCGGCGCCCCCGCTGACACCCGAGGAGCGGCGCATCGTGTGGTTCCTCATCGCGCTGCTTCCGGTGGCTGCGCTGTTCTGGCTGGCGCAAAGCCAGGTGTGGAACACCTACAACATCTGGGTGCGCGATCACGTGAACCTCACTTTTGGCCACTGGACGATGCCGGTGCCGTGGCTGCAATCGCTGGATGGACTGGCGCCGTTCGCCTGCATGCCGCTGGTGCTGATGTTCTGGAGCTGGCAGCGCAAGCGCGGCCGCGAGCCCAGCGAGTTCACCAAGATGGCGATCGGCTGCTGGATCTTCGGTGCTTCGACTCTGCTGCTGGCGGCGGCGAGCGTGGCGGCGGGTAGCAGCGGACGCGCGTCACTTGCCTGGGCGGTGGCGTTTCACCTGGGCTCGAACATCGGCTGGATTTTTTTCGCGCCGACCACCACTGCGCTGGTGTCGCGCGCGGCACCGGACAAGATCAACGCCACCATGATCGGCGGCTACTCGCTGGCAGTGTTCATGGGCAGCGTGGCGAGCGGGCGCCTGGGCGCGCTGTACGAACGCTGGCCGGCCAGCGAATTCTGGCTGCTGCATGCGGCGCTGGTGAGTCTCGGCGGCGTGCTGGTGATGGCCTTCGGCGCCGTGATGAAACCGGCGCTGCGGCAGGTCGAGCCGCTGCCAATTCCCGCCGGCGCGCCGCTCACGCAAATGCTGCTGGAAGAAGGCTGAGCCGCTATAAGGAGCGGATACGGAGAAACAATCGATGCGATATCTGGCAATTGGTTTCATGGCACTCTCGATCTGTGCGACAGCGGCGCTCGGGCAGGCCACCGGGCCGCTCGCCGCCGGCAGCATGATGGCGCCGCCGCCGCAGGCGAAGATCGAAACCTCGCTCGGCAGCTTCACCATCTCGCTTGACCGCATCAATGCGCCGAAGGCCGTGGACAACTTCATGGCCTATGCGCGCGCGCGCCATTACGACGGCACCATCGTCTATCGGATCGAGCCGGGCTTCGTGATCCAGATGGGAAGTTTCGAACCGGGCGACGCGTCGCGGCCGGTGGGCGCGCCCATCCCGCTCGAAACAGCGAACGGGCTCCACAACACGCGCGGCACCGTGGCGCTGGCGCGGCAGTCCGATCCCAACAGCGCCACGGCTGAGTTCTTTGTGAACCTCGCCGACAATCCCGATCTCGACGCCAAACCCGGCGCGCCGCCGAATACCACCGGCTATACGGTGTTCGGCAGGGTGAGCGATGGCATGGACGTGGTCGACAAAATCGCCGCCGTGCCGCTGGGCGGGCAGGGGCCGTTTCCACCGCGCGCCACGCCGACGACGCCGGTGCTGATCCGGAAGGTGACGATCACGGAGTCGCCTTCCCCCAACCCGCCGCCCTTCGCGCGATAGGCTGTCGCGTCAGCCGTTCGAAACCAGCTTGGCCATTTCCTGTTCGCTGGGCACGTGGCCGTTCGGCGTCAGCTGATTCACTGCCTGCGGCAGTGCCTTGCTGAGCCCTGCGAGCAGCTGGTCGCGCGACATGCCGGTTTCCCGGGTGAGCCAATCGATGCGGTCGTTGCCCAGCGCCTGCTCGAGCTCGTGCGGTGCCACGGGCTTGTTTGGCCCCGTGGAGACCCAGCTCTCCGCCTTGTCGCCGTGGCCGTTTTGCTGGAACTGCTTCAGCAGATCCTGCAAGCCGCCACTCAGCGCGCCG
>DATIEM010000049.1:0-28374 GCA_035455725.1 Rhizomicrobium sp. | reverse complement strand
AAAAGGAAACTCCCATGCGTGTATCCATTCGCGCGGGGCCGTAAGGCTTCGCCGGTCCCGCGCGTCCGTTCGCCTGCCGTTGCCTTGTCGGAGCAAACTCCGAAACCGGTTTCCGCGGCGAAGCGACCCGCCCCACACCCATCGCGGAAAAAACGCGAGCGCCCAAAGCGATTGCCGCGGGCTTCTCGCGCATGTGCGATTTCCGTTACCCGCGCGGACGACCGTCAGACGGAATGAAAATTGACAACCTCGAAGCGCCAGAAGCGATCGGCGATTCCGTCACAGGTTGGAGTCTGCCTGCAGCGACCCCAAATCGCGATTTTCGCGTTACACCGGCGCTGACGCTCAGGCTTTCACGATGTTGGGCGCGGGCCCGCGCACCTTGCGCAGCGCGTTGCGGGTGTCCACGATCAGGTCGAGCGAATTCGCCAGCGCCTGGTAATCCACCGCATCGTGATCGGTAACGATCAGCGCCGCGTCGAAATCATCGGCGAAGGTTTCCGGCTTCCACGCCACCGAACGCCGGCCGGCAAGGTGCGGGAAATCGCGGGTTTCGGGAATCATCCGCACCCACGGGTCGTAATAATCCACCGCCGCGCCCTTGGTCTCGAGCTGCTTGAAGATAGTAAGCGCCGGGCTCTCGCGCAGATCGTCCACGTTGCGCTTGTAGGCGACGCCCACCAGCAGGATGCGGCTGCCGTTCAGGCTCATCTGCTTGCGGGTGGAGAGCGCGGATGCCAGCGCCGATACTACTTCCAGCGGCTCAGCGGTGTTGATTTCCCCGGCCAGCTCGATGAAACGCGCGGGCACCTCGTGCTCGCGCGCCTTCCAGGAAAGATAGAAGGGATCGATCGGCACGCAGTGGCCGCCCAGGCCCGGCCCCGGATAGAACGGCATGTAGCCGAACGGCTTGGTGGCGGCGGCCTCGATCACCTCCCAGATGTCGATGCCCATGTGCGCGAAGATGTGCTTCAGCTCGTTCACCAGCGCGATGTTGACGCAGCGGAAAATGTTTTCGCTAAGCTTCACCGCTTCGGCGGTGGCGGAATTGGCGACCGGCACCACGCAATCGACGAGGCGGCCGTAAAACGCTTCGGCAAGGATGCGGCTGTGCGGATCGTCCGCGCCCACCACTTTTGGAATTTCGGAGGTCCGGAACTTGGAGCCGGGATCTTCCCGCTCCGGCGAATAGGCGAGGAAGACGTCTTCGCCGACCTTCAGCCCACCCGCCTCCATGGCCGGCTTGAGCACCTCGGTGGTACAGCCCGGATAGGTGGTTGATTCGAGGCACACCAGCTGATCCGGCCGCAGCGCGGCGCTGACGGATTCCGCGGTGCCGCGGACGTGGCTCAGGTCCGGCTCGCGATATTTGTTGAGCGGCGTCGGCACGCAAATCACGACCACATCCACGTCCGACAGTTCCTTCAGATTGTTGCTGGCACGGAAGCGGCGATCGCGCAGCATGGCCGCAATCTTGCCGTCCGGGATGGTGCCGATGCTGGATTTGCCGGAGTTCAATGCGGCCACGCGGGCGGCATCGATGTCGAAGCCAACCACCTGGAAACCCTTCTGGTGCGCGGTGATCGCCAGCGGCTGGCCGACATAGCCCATACCGACGACACCGATCGTGGCCTTGGCGGAGCGGAAATTGGCAGCGAGCCGCGCTACGCGGGTCGTAGTTTCTTCCGCCGCCGATGGAACCCGCACGGCGGTTTGTGTCTGTCCTGAAAATCTCATCCGTTGATCCCTCGCACGTGAAACGCAAGCGTGCGCCCGGTGTCCGCCCACCAAGCCGGGGACGCGGGAACCTTATGAGCTTTTCGTCCCTGTTGCCAACAGCTTAGGTGTGGCGTTTTTGCTCCTGTTGAAGGAAACCACCCTCTGCGATGGCGTAACGCTCACCCGTGCGGGGGCAGACCAGGTCCGCTCCGAGGCGGTCGCCGCTGCGGCTGACCCACCCCATCTGACGGGCAGGGTTCCCGACCATCAGGGCATGCGGAGGGACATCGCGCGTCACCACGGCGGCCGCCCCAATCATGGCATAGGCGCCGATCTCATGGCCGCAGACGATGGTGGCATTGGCGCCCAGGCTGGCGCCGCGCCGCACAACGGTCGGCTGGAACTCCGCCTTGCGGCTGACATGAGCCCGTGGCAGGCGAACATTGGTGAACACCACGCTCGGACCGCAGAACACGTCGTCTTCGAGCAGCACGCCTTCATAAAGCGAGACGTTGTTCTGAATCTTGCAGCCGTTGCCAACCCGAACCTTGGGCCCGATCATCACGTTCTGGCCGATAACGCAGCGGTCGCCGATGCGGCTGCCGGAAAGAACGTGCACGAAATGCCAGATTGTGGCGCCGCTGCCGATGACGACGTCGTCGTCGATAACCGCCGTCGGATGAACAAAGAAATCGGGAGCAGGCATTCGGAACACCGAATCGGCAGGCCGCGTATCACTATGCGGCCTGCTGCACTGAGGCAATCGTGCGTTGGCTAGGCGGCGGATCGGCGTCGAGAAGCCTGCACACGCTTCTCCAGTGAGGCATAGAGCGCCAGCAGTCGCTGTTCATAGACCGCCCAGTTGTCGGCTGCCACAAACCGGCGGCAGCCTTCCCTTGCCTGGGCGATCATTTCATCGGTCAGCGAATCCACCAGCGACGCGATGGCGGCCGGACTGAATTCCGGCGGCAGCACCCAGCCGCAGCCATAGGTCTCCACAATGCGGCACATCTCGGGAAACGGCTGCACGATCAGCGGCACGCTGGCGCCCGGATATTCCCAAAGCTTGTTGGGTGTGGCGATCCAGTGGTTCAGCATCTTGTCTTCGTAAGGCACGATGCCCGCGGTGGCGCCCTGCGTCCATGCGAGCAGCTCTGCCGCGGGCACCGCAGGCACAAACCGCACCTTGGACGGCGCTCCGCCATGCGCTTCCGCCGCCGCTTTTCGCTCGAGCTCCGCCTGCAAGGGTCCCCAGCCCATCATCACGAGCGACCAGCCGTCCGGCAGCAGCGCTCCCGCGCCAACGAGAGTCTCGAGCCCCCGATGCGCGGTAAAGCCGCCTTGGTAGAGAAGAATCCGCTCTGTCTCCGGCAGGCCGGCGGCGCGATGCAGGCAGCCGTCGTAGGCGGAGGGCATCGGGCTATCCGTGGCGTTGCGGATCACCGCTGCCGGCACGGCGGTGGGGTAGGCCAGGCGGTAATACGCCGCCGCGCTGTCGTTGACGGCAATGAAGGCGTCCACACGCGGCAGGTACCTGCTGTGCACCCGCGCGAAATAGTCTGTGGCGCCGAAGCGGCGCGCCGCCACGGCTTCGTAAATCTCGTGCGCATCGTAGACGAGGGGAATTCCAAGCGCCTGCTTTACGAGCCAGCCCGTGGGCAGGGCGATGCAATCGTGACAGTGCACGATGTCCGGGTTCTTGCTGATCGCGGCCGCGGCGAGTTCCTGCGAGCGGTAGCGATACATGGAGAATTTCGCGGCCGGTCCGCCGAACCAGCCAAGCGGCTCGACAGCGACCTCGAGCAGCCAATCCGGTACCCAGTTTGGGATCCGGGACCGGATGGGCGGGAATCGCCCAGCGACAGCGTCGCCGGAGATCATTCTGCGGCGAAGCATGTCATTCGCACGGCTGCGGCGGGCCAGGGCAGCCGAAATTCCGAGCCAGATTAGGCCGCCCATCGCAATCACACCGGCAGTGGCGAGAAGCGCCGGAAGCGGCGCAGGCCGGCCCGAATCCAACAGCAAGACGGTCAGGCGAAAGGCGCCAAAGGCGAGCGCTGCGACTACCGCCACGAACAAGACGGCGCGCGGGATGGCGGATTTCACCAGGCGGCGCCGCGCCGGCGGATACCAATCCACCCGCTCAACCGTCACCCCGTCAGCGAGTTTTTCGAGGGGATCGGTCGCGTTCCCCTCCGGAATTCCGATGACGGTCACGTCATGTCCGCTAGCACGCAGGCTGTGGGCCTCGCGCATAACGCGGCCATCCCGAGCACCGCTGTTATGCACGACCATGCAGATGTTCATGCTTTGAGACTTGCGCGGCCGAGCGCCGCGCACAAGCGGTGGCTCGCGCAGAAGGGATGGATCTAATTGAGCGACAAATTCGGGATGTTCGCGCCGGCAACTGCCGGCCGCGTGCGAATACATTCGCCGCCGAGCGCCATGGAATTCGCGGCCGCCTCAAGCACGCGAAGGACGCGGAGTGCCTCGAGGCTGTCTGTGCGCGGCGTCTTGCTAGCGGTTACGCACGACAGGAAGTGGGCGCATTCCTCGCGCAGGGGTTCTTTCTCGTCTACCCGCACAAGCACGGGGTCGGCGCGCACCACGCGCACTGCACCCGAGGAGACATCGATACCATGGTCGAAAATCTGCAGCTTCTCGGGCCATCGCGCCGCATCGTCGAACACCGCCTGCGCCCGCGAGCCAATCAGGACCAGCTTGTGCTCCTTAACCGGGTTCAGCCAGGAAACCGCCACGTCCGCCGTCACCCCATTGGTGAAATCGAGATGCACACGGGCGATGTCGGCAATATGCGAGTTGAGAATCGGCCGGCCATGCGCAGAGACCCGCTGCGGCAGCTCGCCGAAAATAGCGAGAATAATGGAGATATCGTGCGGCGCCAGAGACCACAGCACATCTTCCTCGGTGCGGAAGCGCCCGAGGCTTAGGCGCCGCGAATAGATGTGGCGCACGGTGCCCAAGCGCCCTGACCGAACCTCCTGAAGCAGTTTTCGGACCACCGGATGATAGCGAAGCACGTGGCCCACCATCAGTACCCGCTGGCGCTCGCGCGCGAGTGTCGCCAGCACTTGGCCGTCAGGCACATTCATCGCAAGCGGTTTTTCGACGAAGACATGCTTTCCGGCTTCGAGCGCCTGACGGCTGTGTAAGGCGTGAAATGCGGCCGGCGTGGCGATGGCCAGCGCTTCGATCTCGTCGTCTTCCAGCAGCTCTTCGAAACGTCGCGCCGGAACGTCGTAGCGCGAGGAAAACTCCGTTGCCGTGTTGTTGCAGAGGTCGCTGACCGCCGATAAGGCACCCAGTTGCGAAAGATTTCGGACTATGTTGCGGCCCCATTGGCCACATCCGACAGCCGCCACTTTGGGCCTGGCCAAGCCCGGCGAAAGAATCCGGCCGGCAAGAGCGTCTTGCTCGGAACTGCTGTCCAACGCGGAAACCCCACAACTCGCGGGCCGTAGCCTAGCAACCCCGAATCGCCGGCACAACAGCAGAATTGCTGGATTCGTGGGGCAAAACGAGGAGAATCTGCAGGATTGCCAAAGGTAAAGTTGACAGGCAGGAAGCGTTTTGTGGGCGAGCCCCTGTAAACCTCACCTCTCCCCAGCGCCCTTTATGCACATTCTACTGCTGACCGATAATTTTGTCCCGGAAACGAACAGCCCGGCGTTACGGGCCTTTGATCATGCTCGCGCCTGGGTCCGCCTGGGCGAAGAGGTGACGGTCATCACCTCCGTTCCCAATTTCCCCCTGGGACGCGCGCTGCCCCCTTATCGGAACCGCCTCTATCAAACGGAGACGCTGGAAGGTGTCCGCGTCGTCCGTGTGTGGACCCTTATGGCCGCCAATCGCGGTGTCTTCCGGCGCTCTGTCGATTTCCTGAGCTTCGCCCTTTCGGGGTTCGCGGCAGGGCTGTTCGAGCGGCCTGACGTGATTGTCGCGACCTCGCCGCAGTTGTTGACCGGGCTGGCAGGGCGATGGCTCGCCACACTCAAACGCAAGCCCTGGGTGTTTGAAGTGCGCGACCTCTGGCCGGATTCCATCGTCTCCGTCGGCATCATGGGCGAGAACTTATTCGTTCGCGCCTTACGCCGGCTGGAGCACGGGCTCTACAGAAGTGCAGATTGGATTGTGGCGGTGAGCGAGGGAATTCGAAGCCGCCTGATTGCGCGTGGCGTTCCCCCTCAAAAGGTGGGGGTGGCGCCGAACGGAATCGACCTGCGCCGCGCTGCGGCAACCAAGGACGGGAGGCGGCTCCGAGATGAATTCCGCTTGGGGAAGAAGTTCGTGGTTGGCTATGTCGGAACGCACGGCATGGCCCAGGGGCTGGAAGTGGTCCTCGATGCGGCCGGCTGCTTGCGTGGCACCGAGGCTCACTTCCTGTTCGTTGGCGAAGGTGCGCGGCGAGAAGCCATCATGGCCAGCGCCAAAGCCCTGCAGCTCGACAACGTAACCTTCGTCGGTTTGGTACCGCTTGAGCTTGCCGCCGAGTACATTGCCGCGTCTGACGCAATCCTTATTCCGCTGAAGCGGACCGATCAGATTGAAATTACGATCCCCGGGAAGATTTTCGAGGCTGCCGCGTTGGGCAAACCGATGATCGTGAGCGCGGTGGGCGCTTCAACCGAACTGGTGCAGCGGTATGGCGCCGGGCTTGTCGTCCCGCCGGAACAGCCTAGCCTTTTGGCAGAAGCGGTGTTGCGATTGCGGGACGACCCAGAGCTTCGCGCCCGATTGCGCGAGGGCTGCCTGCGCTTGGCGCTAGATTACGATCGGGAAAAACTGGCTGCCGACCTGCTCCGACAGATCAGGTCGGCTGCGACGAGTTAATCGCTATTTGCTTTGGATCACCGCGAGCGCGGCGGCAGTCGTCGCCAGCTTGCTGATGATATCCGTGATGTTGATGGTGAACACCATCCAGTTGAACGGCTGCGGATCACGCGGCACGACGATCATGGAACCTGGTGGGATGTCGTGTCCATTGCCGAAACTAAACCAGCTGCTGCCTTCCGGCCGCGCCGTTCCGTCCGGAAGAACAACAAAAACCAGAGTGTCATCGGCGGAGCCATTCTCACCGCCCGCCAGTTCGATGTAATCGTGGGCATTCATACCGGCCTTGTACGCGAATGCGCCATTGTTGAGCACTTCGCCCGTTACCGTCACTGTCGAGGGCCGTTTGGGGATGTACACCGTGTCGCCAGACTCGAGCAGCATGTCGAGTTCGGGCTTGGTGGCGAGCACAACCGGATCGGCCGTCACGGAGATGCGGCCCAGGGCGGGCGCAGACTGCAGTGCCTGCGCAATTTGCTGGACATAGCTCAAGCCGGAGGGATTGATGATCGTGCTCGGCTCCGTCGCTGCTGTCGCGATGTTGTCCTCCAGCAGCCGCGCGGTTCGCTGGTTACCGTCCGATTCCTGGATGGCTGCGCTTTGGCGGGTAAAAACCGTTCCAAAAGGATAGGCTTCGTCCGTAAGACCGCCCGCGCGGGCCAGCACGGAGGAGAGCCGCTCGCCTCGCGTAATATCGAACGTGCCGGGATAGCGGACCTGCCCCAGTATTGTGACCGTCTCGCCATTGCGATCCGAAAATACCGGCCGCAGCCGAACCGTGTCGAAAGGCTTGAGCGAAATACTGGCGAGATCCTGACCGGTGACGCGAAGCGTGTTGCGTACTGTGCGAGACACTCCAGTGTTCTCGTCGATCAGCGTCGAGGTGATTTCAACAGCGGAAAGATCCGCCTCCCGCTGTACGCCGCCCGCGGCGGCGATCAGGGAAGCCAGACTGGTGTCGGCAACTGCGAGATATGAACCGGGATTTCTGACCTCTCCGCTGATGGTCACCAGGTAGTCGCGCGACGCATTGACGAGTTCGACAGTGGGTATGCCGAGAGTGGCGGCGATCTGGTCCAGCGAAACGACGGTGGACGATTTGTTGGTGGCCACTGTGGCCGCGGCACCCCCGGTGGCTCCAGCGGTAGCCTGCGCCTGGCCGATGCCCGCGATGGGCGCCGCCGTGCTGGGCAGGGAAGCGGTCGGCGTGGTGGAGGGTTGCGGCGGGGCGTTGCCGGCCAGCAGCGCCGTGGCGACACCTGCGGACGGGGCGGCGGTCTGAATACTGCCGGGGAGTGAAGATGGAGCCGTGGACAAAGGGCCTCCCGCCGTGACCGGCATCGCTGCATTGGCGGCAGATGAACCACCCGATGGAGTCGCGGAAGAGCTGGAACCCTGCCCGGACGCACTGGTCTGCGGCTGAGACGATGTTCCTGAAGAGGTGGAGGAATTACCTGTTGACCGCAGAACCGAGAGCGGGTTCTGCGAGGCGGAAGCCGTGTTGCCAAGCGCAGCACTGGCGGCTGCCGCAAGCGTGGCGATCTCCGACTGATTGAAAACATAGACGATATCGTTGTCCGCGAGCTTCAGATCTTCCTTCTTCTCGAAAGTACGTGCGATGGAAAACGGAATGACGACCTGCAGATTCGTCCTCGGATCGCGCCGGATTACAACCCCGAAGAGCGTGTAAGATTGCGGTGTGAGATCGTCAGCATCGCGGATTAAACTGGAAATTGTTGGCGCGGCGCTGAGCGAACGGTTTCCCGGCACCGATACCTCTCCCATCAGCTGAACGACGCCGGTCGAGGCGGAGCGCTCGAAATCCACGAACAGGATCTCGCCGGCCTTGACGATGCCATTTTTCGTTACCGGCACCATCAAGGTGCGGCCGTCCGGCAGAAGCTCCATTTTCTGCAGCCGCTTGGCGCCGGCAATGCTGGCGCCGCCGGCAAGACCTACAAGCGATTCTTCCGTGATGGCACTCGCGCCGGGCGCCAACTCGAAAATGCCCTGGCGGTTCACCATGCCCGCGACCGCCACGGTGCGCCCGATCGGTGGCACGATGATGCGATCACCCTCGGTCAGGGCGCCCACCGAGGCGAAGGAGCCGGCACCCAGCAAAGAGTACAGATCCAGCCGAATGTGACGCCTGCCGCGGACCAAGGTGACATTACGCAGGCTGCCGGTCTTGAGGATTCCGCCGGAGAGCAGGATGGCATCGATAGGCGTATTCAGGCCCGTCAGGGTGCGAACACCCGGCGACGCCACTTGTCCGGTGACAAGCACCGCAACCTGCCGCACCGTCCCGATGGAAACGAAGGCCTGGGTGTTGATCATTAACCGGGCGACGCGTTGGGCGATGTCGGCTCGTACTTCGCCAAAGGTGCGGCCCGCGCCGGTGATCGGTGGCAACTCCGGCAGGATGATGCGGCCATCGCGATCGACCGTCGCGGTATAGGCCACGTTTTCGTGCCCGCGCAGGACGACGTTGATCTGATCTCCGACGCCCAGGACGTAGCTGTCCTGCAGGGCACCGACCTGTGTCACCGGCACGGGACTACCGACCCCGAACTGGTCATAGCCGTACTGCGTCAGCGTACGGCCGGCCCGCTGCGAAAACAGCTGCTCCACCTGTGACGGTGGCTGTTGCGTTGGGGGTGGGGCAGGCGTCGCGGGCGCGATGGTCGTCTGTGACGGCTGCGCGGGTATGGGAGGGATTTGTTGTGCAGGCGGCGTGACGGTCGGCGCCGCCGGCTGACCGCTGATGGCGTTCAGAATGCTCTGGACATCGGGGCTTGTAGTGGATGGCACCGTCTGCGCGTAAACCGCATCGTGGGCGGCGCCGCAGACAAGTCCGGCAACCGCAGCCGCCCGCATCGCGGCGATCCAGAATTTCCTGAATGACATCAGCCCCAGCTCTTTCGCTTCGCGCCGGAAAAACCCAATCGGGGCGGGGTTTTACTCTCCAATGCAGAGAGCATCAAGCCGACTTAACTATATTGCCGAAGCGGTTGGTGAGCCCGGATGGGATCGAACCATCGACCCTCTGATTAAAAGTTTTCTCAGGTCTCTTTCCTCACCGTTCCTTGTCATTCCCGGTCATGGAAAACCCAAGGTTTTGCTGGATTTCCAGTTGACTGACGTTCCGCATCAGTGACACGAATTCCTCCCAGAAACTGACCCGATACTGACCCGATACTGACCCGAAAAAAGCAGCATGCGAAGCACCATCCGGATCGGAAAGCGAGCTGTCGACGGGCTGCAAACTGACCGCGGCCGAACGATTTTGTGGGACAGCGAGCTCCGCGGCTTCGGCGTGGTGGCGATGCCAAGCGGCCGGAAAAGCTACATCGTGAACTATCGGCGACCCAATGGGGCCTACCGGCGGCTGACCCTGGGCCAACACGGCCCCCTAACCCCGGATGAGGCACGCCGGCTCGCGAAGCAGCGGCTGGCGGAAATCGCCGATGGACGAGATCCGTTGGGAGAGATCGAGGCCGAGCAGCGTCGCTCGGACACGACATTCTGCGCCGTGGCGGAAGACTTTATCGCCAAGCACGTCCGAAAGGCACGAAGCGCGAAGGAAACCGAGCGCGTCATTCGCACGTATCTGATTCCCGCTTTCGGCGATCTGCAGATTGGTGCAATCCGGCGCGGCGATATCGCCCGCCATCTCGACGCCATCGAGACAAGGCAATTCAAAAGCCCTGGCGGCCGCCTGCTTGGCGGCCCCGTCATGGCGGACAACGTCTTGGCGGCGGTTCGCAAGCTCTTCAACTGGTACGCCACCCGCGATGACGATTTCGCCTCTCCCATCGTCAAGGGAATGGCGCGCACCAAGCCGCTGCAACGCGCACGTGATCGCGTGCTTTCAGATGATGAGATTAGAGCGCTTTGGGTGGGGCTGCACTCGGACGATGGCGAAGTGGACAGCCGCGCTGCGACCGCGGTCTGGGCAGGGCTCGTTTGGCTCCTCCTGCTCACGGGCCAACGCCGCGAGGAAGTGGCGCAGATGCGCTTCAGCGAAATTGACAAGCGCGGCACCTGGACCATTCCGGCCGAGCGCTGCAAGGGTGGACAGGCAAACGTCATCCCATTGTCGAGGGCAGCCCTAACACTGATTCAGGCGCAGGAGAGCTTCGGCAGATCCGATCTTGTCTTCACGACGAACGGAACGACGCCCTTCAGCGGTTTCAGCAAATGCAAGAAACGACTCGATGCTGCAATGCAGGCGCACTTGCCGCAACGATCAAAGACGGAGCACAGCAGTCTGCCGGAATGGCGCCTTCACGACCTTCGCCGAACGGCTAGAACACTAATGGTCCGGGCCGGAGTTCGACCCGACATCGCCGAACGCGTCTTGGGCCATGTGATCTCCGGCGTCGCCCGCGTCTACGACAGATATTCGTACACGGAAGAAAAACGAGACGCTCTGGAACGCCTGGGATTTCTTATCACAAAAATTCTAGCTGCACCTGATGGCATGGGCCAAGCAACCTCTGATGGCGGAGCGCCTCGTTATCTGCCTTCCTGAGAGGGCTCGAAAAACAGAGGAGCACTCCCTTCACACGGGGTAGGCACTCCCTTCGGGGCAAACGCGACCGATAAGGTCTAATAGGCGCGTAACCGTCACGAATGCCCAATATGGTGACCTTCGGACTGCGGACGGCCGCGTGCATGCCTCTGAATGTGATCAAATTTCGGCCTGCGGCCACACTTGAAGGCGATGCTATCGCTCTTTTTTCGCGGAGGTCGAAGCAGGCCTCGAAGGGTGCTCCCCTGTTTACGATCAGACACTCAATTTGACCGCCGGGCGATCACCGCCAGCTGGGAAACCGACTTCACCAATACCTCAGATCCGCGGGACGTAATGCCGGCATCCCTCAACCGCCGAAACGCGCGCGAAAGCGTCTCGGGCGTCATGCCGAGATGTGCAGCGACTTGGCGCCGAGAGCTTGGCAGTAAGACGGTCGCCGTGTTGACCTCGCCATGGATGTTGTCGAGAAGAAAGCGCGCCACGCGCGTATCAGCATCTCTTGTCTTTGCCTGCCTCAATTGCTTGAACAGCAGCCGCCAATGCATGGCGAGCGTACGATTGATGACGATCGCGAAACTCAGCTCCGATTCCGCCAAGCGGCGAAATTCCACGGCGGGGATGAGGAGCACAAGAACGTCTGTCACCGCACGTGCAGTCGCCATATAAGGCAAATCAAGCAACGCGGGCGGGATCAGGATCGCATCACCAGCGCCGAGAAAATCCGCGATGCCGCCACTCGCATTGTCTTGACCGGCATGCAGCGAGATCGCGCCCTCAATCACGGCATAAACAAAGTGCGCCCGCTCACCCTCGCGAAAGAGCGATGAGCCGCGGTCGATATGCTGAAGGCCCGACCCTGCGGCAATACGCTGTCTAACCGTCTCCGGTAAGACGCCAAACCCTTTGATTTTCGAAACGGCGGTAAGCTTGTCCACGGCGTTCGGCCCTGAATCTAATTTCGAACTGTAGGCTCGCCTCCCTCTCCCACACCGATCATTGATTTTGGTCAAGCCGCGCAAGCAGTGCTGGATTCCGTGCACTGTTCCATGCGCGGCGTGCTCTACGCACTCAAAGAAACGAGTGTTGATCCAAATCAAGCAGCAACTTGACGCGAATCAATGCCGAACAGCAGATGCAGCGCGTCGCGCTGCCACACGCTTTCAAGGCAATTGCATTCGACAAAACTGGAATAGCTCACGCAACGCGCGCGTCTTTATTAATGGCTGTGGGTGAGATCGTGGTGCTCTTCATCACCGTCGCCATTCACGTGCCCTGCGTGACAGAGGACTCATTCCTCTTCGAAAACCACAACGGAGTGTTTGATGACAAAGAGCGCACTTTTGATCACCGTGGCTGCACTTGCAATCTCCACGAGCGACGCTGGAGCGAGGCAGCCGACTCTAAGCGCAAAGCAGGCCTCGATGTCGCGTCCATTCGTGTTGCCGCACAACAGACTTAGGATCCTGTACGACCAACGCGATAACGATAACGGCGTCGGAGGCGTGTCGCAGGACTTCGAGGAGTCGCTGGACGCATTTGACGCACAGGGTGCCGATGACTTCACGGTACCGAAAGGCGCCGAATGGCACATCAAGGAAGTCGACGCGGACGGCGCGTATTCCAAGGGCTCGGGCCCTGCGGCCTCCTACGATATTACCTTTTATAAGGATGCTGGCGGAACACCCGGTGCAATCGTGGACGATTGCCACAACGCAACCTACACAGATACCGGTTCTGGTTCGCCTGCCATCCGCTGCAGAGTTTCACTGAAGGGCGGCAGACGGGGCGCCAAGTTCTGGGTCTCCGTGCAAGCCAACATGTCTTCTGCAGCAGGGGAGTGGGATTGGAACACCAACAACACGGTGCGCGGGAACCCATCGCAGTGGATGAACCCCGGTGATGGCTTCGACACGGGGTGCACGAGTTTTGCGACAACGACGACGTGCGTTCCATCCGGCGAAGGAGGCGATTTCTCATTCGCTTTGATGGGAAAACTGGGTCGCTAATCGTCCGACCACTTGGGCGGCCATTATGGCCGCCCTTTTCTTCCACAATTCGGAGGAGCTGCTAACCTGCGATGCCCTCCGCCAAAGTGCGCTTCGTCATAGCTGGCTGGATGTGGTGCACCCTCATTTGGTGATCGTGAGCCTGTATATGGTGCCTTTCCCGGGCCAGGGATCGTTTCCACCCACCGGCGTCACGCCGTAGAGATTGCCGTCAGGTCCAAGGGTGAGACCGCTGGTGGGCGTCGAACCGTCCGGCGCCTGCGTGAAGGTGTGACGCAGCCTAAACTTCGTCCCTTTCAGGTTGACGCTGAACACCGTACCAGCACGATTTGGACTGTCTGGTGGCTCACCACCTTTCATCGCGGTTCCGTAGAGTCTGCCGTCCGGTCCTTCGAGGAGCTCGGATCTAGGCCCAAATCCATCCCGGGCATAACCGTCGCTGCTGAATCCATGAACCGAACGAATCGCACCTGCGGGCGTCAGTGCATAGAGGGCGCCCGTGCCATAGGCGCCGCAATCCTCGGCTTCGCCATAGAGATCGCCGTTACGCGCCTGGATGAGGCCCTGCTTCGGCTGGCAACCGGCATTCGCATCCGCGAATTGCACAAGCGTCTGGAACTGAGATCCATCCGGCTTGAGCCGATACACGGTACCTTCTTCCGCCTTGGCGCCTTCGCTGGTGACCCCATAGAAGAAGCCGTTTGTGGCCTGAACCAGACGGCCCATGGGGAAGCGGCCTTCGCCGCCGCAGTTGAAGCTGTGGCGCACCTGCACGCTCGAATCGCTGCGCGAGAACGCGTATACCGTGCCGCAGCCGTTCGACCCGCCCATATAGGCAGTGCCATAGAGGAGGCCATCGGTGCCTTCGATGAGTCCACCGAACAGGGCCGTTCCCTCAGCTACGGTCATGAAGTGCACGGTTGCGAAATCGCCGGACGATGAGATGCGATAGATCGTTCCACATCCGCCCGCGCAGTTGATGTTGTCATCGCCCCCTTCCATCGTTGTGCCGTAGAGGGATCCGTCAGAAGCGAGTACCAACTGGCCGGAAGCATACTGGCCTTCGTTGCTTGCGAAGTGATGCAGTGTTTTGAACGCCCCACTAAGCGGGTCGATGGCAAACACGGTGCCGCGGTCAAATTTTCCGCCCTCGATGGTTGTGCCGTAGAAACGGCTGTCCGGCCCAAGAGTCAGCGCAACCGGCGGCGCCGTGCCGTCCGTTCCATCGAACCGGTGCAGAATGGTGACTTTCGATGCGTGCGCCGCGACCGCCATCGATAGCGCCAACGTGGATGCAAGCAACGCATTCCGGACATGCTTTCTCATGAGGACCTCCATCTCTGCGCAATCATCGGCTGGCTCGCCGGGGTCGATCATTGACGAAAGTCAACGTTCATCGTGTTGGAGTGCGCCGGGGAGGGCGATAGCTGCTGTGCCCCCCGCGATGACAAGCACTCAACGAAAGGCTTGACCAGTGCGATACCCAGGACGCTTGCACGGCGCTAGGCTATTAGCCTCCCTTCGAGCAACCTCCGAGAAAGGAAGGAATACGACAGAACGATTCGCCCCTCGCGGGCGTAGTCAGGTCACTGAATCGTCAGGCCGTTTCTCAAGACACCTTTAGATCGTCTGCCAAATCTTGCCACGCCTTTGCGGCGCTGGCCCACCAATGGCGGATATTCTCGTCAGTCGCTTCTTGCGCCTTTACCCGCGCTGCCTCCGCATGGGCGAGATACCGCATTTGGCGTTCTTCTGGCAGGTCGTGAGCCGTCATGCGCTTTTCCGCGCCGCCAAGCCCGTTCAGAAACTATCAAACCGTCCGCCCAAGACAACCTCATAGACTAAAGACTCTCACTCTTTTTGCGTGTATGGTTCCTTTGTCGCCAGCAAACCGAATGGGCACTGGCGCTTGAGAGACATCCGGGGCACTTTCCAGAACTGGTGTCCGCACTCCCGCTCGAAGGACAGGACGGGAGGTGCGCTATGCCCCTTTCACACGAAACCGAAAAGACTGTTACTCACTACCTTAGCGTCGCAAATCAGCTACGCGAGGCGGCCAAGAAACCGGAATACGCTCACTTGAAGGACCGGCTGCTTGAGGTCGCGACTGAATGGGCACACATAGCTGACGCGACCGCGAAGGAAGCGAAGGCAGACGGGCGCTCCTAGAATACCTTGCCTAGGCCAACAGGCGCTTTCGCATCTGCAAGAAGGTGTAGCGATTAAGCGGACGGCGCTTTTCCACGTTAGCCGGCCGCATGCCATTCAGTACTGCCTAGTCCGGGCGTGCCGACGCTGGTGTCTTCCGTGCCGAAAGGAAAAGCCCGGCGGCAAGGGGGCCGCCGGGCTTTTGTGCCAGGCAACGGGCAGCCCGGCAGCGATGTTCGGGCTTCACATAGCCGCAGCGCCTGACGCCTTCTTTGACAACCGTCAATGCGGGCGCTGCTTACCATTGCGTCTACTCGCCGCAATCAGGGGAGTAGCGCGACATGCTGGGCATCAATCCGGAGAAGGTCTCTCACATTATCTTCAAGGCGCGCATGTTCGACGCCAAGGAAGAGGTCAGCGATCCGGACTCCGGATCGGACGGCGCCGACGACGGCATGGTGGACGTGCTGGAGGATTTCGCCGACGACTCCACCTATCAGGAGCTCATGGAATACATCCGCAGCCTGGACGAGGAGGAGCAAATCAATCTGGTGGCGCTGGCCTGGGTGGGACGGGGCACCTATGACGCCTCGGAATGGGCCGAGGCGCTGGAGGAGGCGCGGCATGCGCACAACAAGCGCACCGCCGAATATCTCACCACCCTGCCGCTGCTAGGCGATTATCTCGACGAAGGGCTCGCGGCACTGGGCGAAAGCAGCGAGGATTTCGCGGCGCGGATTTGAACTTGACCCGGCGGAAGCGGTCCCGCCCACCCTGAGCTGGATGACGGCCTACCCGCTGCTGCACCCCGCCGCGCGTGTGCAGAGCGGCCAGCGTGAGCTTGTGCATGGCGCGGCAGGAGCGTGGGACAGGCGCTCACCGCCGGCAAGTTCGCTGGCCTTGAGCTCTGGGGCACAGCCCGGCGCCGACTCGGATTGGAAGATTATCGATGTTCCAGTGACCGGCCCGGCAACAGACCGGTTTTTGAGCGAAGTCAAAGATGTGCCGCTCAAGGACATTGAAGATGGCCGCAATCGATTCGGTGCTCCGAATCGCAACAACCGACGAACTGCTATGGTTACTTCGACCGAACGGCATGCACTTGGGGATCACGCCCCACAGTTCGTCTTGTGGAAAATAGCGTGCATGATCGCGTTTGCAGCGATTGTCTGCGCGGTGATGCTGTATGCGTTATATTCGCTCGCGCTTGCCGAGATGGAGCCAGCCCTTGCCAAGGGGTACTTCATTCAGCTCGATGGATGGGTGAGCAGCGGCTCTCCACACGAACGCGTGGAGACCGAGGTGGTCGAGCCATGCACCCATCTCGCATACGTCTCCGCCACCCCCCTTGAGAGGTTGCGAGTGTTGCCAGCAGATCGTAAGCGGCTCTCGGATCGTGTGAACGCCTGCGTGGAGATTACGCTGAGCCGCGGACACACCGTTCGCAATTGGCAAGGTCGGTACGAGACGTCACGCATCTGCGCCCAAAGCCCGACCGATACGGTCATCCGCGCGGTTTGCCAACGATCCACGATGAACCTTCGGCGCCGGGCTTTGCCGCCTCAGCGCGAATGACCCCTGAGAGCCTTTGCCAGAGCGAGGCCATCGCGTTCCTGGCGCGACCCTCGACCTATGGATCCTCGGTGTCCGCCGTGGAGCAGCATGAGACTCATGGCGCGATTGTGTTTCTGGCCGGCGATCGTGCCTACAAGCTGAAGCGCGCCGTCCACTATCCCTACATGGACTACTCAAGCCCGGAGGTGCGGCGCGCCATGTGCGAAGCCGAGCTAGCGGTGAACTGCCGGACCGCCCAGCAATTATACTTGGACGTGCTTTCGATTGTGCGGGAGGCGACAGGGACTCTCCGCTTCGGCGCCCGTGACGAAGCGGCATCGGCCGTTGACTGGGTGGTGGTCATGCGGCGCTTTCCACAAAGAGCGCTGCTGGAACAAATGCGCCTGCATGGTCAACTGACACCCCCCCTGATGCGAAACCTGGCGGAGAGCATCGCCACGTTTCACATGAGCGCCGAAGTGAAAAGGGAATTTGGAGGTGCCCCGGGCATTCAGCGCGTCATCGAAGAGAATGCCGCTGTGCTCCGCTCGTCCCAAGGGCAATTCTTGGGAGATCGGGCGGTCGAGGTCCTCGATTGTGGCGCGCGGCGCGTTCTTGCCGATCTCGCCGCATTGCTCGAGGAGCGGCGGACAAATGGATTTGTCCGCCGCTGCCATGGCGATCTCCATCTGAACAACATCTGCCTGCTGGATGGCCAACCAGTATTGTTCGATGCCGTCGAATTCAGTGAAGATTTCAGCTGCATCGATGTGCTTTACGACCTCGCATTTCTGCTGATGGATTTGGAACACCGGGGGTTGCGGGCGTTCACCAACATGGTTCTCAATCGCTATCTGGAAATAACGAGGGATTATGGCGGAGTCGCTGCCCTGCCGCTGTTCTTGTCGTGTCGCGCGGCCATTCGCGCGCATGTCGCCGGCGCTCTTGCCGAAAACAGCACACCTGCCCAGGCACAGGCAGTCTGCTCGCAAGCTCACGCACTTCTGAGAGAGGCGATCGGCTATCTCTCGCCTGCGCGGCCGAGGCTTGTTGTCATTGGAGGGCTGTCCGGAACAGGGAAAACAACCGTTGCCCGCACACTTGCCCCGACAATCGGCAAGGCACCCGGCGCGATCGTCCTTCGCAGCGACGTGATCCGGAAGCATCTGTGCGGCGTGCCGGAATTGGAGCGGCTGCCGGCGACCCGATACGATCGGGAAACCACTAGACGCGTGTATTCGGCAATCGCCGCGACGGCCGGACTGCTGCTGCGCGGCGGGCATAGTGTCATTGCCGATGCCGTATACGGCTGGCCTGGGGAACGTGCTGAAATCGAAGCGGCGGCGCGGAATTGCGGGGCGGCCTTCCTTCCCATCTGGCTGACCGCGCCCGTTCAGATCCTGGAAGAACGTATCGGTGCCCGCCGGGGTGACGCCTCGGACGCAACGGTTGAGGTCCTCCACCGTCAGGTGGAATCGATCGAGGGCCCGACCGACTGGCATCGCGTGGATGCTGGTGGGTCGGAGGAAAGCTCCCGTTCGCAGCTGGACCCGATTGTTCGGGCCTGATTTCGGTCAATGAACGGGCACTCGCAGGCATGCCGAATGCCCCAGGGGAACTACTCTGACAAAAATCAAGGAATGCCGATCACGGAAGCCGAGAATGTCCCCGCAAAATTTCGCGAGGAGAGCCTGCCAATGGGGCCTTCTGAAATCGTGTATCTGGCGATGGTCATCGCAGCGTTTTCTCTCTTCGGGATCGTGCTGGCGGTGGTTGGCTGGTACGAGAACACCGGCGCACGAAACGTCACTGCGCAAAAGCCGGCGGCGGTGACGGCTACGGAAGCCGCCGGCGGCACAGCGCAGCTCGCCTGAGCTGCGCATCCGTCGCCAACGCTGATGCAAGCGTTGCCACAAAGGGTTATTCAACTGACGCGCTATGGCCGCGCGGACGGGCTGGAGGTGGCTTATCTGCCGGTGCCGAAGCCCGGTCGCGGTGAGGTGCGGGTTCGCGTCCTTGCGTCAAGCATAAACTACACAGAGGTGCTGATCCGGCAGCACCTCTATCCTCAGACCGCGCGGCTGCGGCCGCCCTTCGTGCTTGGCTACGATGTCGTGGGGCAGGTCGATGACCTCGGGGACGGCGTTAGCGATCTTCAATTGGGAGATCGCGTGGCCGATATGACGGTCGTGGGCTCCAATGCCGACTACAGAATCCTGCGAGCCGACCACGTAGCCCGCGTACCGCCCGGCGTCGACCCGGCGGAAGCGGCCACACTCATCCTGAGTTGGACGACGGCCTACCAGCTCTTGCATCGCGCCGCGCGTGTGCAAAGCGGGCAGCGTGTGCTTGTGCATGGCGCCGCAGGAGCGGTGGGACAGGCGCTGCTCACGCTCGGCAAATTCGCTGGCCTCCAGCTCTGGGGCACAGCGCGCACCGAGGATGCAGCTCTTGTCCGTCAGCTTGGCGCCACGCCAATCGACTACCAACGTGAGGACTTCACGCAAGTCGTGCCGGGTGGATTTGACGTTATTTTCGACGGTGTCGGCGAGGACGGTTACCGCCGCTCACTGTCAGCGCTCAGCCCAGGCGGCTTGCTTTGCGCGATCGGCTACTCCGCCGGCGCACAAGCTCGCCAGGGTATGCTCGCGGTCCTCATTTCCATTGCACGCCTGTATCTCTGGAGATGGCTGCCGGGTGGCAAGCGGGCCCGCTTCTACTCCATCAACGCGATGCGCGCGCGACACCCCGCGTGGTTTCGAGAGGATCTAGAGCAGCTTTTCCAGAAGTTGGCGGACGGCACGATTCGTCCGTTGGTGGCGGAGCGAATAACATTCGATCAGGTCGCCGAAGCGCACCGCCGCCTTGAAGCCGGAGGTTTACACGGCAAGCTCGTCCTCTGTCCGGAGCTTCCGGCTGCCCGCTGAGGGTGAGTTGGTTTCCTTCGGCCAATCTCGTTCTAGTGTGCGAGGAACACCGGAAGCGCAGCGTGCGACATGACGTATTGCGTCACCCCGCCGAAGAGCGTCTCCCTTAAGTGGCTGTGGCCGTAGCCGCCGATCGCCAGGAGATCGCAGCCACGTTCACTGACGGTTTCGAGCAGGGTTTCCGCAATACTGTGCGTGCTCGGCTCTACCGCACAAATGGACGCCGCGATGCGATGCAACGCGAGGTAGTTCTTTGCCTCCTCGCCGCCATCGGTCTCCGGCCTGCGCCTCACGCTGATCAGCGTCACCGTCTGCGCGTTGCGCAGGTACGGCAGCGCCGCCGTCAATGCATGCGCTGCCGTCATGCTACCGTCCCAGCCCACGGCGATGTTGGTGCCGATGCGCGCCGGAGCTTCCGCCGGCGCGAGCAGCACCGGCCGTTGCGCGCGGCTGAGAACGCCCACGAGCACATCGTGCATTTCGGGATCGGTTTCGTTGCGCGGCGGAAACACGGCGAGATCGCAGTAGCGCAGCGCACCTTCCAGCACTTGAGCCAGCCGACCGGTCGCCTCGCGGTACGAAGCAGTGACGCAATCCGCACAAGCGGGCTCGGCGACGATTTTCGCGTGCGCGTTTTCCGCTTCCCCGGCGAGGGCGATGCGCGCGTGCCGGGTGGCCACGGCCGCCACCTTCTCCTGCGATTCGACCACCGCCTGCACCACGTTGCCCGAGATCGGCATGCCCATGACGGCTATCGCTTCCCGCGGATCGGGATGCGCAAACAGCACCTGCACATGCGCGTTGAACGGCCGGGCGACGGCGAACGCCGTGGCGAGGCAGACGGCATCGCCTTTGGTGCCAAAGACCGGCGCCAGGATTTTCGCGATCGACATCGGACACACTCCCACCAAGAACAGGCGCGAGCAGAGCACTGCGCCGCATGCCCATCATTGAGAGTTGTCAAGATCGGCCGAAGGTCTAGCTGCCTTCGGCGATGGACTCGAGCCTCGCCATGTCGTGGATGACAATGCGGTGGCGATCGGGCGTGGAGATGATTCGGCCGGCCTTCAAATCGCTCAGAGAGCGGCAGGTGGTTTCGATGGTCAGACCGAGGTAATCGGCCATGTCCTGCCGGCCCATGGGAAGATTGATGGTGCATGGGCGCTGCTCGTCGCGCCCCACCGCCAGCCGCAGCAGATAGCAAGCCAGCCGCTCCTTGGCGCTCTGGTGACCGAGCATGGCGACATGATCCTGCGCCGCGCACATCCCGCGGCTCAGCATCGAGAGCATCGCCTGGCGGGTTTCCGGCCGCTCATCCTGCAGCTCGGCAATACAGGCCCGCGGACAACGAAGCACCGTCACCTCCCCAATCGCCTCGGCGGTTGCCGAGTAGGTGTCGCTGGTTTCGAGACCGAAAGTTTCGCCGGGCAGACAAATCTCCAGGATCTGTCGCCGTCCGTCCGGCAGCACGCGCGACAGGCGCACCGCACCTTCGATGACTCTGTACGAAAAGTGCGCGGACTGCTCGTGGGAATAGATGGTGGTGCCGCGCGCTACTCTCAGGAGCGGACCATCCGGCCTGCCCTTCTGAGACCTGCACTCCTCCCGGAAAAAGCGGCAGTCGTCATCGCAGGCGACCGGCACGTGCGACACCACGGGCCGCATCTGCGGCCGCTTCTCCGGCGTGCCACGTGTACTCATCCGGTTCCCATGCCCCGACACGGAGCAATTTAAGCTCACAGAGCGGGGCCTGCAATGGGCAGCGGCGCTAGTGCTGCCCTCTCGGGGTAGCCTTCCCCGAAAGGGGAAGCGGTTCAAGCTTTCGGGGCGGGCGGCAGACCCATTCAGAAACCCCGAAGGCACGGCAGCCCCTTTGAACCGCCTCCCGATATGCACGCTAGGACAGGACGCCGGGCCAAATCTTTGACGGGCGTCAAAAATGCCTTTGGAGAGGCACCAAAGAAAACGGGCGGCCAAGCCGCCCGTCTTCTTTCACAAGTGGATCGAGGTCTCAGTGATGGATGGGAAGCCGGATCGGTTTTCCAACCAGCTCTACCGGCATCGGCCAGGTGATCTTGAGCACACCTTTGGAGAACACCACTTTCATCGACTTGGGATCGGGCTCGAAAGGCAGAGCGATCGAGCGGACGAACGAGCCGACAGCGCGCTCATGCACATAGTAGTAATAGTCGCTGACGTGCTCCTCGCTCTTGCGGCCCTTGATCGTCAGAACGTCGCCGCGCAGTAGCACTTCAACGTCCTTCTCGTCGAAGCCAGGCAGTTCCGCCTCGAGCTCGACGAACTTCTCGGTACCGACGACATTGATGTATGGCACCCAGTTGCGTCCTTCCTTGAAGGGCACGAAGGCGCCGAACTCGTCGAACAGCTTGTTGAACTCAAACGGTACCGGTGCACGATACCACGTGTTCTGCGGGATATTGTACATGGAAGCCTCCTCTTCATTTCGGAAGCGGGGCGAGAACCTCGCTTTGTGAGAAGAATCATACGCGTTCGGGTGGCCGTAAGCTTTGATAACCGTCAACAAACGAGGCGATCGCTATCCGCGCTTCGCGAAAAAGATCACCCAAGTCGCGAAATCCTCCGAGAACTCCACGAAACGGTGATCGGTCCCCGCCGGGACGAAGAAAACGTCGCCTGGCGTGAACGGTTTAGTTTCGCCCGCGCAGGTGAAGCGGCCCCCGCCCCTTGCAACGATATAGAGCTCGTCCCGCGCATGCGGCGTCTGCGAGTCCATATCAACCGGCTGATAGAGGCCCAAGTCGAAACGGCCATCCTGAATGAGTTCTGCGTAGTCGCTTGCGCTTTCCCGCAGACGCATGATCGCATCTCTGGTTACAATGTTCAGCATCTCACACTCTGACCGCTCACAAATGCCGGACTTAGAGCTAAGGCCTTACCATAATGGTCATGTGCATCTGCGGATGGATTCGGCAATGCGCATGATATGACCCTGCCTTGTCGAATTTCACCACGATGTGCTGGTTGTACTCAGCCATGCCCTTATCTTCGGACGTGCCATCGGGTTTATCGATGGTGACATTGTGGGCGATGCGATCGGTATCGGTAAAGCGCACCGAATCGCCGATTTTGATCGTAACCGCCTCAGGCACAAATTTGAGGTCCTTCTGATCAACGGCTACTTCTGCCGCGGCGGCGCCCGATACCAACGCGGCTGAGCCAAGGCCCGTGGCCAGTACGCACGCTTTCAATTTGTGCATGACGTCCTCCAATTCCTTCCGATTAGAGCGCAACCCACAGGAAGAGCCGCAGCGTATTGTTGTCCGAAGCGTTGCGACCCAAACCGTCATAATTAGAGCTAGCGCCATTGAACCTAGTGTACAGTGTGTATTGCGCCCCCAGGCGAAGATTAAGACGGCCGTCCAGCGGTGCACCGGGCCCGCCAAACGGTGTATAATCCACCTGGAAAATGAATCCCGAGCTGTCCGGCGTGAGCGTCCGATCGTCGCCATAAAGCAGAGCATCCCGCGAGCCCCAGGTATTGAATGCGGCGACGGTCCCGCCCAGCATAGAGTTCCAGGAATAGGCGGCGTCGATTCGAAAATCGTTCAGTTCGTCGTGAGGATTGGCCGCCCCGCCGAGCAGGAAGGTGGCATTCAGATCCTGGCTTTCATGGGTATAGCGCGTGTTGAAGGTGTATACATTGGTGGCATCACCCATGAACTGGTATGACGCGTCGATACCAATATCTCTGTAGTTGTCCGTGGTGCCGGTGCTCATATCCGCGCCGGGGAACAGATCCGAAAACAGCGCGTAGGCACCGATCTCGAAATTCTGATCGCCGTAGTCCTTCTGGTAGGCGAGCCGTAAATAAGGCGCTACGCCATCGAGAACGCCGCTGTCGGCCGGATTGACTCCCATTGCGCGGAGGAAGCCGTGAGACGGCGTCCAGTAGACGCCGGCTTCGGTGTAGAGCGACGAATTCCAGTACGCGTAGGCTGTCGTCCCCAGCACCCCCTGCGCGAGCACGCCATCAATAACAGTTCCCGCATCCGGTCCAGGCGCTAAATCGGATCCGGTATAGGGAAAGCCCCACGCTGCTAATGTGTTCCAGACGTCCTGCACGCCAGGCGAGTTGTTGAAGCTTAAGCCCAGCAGCAGGTCGTTGTTGTCCAAAGTTTCGTGAGTTGTCGCCCGAAGGTCCACATTGTCCCAAGCAAAGGTCCGGCCGACTCCGTCATACGTCCACTGCGTGAAGCCGCCGAAGTGCTCGCCGATCCCGCCCGCCACGAATGCACTGATCTGGTCAATCGTGGTGTTGTCGTTGGTGCCGTAGTGAGGCCCTGGCGATTCTGCCTGATCCGCTTGCGTGTGGACGTACGAAGCAACGGCCATCGCCGAAAGCGGCAGCGTGAACGATTCGCCTGCCCGTAAGGTATAGCCTTCCAACTTGAACTGCCTGCCGAAGGGCGTGAGCTGCGGCCCGAAGCCGCCCACATGGCAGGCGCTGCAGGGCTGCCCCGTCTGGACAGCAAACGCCGGCACGGCCTGCGCTTGCGGCGCAAACACCACCACGACCGCGATGGCTGCGGACAATTTCCAGACTCGCATGGTGCCCCCTTCTCGTTCTGACCACGGCCGCCAAGCCGCCGCCTGAACGCATAGTGGAGCGCTCAAGCCAGAACTTATTTGACGGAAATCAACGAAGAGTGCCTCGGGGGTCAGGCAAATTCGACCTGCCCGCCAAGCTGATGGGCGCCAAGAAGGACATGGAGGTTGTGATGAGCGTGACGGCCAACAATCGGATGGCGATGGAGAGCCACAACCTCTCACGGCGGCAGATACTGCGCAGCGCCGCATTGACCGCTGGCGGTGTCGTAGTCCTATTCGCCGCCCTGTCACCGGCGGACGCCAAGATGTCGTACCAGGCATCGGGCTATCAGCCGACACCAAAAGGCGATCAGAATTGCGCCGGCTGTTCGCTGTTCAAGACGCCCTCATCCTGCATTCTGGTCGATGGCAACATAAGCCCGAATGGCTGGTGCCGTTTCTATAGAAAAAAGACGTGAGGCCATCGCTATGTTCAAGGATCCGAATGACCGGCCGCTGATCGCGGTGGCGATTGGCTTTCTCACCGTCGGACTTGTTTCCTGGGCGAATGCACCCGGCACGCAGCAGCCACAATCCGCAGCATCGATCGTGCAATCTGTTCGTGCCGATCTGCCCGCGAACTACTCGCTTTCGCCACTCAGCGGCACGACGAAGACCCCGCTACCGAAGGCCGGAACGATGGTCGACATTGTGCGCGATCCCACCGATCTGCCGCCACCGGTCAGCACGCGGGGCCCGAGGCTGGTGAAGGTGGACCTGCACACGGAAGAAGTCACCGGCAAACTCGCCGACGGCGCAACGTTCCGCTACTGGACCTTCAACGGCAAAGTGCCAGGCCCGTTCGTCCGCGTTCGCGTCGGTGACTTCGTGCAGGTGCATCTGACCAACGATGCCGGCAGCATGATGATGCACAATGTGGACTTTCACGCGGTCACCGGGCCCGGGGGCGGCGCAAAGGCCACCGAATCGGAAGCCGGCGCAACCCGCGGCTTCGAGTTCAAGGCCGAGCATCCGGGCCTGTTCGTTTACCACTGCGCGGTGATGCCGGCGGCCCAGCACATTGCCAACGGCATGTACGGAATGATCCTTGTCGAGCCTGCGGGCGGTCTGCCGAAAGTCGATCACGAGTTCTATGTCATGCAGGGCGAGATCTACACCGAGAAGGCGTTCGGCGCGCAGGGCCTGCTGGCCGACAGCTATCAGAAGCTGCTGAACGAAACGCCGGAATATTATGTGTTCAACGGTGCCGTCGGTGCGCTAACGGATCAGAGGCCGCTGCATGCGAAGGTCGGCGAAAGCGTGCGCATCTACTTCGGTGTCGGCGGCCCCAACAAGACGTCCTCCTTTCATGTCATCGGGGAAGTGCTAGATCGCGTCTACAATCTTGCGTCGGTGACAAGCCCACCCCTGAGCGATGTCCAGACCATCACCGTTCCGCCGGGTGGCGCCGCCATCGTCGATGTGAAGCTGGACGTGCCGGGGAAGTATATGCTGGTGGACCATGCACTGTCGCGCGTTGCGCGAGGATTGGCGGGAACGCTGATTGTAAACGGCCCGCAGAACGTGGCCGAGTTCAAGGACTACGATCCGCAGCGTTCGGCGCTGGTGATGGGGCACTGACCGCCAAGCGGGACTGCCGCGATCTTGAAGCGGCGTTCGTGTCTGGCATACTTACGATAGGGCAGAGCGACGGCAGCATCGTCGCGGAGGGGCGAATATGACCGATAATATGACCGATACTGTGAATCCTACAGCCGCAATGCGCGATCCGGTCAGCAATGTCCTCAAATGGATCCTGCTGCTGGTTGCCATCGTCACCTTCGCGATGATGGCCGTTGCCACCGTCATAACATACGACCGGTCACCGCCACAGCCCGACCGCTTTCTGGACTCGCACGGGCAGACGCTGATGACGAGCGCCGATGTGTTCGAGGGTAAGGCCGGATTCCAGCGCGCCGACCTGATGGATTACGGCAGCATCTACGGCATGGGCTCCTATTACGGCGAGGATTACACCGCCAACACGCTGGTACGTCTCGGCACCGTGACGAAAGAACAGGTGGCGAAGTCGCGGTTCGGCAAATCTCTCGGCGACCTTTCGGCGGACGATCAGGCAGCCGTCGCCTCGCAAATGCAGCACCAGCTGCAGGGTGTCGATCTCACAAAACGGCAGGTCGCTCTTCCTGATGAGCTCGCCGCGGCCATTGGCGCGCTGCAGAAGGAAATCAGCCGTTCGCTGCTCATTGTGAATCCGGCGGAAGGCTGGACACCGGCCTACAGCCTCACCCCGCAAGAGTCGCTGCACACAGCGGACTTCATCATTTACTCCGCGCTGACGACCGTGGCACGGCGCCCGGACCGGAGCTGGTCATGGACCGAGAACTGGCCCTATGAGCCCAGCGTCGGCAACACGCCGACCACCAACACCTTCCGGTGGACCTGGATCAGCTTCTGCTTCACCTTTCTCATGTTTGGCGCCGTTCTCTTCATCTACGAATACTGGCTCAACAATCCCGACGACGCCCCGATGGATCCGGTACTGGCGAAATTCGGGCCGCTGACGCCAAGCCAGCGCCGCGTCGGCAAATATTTTCTCATCGTGGGCCTGGTGCTGCTGGTACAGATCGCTGCTGGGACCATCATGGCGCACTCGTACTACGATCGGGTCGGCTTTTACGGCATCGATATCAATCGCTGGCTGCCCTTCAATTTCCTCCGCGACGTGCACATCCAGACGCCGATCGTGTGGATCGGCGTGTCCTGGATTGGCGCAGGGTTGTTCCTTGCCCCGGCCATTGCCGGGGGCCAGGAAGCGAAAGGACAGGCCTTTCTCGTCAATTTCCTGTTCTGGGTGACCTTGGCTGTCGTCGCCGGCGCGCTGATCGGCGATTACCTCGGCATCATGGGCTATATCCGCAATGGCTGGTTCTGGTTCGGCAATCAGGGCCTCTCCTACATCCAGCTCGGCCGCTTCTGGCAGATCGGATTCTTCACCGGGCTTGTGCTGTGGAGCGTTCTAGTGTTTCGCGCGCTTTGGCCCACGCACCCTGCGCTGCGTGCCGCGACGCGGCAATTCTGGTCGGGCGCCATCCGTCTCGAAAATCTCATCTGGGCAGCGACCATCAACATCGCGCTGCTCTACGCCTTCGGCATGATTCCGCTCACCGGAATCGAGAAGTCCTTCACGCTCACCGACTACTGGCGCTGGTGGGTGGTGCACCTGTGGGTCGAGCAGTCGTTCGAATTCTTCGCTGCGGCAATGAGTGCCTATCTTCTGATGGCGGTGGGGCTTGTCTCGCGGAAGCTCGCAGAGCGTGCAGTCTATTTCGAGTTGATCCTCATCTTCCTCGGCGGGGTGATCGGCACGGGACACCACCTCTACTGGGCCGGCGGACCCAGCATGTGGGTGCCGATGGGCAGCATCTTCTCCTTCATCGAGGTGTTGCCGCTGGTGCTGCTGATCATGGAGGCCATCAACCATTATCGCCTGATCCGCGCCAACGAGCAGTTCAACTACCGGCTCGCCTACATGTACATCATCGGTGCGGCGTTCTGGAATTTCGTCGGCGCCGGTGTGTTCGGTGGCGGCACATTGAACGCACCGCTGGTGAATTACTACGAGCACGGCACCTTCCTGACGCTCAATCATGCCCATACCGCGCTGTTCGGCGCCTTTGGGCTGTTGGCGATCGGGCTTGTATATTTCTGCCTGCGCTATGCGGCCGGCGAACGTGCACCTTTCAGCGAGCGTCTCGGCGTCTGGGCTTTCTGGCTCTACAACGCGGGGCTGCTCCTCTGGATAATGCTCAACTTCTTCCCCATCGGGTGGGCGCAGCTCGATGCGGTGTTCGAGCACGGCCTCGCCTTTGCGCGCAGCTCCGCCTTCTACAACACGACCTTGTTCTGGCAGTGGATGCGGCTGCCGGGCGACGTGGTCTTCGCGGTAGGAGCGTTGCTGATGGCCTGGGACTTCTTCGTCAAGCTTGGACCGATGCTGCCGCATTTTCTCACGCGGCGAGATCGCGGTCCGGTTGCTGCACCA
>DATIEM010000048.1:0-4269 GCA_035455725.1 Rhizomicrobium sp. | reverse complement strand
GAACGACCCATCTTCCGCCACGACATTGAACGCTTCCGGATTCGTGCGCGTGTAATCCGGGAAGTTCTTGAGGATCAGTTCGAAATCTTCCTCGCCGTGCCCCGGGGCGGTGTGTACGAAACCCGTGCCAGTATCGGCGGTGACGTGTTCGCCCAGCAACAGCGGCACATCGAATTCATAGCCGCATCCGCGTAACGGATGTGATGCGACGATGCCCGTCATATCCGCATTCGCTATGCGCCGAATTTCGATATCTGCGTGCTTCGCCACCTGCTCGGCGAGTGCGTCGGCGAGCGCCAGTTTTTCGCCGGCAGACGCAAGCGAACCCTCCGCCGATGACGTGACTTCGTAAACGCCGTAATCCATTTCCGGCGAATAGGCGATGGCGCGGTTGCCGGGAATCGTCCATGGCGTGGTTGTCCAAATGACAACGCTCGCGTCCTGAAGCGCTTTGTTGCCGCTGGCGATTGGAAACTTCACGTAGATCGTCGGAGAAGTTTTCTCCTTGTATTCCACCTCGGCTTCCGCGAGCGCGGTTTTCTCGATGGGAGACCACATCACCGGACGGAAGCCGCGATAGAGCAATCCGTTTTGCACGAACTTGAATAGCTCGCGCGCAATGGCCGCTTCCGCGCGATAAGCCATCGTCGTATAGGGATGATCCCACAGCCCAATGCAGCCCAGCCGCTTGAACTGTTCCCGCTGCACGTCGATCCACTTCTCGGCGAAAGCGCGGCAGTCGCGCCGCAGCTGCTCGACCGGCACTTCGTCTTTCGATTTGCCTTCGGCGCGGTAGCGCTCCTCGATCTTCCATTCGATGGGCAGGCCGTGACAGTCCCAGCCCGGGATATAAGGCGCGTCCTTTCCCAGCATTCCCTGCGAGCGCACCACGAAGTCCTTCAGGATCTTGTTGATGCCGGTGCCGAGATGGATTTCGCCGTTGGCGTAAGGCGGCCCGTCGTGCAGGAGGAACAGCGGCCGACCCTTCGCGCTCGAGCGCATGCGGGCGTAGAGGTCCATCTCCGCCCAGCGCTGAAGCCAGCGCGGCTCGGCATCCGGCAGCCCCGCCTTCATGGGAAAGTCGGTCTGCGGCAGGAACAGCGTGGCGCGATAATCGCGGGCGGCGGGGTCGGCTTTGGGCATGCGTCAGGCTTTCGCGCGAATGCGCCCGCGGCTCAGGATCGGCCGATATCCCAAGTGTCTCATCGTGCAGCCCGGGTGAGTCGGAGCCTTCTAGCGGGGGAGAGCCGCACGGTCCAGCGCCGACGCCTCCGCCTGAGGGCGGAACCCTGGCGGAAATCTCACGTTGCCAAATGAGAAATTCAGCCGAGGTGTTCGGTCATGGCAAAGACATCTCCCCGCCAGCGCAAGACGATCGGCCGCGTGATGCACGAGTACAAGCACGGCGAACTCAAAAGGGGCCGCAGCGGCAAAGGCGGCAAGGTGAAAAGTCGCAGGCAGGCCATCGCCATCGCCCTGCATGAGGGCGGCGCCTCCAAATACGAAAGCGAGAGCGAGAACAAGCGCGACCTTGCCAAGAGCAAAAGTAAAGAGAGACGCGGCGAGACCGGCCAGCAGGAACGCGAGGGCAAGTCCCACGTCGGCGCGCGCGGCCGGCGCGAAAGCAGCCGCGCCATGGGCGGCGAGAATGCCACCCGCACCACCTCGCGGGGGCGGAAGTCGTCCAGTGGACGCAAATCCAGTTCGCGGAAAAGCTCCGGCCGCAAATCGTCGACGCACCGGAAGAGCTCGGCGCGGTCTGCCAGCGGACGCAAAAGCTCCGGCCGCAAATCCTCCGCCCGCAAGCGTTCGGGAAGCCGCAAGAGCTCCCGCCGGAAGAGCAGCCGGAAGTAGCTATTTGCGCGCGCCAACCGGCCGCTCGCCCAAGTCCATCAGCAGCCGAGTGAGCAGGTAAAGCCGCGGGGTCATCGAATTCAGGTCGAGGTATTCGCGGTCGGAATGGAAGCCGCCGCCGACCGGCCCCAGCCCATCCAAGGCGGGCACGCCCGCTTCCGCAGCGAGCGCGGATTCCGAGGCGCCGCCATTGCCGCCGGTTTCCAGCTTCTTGCCAATGCCGCGATAGATCGCTTGCGCGCGCGCGGCCAGGGCCATGGTGGCCGGATTGTCCGGCAGCGGCGGAAAGGCGGGCTCACGCGAGACGGTCACGGTCGTCCCACTGATCGAGACATGCTCAGCGTTGCGCTTCAAGATCTGCTCCACCCGCCCGAATTCGGCGGCGTTGCGCACCCGCACGTTTACCTGCGCCGATGCCGCGTCCGGGATGATGTTGGCGCGCGTGCCGGCCTGAATCGTCGTCACATTCACGGTGGTGCCCGGTCCCCAATGCGGCAACGGATCGAGCTTTAGAAGCTGGCGCACCAATTCGACGGCCGCGTTGCGGCCATCCTGCGGATTGACGCCGGCATGCGCCGCCTTGCCCTTCACATCGATGTGGAAGGTGGCCGAGCCCTTGCGCCACACCGTAATCACATCCGGCGGATCGCCCGGCTCCAGGTTCAGTTCGACATCGCTGTTCGCCAGCAGCTTGCGGATCAGGCCCTTGGTACCGGGCGAACCGCGCTCCTCGCTGGTTTCGACGAGGAACACGATCTGGGCGAAGTTGCGGAAGCCTGCCTCGCGCAGCAGCTTCAGCGCATACAGCCCTTCGGCCACGCCACCCTTTTCATCGGCGACGCCGGGACCATGCGCGCGATCGCCCTCGACCGAATAGGGCCGCTGCGCTACCGTACCCGGCCCGAATACCGTGTCCATATGGCCGATCATCAGGATGCGCGCCGTGCCCGCGCCGTGCACCGTCGCAACGACATTTTCCGGCAGGTCGGGGGCTTCCGCCGGCACCGTTTCCACGCTCGCACCCAGCGCCTTCAGTTGCGGAATAAGAACAGCCGCGACTCTGCCGCCGCCGTCCACATCGCCGGTGCCGGAGTCGATATTCACCAGCGTGCGCAGCAGATCGAGCTGCGCTGCGCGCGCGGCTTCCGCCGCTTTCCAGATTGCATTAGTCGAGGCGGGTTGCGCGGCAACACCCGCGCACGTCATTGATCCCGCAATCGCCGCGGCAAGACTCCACTGTTTCATTCCCATCCCCTTGGCGCCTGGTCCGCTTTGGGTGCTAAGACTCCCGCCCGCACCGCGGCAGATGCCCATGCTCGAACCCGTTCGCCCGATCACTCTGGCCGAAATCCGCGCCGCGCGCGAGCGCATTTCCGGCACCGTCCTGCGCACGCCATTGGTGCGGCTGGAGCTGGGAGCAGAGTATCCCGACATCCGGCTCAAGCTGGAGAACCTGCAGCCGATTAATGCATACAAGCTGCGCGGTGCCGCGAACGCAGTCGCCATGCTGCCGGATGCGGAACGGCGCAAGGGGGTGTGGACAATCAGCGCCGGCAACGCCGGACAGGGCGTTGCGTACGCCGCACGGCAGGCAGCCGTGCCCTGCTCCGTAGTGGTGATCGAGACAGCGCCGGAATCGAAGAAGGCGCGCATGAAAGCGCTCGGCGCGGAGCTGATCCCGGTGCCCTTCGAGGTCGCATGGAAGGCGATGGAGGACCGCGCTTTTCCGGGTCTTGACGGCACCTTTGTGCATCCCTTCGATGACCACAATTTCATCGCCGGCAACGCGACACTGGGTCTCGAAATTATGGAGGACGCACCTGACGCCGCCGCCGTGATCGGCGGGGTCGGCGGCGGCGGATTGGTCAGCGGCCTTGGCAGCGCCATCAAGACGCTTCGCCCGGAGGTAAAAGTGTTTGGCACCGAGCCGGAAACGGCCGCGCCCGCCGCGCTCTCGTTCGAGAAGGACTCGCCTCAGGTGTTCGAAGACTGGCGCGTGTCGTTCGTGGATGGCGCGGGCGGCAAGAGCGTGTTCCCACGCATGTGGGAGCGCATGAAGCCCGTGATGGATGGCTCCATTGTGGTGACGCTCGAACAGGTAAAGCAGGCGATGCGCCTGATGGCGGAAAAGACGCGCATCATCTCGGAGGGCGCGGGCGCATTACCTCTCGCAGCGGCACTCACCGGGAAAGCCGGCTCCGGCCCAATCGTCTGCGTGGTGTCCGGCGGCAACATCGACCTTCACAAATTCTGCGAACTGATTGGGGCGGCAGCATGAGCGACAAACGCGATCGCGAACTGGGCATGGATCGGCCGATAGACCGGCGCGACTTCATCAACGGCGTGGCAGTGGGCGCTGCTGCGCTTTCGGCCGGACTGGGGCATGCCGCTCCCGCGCCAGCCGCAGCGCCGCAG
>DATIEM010000047.1:0-10679 GCA_035455725.1 Rhizomicrobium sp. | reverse complement strand
TTGGGATGCTTCTCGGCGGAGATGACATGCGCGACGGTGAAATCCTTCAGCCGCGCACCGGCATCTTCGATGGAATCAACCTCAAGCCCGATGGAGGTGAGCTTGTCCGCAACCGCCTGCGCATCGGCGTCGGTTTCCAGATGATCCTTGAGCCAGGAGAGCGTGAACTTCATCGCGACAGCCCTCCGTCGAGCGTCGGGATGCCGAGTGGCGCGAAGCCGAAATGCTTCAGCCAGCGTATGTCGGATTCGAAGAATGGGCGGATATCCGGAATGCCGTATTTCAGCATGGCGAGACGATCGATGCCGCCGCCGAAAGCGTAGCCCTGGTATTTTTCCGAATCGATGCCGCACATGGCGAGCACCTTCGGATGCACCATGCCGGAGCCCGCCAGCTCCAGCCAATCGTTGCCCTGGCCGAAGGCAATTTTACCCGGCACGGAGCGGTCGCAGCGCAAATCCCATTCGACGCTTGGTTCGGTAAAGGGGAAGAACGACGGCCGAGCGCGCAACTCCACCTTCTCCACTTCGAAGAACGCTTTGCAGAATTCCTCCAGCACCCATTTCAGGTGACCGAGGTTCGTCACCTCGTCGATCACAAGGCCTTCGAACTGGTGGAACATGGGCGAGTGCGTGGCATCGGAATCCACGCGGTAGGTGCGGCCCGGCGAAATGATGCGGATCGGCGGCTTCTGGTTGAGCATGGTGCGCACCTGCACCGGCGAAGTGTGCGTGCGCAGCACGTGACGCGAGCCATCCTTCTGCGGCGACACATAGAACGTGTCGTGCATCTGCCGCGCCGGGTGATCCGGCGGGATGTTCAGTCTGGTGAAATTGTAATCGTCGAATTCGACATCCGGCCCTTCGGCAACCGCGAAGCCGAGATCGGCAAAAATCGCGGTGATCTCATCCAGCACCTGGCTGACAGGATGAATGGTGCCCTGCGGCTCCGGGCGGACCGGCAAGGTGACGTCGATGCGCTCGGATGCGAGCCGCGCGTTCAGCGCCTGCTCCTGCAATTCTGCCTTGCGCGAGACAATCGCCTGGCTGACGCGGTCGCGCAGCGTGTTGAAGAGCGGGCCCTTTTCCTTGCGCTCCTCCGGCGACATGCCGCCAAGCGTCTTCAGCAGTTCGCTAATCGAGCCCTTCTTGCCGAGCGCGGACACGCGCACCTGCTCCAGCGCGGCTTCATCGTCTGCGCCAGCAATGCTGCCGAGAAGATCGCGTTCGAGTGCTGCAATGTCCGTCATCGCCACTCCGATTCACCTCCCCCTCGTGGGGAGGTCGGCGAGGCTTGCGCGCGCGCGCAAGTCGAGCCGGGTGGGGTGAATAAAAGAAATAGCAGAACGGCGCACAATTCGCCCCCCCACCCGATTTGCTTCGCTTCGCATCGCAAATCGACCTCCCCACAAAGGGCGGAGGTGAAGGGTTAGGAGGACGCCTGATCCACCAGAGCCTTGAAGGCCGCGGGCTCGTGAATGGCGAGGTCAGAGAGCACCTTGCGGTCGATCTCGATTCCCGCCTTGGCGAGCCCGCTGATAAATCGGCTGTAGGTAAGACCGTGCTCGCGGCAGCCCGCATTGATCCGCTGGATCCAAAGCGCGCGGAAATTCCGCTTCTTCAGCTTGCGGCCGATGTAATTGTGCTGCAGCGAGCGATCCACCGCGGCATTGGCCGTGGTGATGTTGTTCTTGCGTCGGCCGCGGAAGCCTTTGGCCTGCGCCAGCACCTTCTTGCGGCGGGCATGACTGGGGACGGCGCGTGGAGCGCGTGACATGGCTCAACCCTCCTTCACGCGTACGGCATCCAGCGCTCGACACGCTGGGTTTCAGAGCCAGAAAGGGTGCCCTTCAGCTCCTTGCGGGTGCGCTTGGATTTGCTGATCAACCGGTGGCGCTTGTAGGCCTGCCCGGTCTTGATCTTGCCATTGGCGCTGAACCGGAAGCGCTTTTTGGCGCCCGATTTCGTCTTCATCTTGGGCATTTTGCTTCTCCTTGGGCGGCTAAGGCCCGGTCGCGTTTCAAGGTCGCCACGGCATGCCCTTACGCCGGGCGGCCCGAAAGAGCGGCGGGTTATACGGAAAGTTGCCGCGAATTCAAGCCAGACCGGCGCACACCTCCCCTTGAAAAGCGGAGGTCGATGCGCTGAAGCGCATCGGGTGGGGATCATCCCCGGAACCTGGCATGATCCCTCCCCGGATCGCTTCGCGATTCGACCCTCCCTTTTCAAAGGAGGGTAAGGGACCCCGCGCATGCCGAACAGCACTCGTCTCCTTCGCCAGATCGCCCGCTGGGTCTTCCTGCCGGCGCTCGCGGTGGTGATTTGGGGCGAACTGAAGCCCAGCAGCCCCGGCCCGGAACTCATCTGGGACAAGCTCCTGCACTTCACGGCCTATTTCGGCCTGGCTGGAATAGCCACCATGGGCCTTGGCGGGCGACTCCGGCCACCCTTGTGGGCGGGGTTGGCTCTTGCGGCCTTCGGGGGCATTCTGGAGATTGTCCAGGCTTTCGTCGGCCGCGACGCCGAGTGGGGTGACGAGCTGGCCAATATTGTGGGCGTCTGCGCCGGGCTGGCGGCCGGCCTGCTGCTGCTGCGGCTATCGTGGAAACTGACGCCTGACGCGCGAAAAGGAGGGAAAAATGGGCGTGTTCGCTGAATTCAAGAAATTCGCGATGCGGGGCAACGTGGTGGATCTCGCCGTCGGCGTGGTCATCGGCGCGGCATTCACGGGCATCGTCAATTCGCTGGTGAAGGACGTCATCACTCCCCCGATCGGGCTGGCCATGGGCGGCATCGACTTCTCGAACTTCTTTGTGACGTTAAAGGGGCCGCATCTGGCAACCTTGGCGGAGGCGCAGAAGGCGGGCGCAGTGACCGTCAACTACGGCCTTTTCATCAACGCCCTGATCAATTTCATCGTGGTGGCGATTGCCCTGTTCCTGCTGATCCGCGCGATCAATCGGCTGACCACGCCTGAGACCGAGGCCGAAGCGGTGGCCGCAGCACCTTTGCCGACGCCTGAAGAAATACTGCTGCTGCGCGAAATTCGCGATGAATTGAAAACGCAGCGGCCGTAAATGCCGGGAGCAATGCTCTAGCTAGCCGGACCAGGTCTGGCAGCACGCTTCCGGACTGCCTATTTTTATCGGGCAGCAAAGGAGTGCGGCATGAACGATCAGAGCTTTCCCACCGAAAGGGCCGATGAAGACTGGCGGCGCGAGCTGTCTCCCGAGGCATATCGGGTGCTGCGCAAGCACGGCACCGAGCCCGCCGGCACCAGTCCGCTCAATCACGAGAAGCGCGAGGGCCTGTTTCTCTGCGCAGGCTGCGGGCAGCCGCTGTTCGACTCCAAGACCAAGTACGAAAGCGGCTCCGGCTGGCCGAGCTTCTATCGTCCGAAAGAGGGCGCGGTGGCCACGTCCACAGACCGCAGTTTTCTCATGACGCGCACGGAGGTGCATTGCGCCAACTGCGGCGGGCATCTGGGGCATGTGTTCAACGACGGTCCGGCGCCCACCGGCCAGCGCTACTGCACGAACGGAGTGGCGCTGAAATTCAAACCCAAGGAGGGCTGATGTTCGCTGCCGAAAAGCCCACCGGCGCCGCGCAGGAAATCTACCGCGAGCTGTACCTGCAAGCGAAAGGCCTGTTCGAAGGCGAACGCGACGCGATCGCCAATGCTGCGAACCTTTCGGCGCTGCTCTACGACAGCCTGACCGGCGTGAACTGGGCCGGATTCTATTTCCTGAAGGGGGATGACCTGGTGCTGGGGCCCTTTCAGGGGCGGCCGGCCTGCGTCCGCATTCCTGTGGGCCGCGGCGTGTGCGGCGCCGCCGCAGAACGCCGGAAGTCCGTGATTGTGCCGGATGTTGGCAAATTTCCCGGGCACATTGCCTGCGATATGGCATCGCGCTCCGAAGTGGTGCTGCCGCTGCTGAAGGGTGGACGCTTGCTCGGCGTTCTGGACATTGACAGTCCCGCGCTCAATCGCTTCGACGACGCAGATTGCGCCGGTCTCGAAGCGCTGGCGCAGCTATGGATCGAGAGCAGCGATCTGGAGTATCGCAGCCGCCGCTGAACCGGGCGGCTGCCGTCATCTAGTCTTCCCCGGCATTGTGCGAGCGCGCTTCTTCTTCGGCCGCGCGAAGCTCATTGCCTTCGGGCCCTTCAAGCGCGACTTCGGCGTCCCTGCCCATTTTCGCGATGTTATTTCGGTTGCGGTTCACAAACTCGGTCTGAGCGCCGCGGAAATGGCGTGACGCCGTATAGCTGCCCTCGCCTTCCAGCTGGCCGTCGGCGGTGGTTTCGCCGGACCGGCTTTGGAGAATCTGGCCAGCGCGCGATTTGCGGCCCCTCGATGCGGAAGAGCGGCCGGTCTTGCGCGCGGTGCCACGCGTTGTGCGCGCCCGCGATCCTGCCGTCCGGCGCAATGATGTTTTGCGCGCCGCTGTCTTGCGGCCGCTTTTCCTGGCGGATGTCTTGCTGCCCGCGCGCTTTGCTGCGCGCTTGCGGGTGGCGCCTGTTCGGGACCGGGCTGACGCCGATGTTTTGCGGCCGCCGCGTTTCGATGAGGTCTTGCGGCCGCCGCTGCTTTTGCGCCCCGATTTCGATCTGGCCTTTGCCATGCCTTCCTCCTGTTTCGCGCGATGCACGCGTTTCCCCAAACGCCCTTTCGACCTTGAACGGGCAGCGCGCGAACAATGTTCCGCCTGCCGCCGGAGTCAAATCTATTTTCGTGCCGCCAGTGCAATCGCCGCGCCGCATTTGCCCGCACACTCTCGAAGTCGGGAAGCGCGTATTGCGGTGTAGTATCGGCCAATCGCAAAAAGGATCGCCGCCGAGCTTTAAGCCCGCACATTGCTGGCGGCGCGGGCGGCCGCGATGAAGGCGCGGACGGCCTGCAGGTCTTTGGTGTGGCTGCCGTCGACTCTGTCGGTTTTGGTTTTGGAATCCACGCCCGCGGGGCGAGACGCGCGGATGGCGTTCGCGACATTATCCGGCCCCAGTCCTCCGGCAACGATAACGGGCATGCGCGCGCTCGCCACGATGCGGCGGTCCAGATCCCAATCGTGAGCAATGCCGAGCCCGCCGATCTGCCGGTCGCCCGGATCGTGGCTGTCGAGCAGGAGGAGATCGGCCACTCCCTCATAGGCCCGCGCGAGCGCAAGGCTTCCTTCGTCCACCACCGGTATGCTGCGCATGATGGGAAGATTCGGAAAATGCGCCTTCAGCTGTGCGACGTCGGCCGGCGACAGAAGCTCCGGCGCGGCCCCGAGATGCAGAATATCCGGCTGCAGCACCCGTGCCATGGCTGCAATCGCCGAAACCTGGACTGACAATATGAGTGCGCACGCCTTCGCGCCGGCGCCGATGCCATCAAAAATTTCCCGTGCGTGCCCGATGGACCGTTCGCGCGGGAAGCTGCCATCACCCACGAGCACTCCGATATGATCGACGCCCATGGCGCTGAGGGCAGCTGCCTCGCCGGGGCTCGCGATCTCGTAAACCTGAATCAGCATGGCCTGCCGAAGGAGATCAATCGAACCACATCGTATCCACGCCCAGCCTCTGATAAACAGCGGCGGGTCGTAACGAACTGCCGGTCGCGTGCATCGCTCCCTAGAGATGAAGGAGCTGAGTTGCCATGAAATTCAGCAATGCGTGGAACGAACTGCTTGACGAATTTCGCGTCCTTGGCGGAACAGCGGAAAATGTCCGCATCGGCCGTGGCAGCTTGGGGCGCGGTCTGTTCGCGATCGATTCATCCAGGCCCGTCGATCTGCACACGCCGCCAAATCTGCTGGTCCCACTGCGCGATGTGACGTTCAGGAGCGATCGATTTCACATCTCCCCCGCCGCAAAGGTGGGAAAGCGAGAGAGAGTCTGGCTTGAACGTTACTTGAATGAATTTTCCTGGGGTGGCGGCGGGCGGGAAGAAGCCATGGCGGAAATCGAGCGAATGCGTTCGCTGCCACTGCCCGTTCGCGAAAGACTTGGCCGAGCGTTCGGGATGAATTATTGCATTGCAGAGCTTTCGCCCGACCTCGTCGCGCAGCGATTCCTTGGATCGCGGGCGATCACCCTCGACGAACAAACAGTCATGCCCATGATAGATATGGTGAATCATGGCGCCGCACCCGGTTACAACACGACGAACGGCGTGGCCGTGCGGGGGCTTTTTTCCGATGAGATCCTGGTCAGTTACTCCGAAGCACATGACACGTTCCTGTGCTTTGCCGTGTGGGGGATCGTATGCCCACGGCCTTTCGCATACAGCCATCCCACTCGATTGCCCACCAGGCAAGGAGAGATGGTGATCTCGACCGAGTTGCACGACGGGCACGAGATCGAGGTCCACGTTCCCAAGCCCTTGCGGCTGAATCTGCCAAATCTCACGGTCCGGAACGGGCGGATCGCTGTCTCCTTCCTGATGCTCGGCATGAAAGGCCTTCCCAGGATTCCAAAGGGTATTTTTCGTCGGGTGGTGAGCGATGCCGGTTTGCAGCTGGACGATGAGCCATTCGAAATGGCTCAGCACTTAAATCGCGACGCCTTCCTGAGCATGCTCCGGGATTTGGAGGGGATAGAGGCAGAAATAGCGGGATCGCTGCGACGCGTCTGTCTAATGCAACTGGACGCGCTCAATCAGCATTTCGGCAGCCGGCCTCTCTAAACGGTCTATGGTCGCGAGCGGCCGCTTGGGCCTGCTGCTGAGCATGAGGGCGCGCGGGAGATGCATCACATGTGCCCGTGCGCCGGCCCATCTACACGTGCCGGACACCAATGCTGTGCGACATCGCGGACAGCTGAGCATGGATCAGTCTGCGCAGCAGACGTCCCAGCGGCAGCTCGGCTTCCTCTGACGCCTGCAAGAGCTGCAGCCAAAAACGCCGATTGACATGCTGGATGGCGTCGAATGCTTCCACCGCTTCGTCGCGCCGTCCCGCATCCCGCATGATCTTATGGAAGATGCCCTTTGCCAGACGAGGATAGGTTTTATGACCCAAAAGCAGGTAGGAAAGATGCAGTTCCTTGCCGTCGCGGGTAACCTCCGGGAGAAACGGTGTTGGGCCACCCAACCGGCGCGTGATTTTGATGCGGATACGGTCCACTTTGAGGCTTAGACTGAGCGCGAACGGTTCAGCTTCGCTGACAAAACCCCAGCCGGCGAAAATACCCAAGGCGTCGTCGGGAAGATAGGCAACCAGGATTTCGCCGGACGTTTGCCCGCTTACGCCCACGCCTCTTTCGTCGATCTCATAGGTGGTTCCGGGAGCGTGGTTGATGAGTTCCACGATGGGCATCACCGCGGGGGTTTTATCCTCAAGCGCAATGACGCGTGCATCGATAAAGCGCTTCTGAATCCATTCGGGCGTGGATTCCGTAAGCCAAACGTCCAAATTAAAGGGAGACCTGAGGAGTTCTTTCAGCCCGGCGGGGGCGTTCCGCATCATTTCAAGAAGTTCTTGAGTTTCGCTTTGCGCCACGCCCCACGAGAATTCGCGCTCATAGTTTTCAAGGAATGCCTTTTCACGCTCCCCGACGTTCGCCTCTGGCCCAATGCGAAAATCGCCGTCGACGAACTGGACATGTTTGGCATGGACCAGCAACGAAGGGGGAATGAGTATGCGGTAAGGTTTTCGGGGGTCGACAGGAAAGAGGCCCCGGCCGTATGGGCCTTGCCCCAAACGGATGTTCTCGGCCGTTCCGCCCAATGCCCGAAACTCATCGAGCATCTCTTCCCAGAGAACCTGATTAGCCACCATAGCTTGTCCGTGTGATCGGCCCGAGAGGGTTATCGAAGATGGCGCACCGGAGAAGATGAAACTGCGAACTGGCGCATCATGGTTGTTTCTAAGGCCCGCCGCAATCCTGCCGCTGGGCAGAAAAATCTTTGGCGGTCTGCGAACCTCTGACGTTAGGACTGCTTTTGATCCCTGAATAATACCGGATGATGCGCGCCTGGGCCGGGTCTTAATAATACTAATAGGTGTCAATGCCTTTAAGAATGGCGTTAAGAGTGCTAATCTGTTGCTAGGGTAGCAGGAGATGTCTATGGAGCGCATGCGGACTCGCCCGAAGTACTCCGGTAAGTGGATGGCGGGATTTGCCGCCGCCGCGCTGCTGGCGCTCTCGCCGCACACCGCCTCCGCAGGCAAGTTCAAGATACTGCATTCGTTTTGTACTCCGCCGGACTGCGCAGACGGAGCCGCTCCAAACGGAAAGCTCATCCCGGATTCCGCCGGGAACCTGTATGGCACTGCCAGTTTACAGGGAGCACACAACGATGGAACCGCGTTCGAATTCAAGCGGCAGGACAATGGCACTTACAAATTCAAGGTGCTGTACAGCTTCAATGTGGCACAGTCGCCGATCGGCACCATGATTCTGGACACCCAAGGCAATCTGTACGGCATGGGGGGTAGAACGGCCAAGGGGGGGATAATCTACGAACTTTCGCCGGGCGCCGGCAAAAACGGCAAGCGATGGTCCTTCAAAGAACTCTACCAATTCTGTCCGCAGCAGCAAAACTGTCCGGATGGATCGTTGCCGACCACCGGCGCGCTCACCTATGCCGGAGCGGAAACAGGTGCCCCGTATGATGGCGCGTCACCGCTGTACGGAACCACCTCATCGGGCGGAGCGAACAATCTGGGCGTGGTATTCCGGTTAGCGCCGAATGGCGCCGTTTGGGAAGAGACTGTTCTCTACAATTTCTGCTCGCAGGGCGGGGCCGCTTGCACGGACGGAAAGATTCCACTGGGCGGGCTGGTGATCGATGGAAGCGGAATGCTCTACGGAACTGCCGCGGCAGGCGGCACGACCAAGGTCAATGGCGGTGGGGGCGTGGTCTTCGCCCTCACCCAGCAGGGCGGCGTTTGGAGTGAACGCGTGCTGTACGACTTCTGCTCGCAGAACGACTGTAAGGATGGGAGCGGACCGCGCGGCGAACTGGCGATGGACGCGCAGGGTAACTTTTTCGGCGTCACGGCGGGCGGCGGAAAGCCATGTCCAATTTTCAACGGAGGATGCGGCACGATCTTTCAGCTGACTCCGAACGGCGACGCTTATCAGGAGACGGTCCTCTACGACTTTTGCAAACGGGCCGATTGCAAGGATGGAGCCGATCCAGAGGCAGGTCTGCTGCTTCAAGCCGATGGAAGTCTGCTTGGCACTACCCAATACGGGGGCGGCAACGACATCGACATGTTTGGCAGGGGTGGCGGGACAGTGTTCAAATTTGAAGGTTCCTCACTCACGGTGCTGCACGCCTTTTGTGCTTTGCAGGACTGTGCTGATGGAGAGGCGCCGCTGGCGGGTCTAATAACCGACGGGTTTGGAAATACCTTTGGCGATACGCCTGAGGGCGGAAGCTTAAGTGGAGGCACAACCTTTCGGGTCAAGTCAGATTAGGCCCCGCAAAATCTTACGAACACAAAGGGGGGAAGATGTGGCGCGCGAGTGTTGTGGCATGTTTGGTTATAATGTGCAGCTATCATACTGCACACGCTCAAACCGCGTCCTTCGTCCGGGATATTTCCGATATCGTAACTCTCGGAACTAGCATCGATTTAGGCGCGTCCCCGCCACACAATCTCAATGTCCGACAATACTCGAGCACGTATCCTTTGGGTGGAGGGGAATTCGTCTGGATCGGCGCGGGGTGCAGTACCTACGACGGGGGTGTGATCATTCAGGACAATCACAGCGGGGGCTCCGGGCGGAACTGCTATCAGCGCCAATTCTCTGGGCCGGTGCATCTGTCTTGGTATGGTGTCCAGGACGCCAGCAACTGCGTAACCGATTTTTCGACCTGCGCCGCCGCGGATACAGCCGTGGCGAACGCATTTATCGCGGCTGCACCCTCGGCGGGCTACGGCGGCGATGGCGGCGTCATGACAGATGGACTCTCGGTGGTTATCTATCATGGCAATCTTGAGATTCCGGAAAAGCAATATTTCAGTTGCAACGGTCCGCCCGGAGGAATGCGCCAGCAGAGCACCACTAACCAGAACGATCTCGACCTCTACTACCGGCTCCCAAGCTCGATTGTTTTGAACGTAAGCGATTCAGCGGGGAGTGCTGTACCGGGCACAGTTGTGGTTGACCAACAGGCTTCTCTTCATCACTGCATCGTGCGGCCTACTTGGCTGAATCAGAGCCTGCTATTCGACAGCTCCGGGAATTCCAAAATCAATTCTACACACGATCTCGTGCAACTGATCGAGCACAATCTTGTCGGGACCTGCGTCAAGGCGGGGTCTGGCAGCCCGGTGCAGGCCGAGAGCGTGAACATCCACGATCTTTTCATCATCGGCTGTGACACCGGGATCGACGTCGGGAACGCACCGCGCGGCATCCTCGCTGACCTCAATATCGAAGCCAACGTGCCGATCTACAATCATGACAATGGCGGCGGCATGAAGCTGCAGAACATTTCCATGAGCTGCTGCCGGTTTCGTGGACACCGAGTTTAGGTGCAACATGGAACCGGAGGTGTTGTCATGGGACGGAGGAAGTACACGCGGGAGTTCAAGGTTGAGGCGATCAAGCTGATCCGGGAGCGGGGGGTGCCTGTGGCGCAAGCCTCTCGCGATTTGGGGGTGCATCCGAACTCGCTGCGGGAGTGGGTGCGGGAGTTTGCAGAAGATCCCGAGCATTCTTTTCCGGGTCACGGGC
>DATIEM010000046.1:0-13550 GCA_035455725.1 Rhizomicrobium sp. | reverse complement strand
GGCAGCGGCGCCACCGCGGTCACCATCGTGCCGGAAATGGCGAAGGATGCGGCGCACGTCACCATGCTGCAGCGCTCGCCCACCTACATCGTGTCGCTGCCCTCGGAAGACAAAATCGCCAACTGGCTGAGGCGCCGGCTGCCACCCATGTTCGCCTACCGGCTGGTGCGCTGGCGCAATGTTCTGCTGCAGATGTACTTCTTCAATCGCGCGCGCAAATACCCGCAGAAGGTGAAGAGTTACATTCTCAAGCTGGCGCAGCAGGAGCTTGGGCCGGACTACGACGTCGGCACGCATTTCAACCCACGCTACAATCCCTGGGACCAGCGGCTGTGCCTGGTGCCGGACAGCGACCTCTTCCGCATGATCCGCGAGAACAAGGCCTCCGTGGTGACCGATCAGCTGGAAGGATTCACCGATAAAGGCCTGCAGCTGAAATCCGGCCGCGCGGTGGACGCGGATATCATCGTCACCGCCACCGGTCTGCAACTCAAGGTTGTTGGCGGCGTGCAGCTAAGCGTGGACGGGCGTGCGATCGATCTCGCCAGGGCCATGACCTACAAGGGCATGATGTTTAGCGACGTGCCGAACCTTGTTTCCGTGTTCGGCTACACCAACGCGTCGTGGACTCTGAAATGCGATCTCACCTGCGCCTACGTCTGCCGGCTGCTGAATTATATGAGCGCGCGCCGCTACACCATGTGCATGCCGCGGCGGGATCCCGCCGTGGAGGAAGCGCCGTGGCTCAATCTCACGTCCGGTTACATCAGGCGGGTCGAGCACATGCTGCCGCGGCAGGGGCGGAAGGCGCCATGGAAGCTCTATCAAAACTATGCGCTCGACATGCTGACATTGCGCTTCGGCAAGGTTGACGACGGGACGCTGGCGTTTTCCGCGCCGGCCGGCCCTGCGGTTGCGTCGCCAGCGCCGCTGGAAGTGGCGGCGTAGGGTGGTTACGTGGCAAGCACCATTCCAACCGGCCGCCGTGCCCGTGCGAGCGAAGCGACCGCTAGAGACACCTCCGGCCGCGGATTCGGATCGACACGGGTGACGAGCATCACCGCGTCGGCCTGCCGCGCCAGCGCCGGCGCGCTGTGCGACGTCAGAACCGGCGGCGCGACAACGAACAGCAGATCGCAGCTGCGGCGCAGATGGCCGATGAGTTGCGCAAGCTGCGCCGAGCCGATTACCCGCTGCGGGTCGGCGCGCGCCTCTGACGGGGCGAGCAGCAGCACGCGGGACTTTTGGTCCTTCAACAGCGAGTGGCTGAGCGGCGCGCGACCCGCCAGCACCTCGGTGAGGCCTAGCGGAAAGCTGCGGTGGCCTGCCAGCGGCGCGGCCGCGGGCGCCGCGAGATTGGTGTCGAGAACAATGACCCGCCGTCCCATGTTTGCCGCCGCGCGCGCAAGACTGAGAGCAAATGTCGTGGCGCCCTCGCCTGCCCGCGGCGACGTCACCACAATCGCCCGCGGCCCGCCGCGCACCGCGCTCTCTGCGATGTTATGGGCAAGTTCCGCGACCGCCCGCGCGTAAGGCGCCGTTGGCCAGTCGACCACCAGATCGGCCGCCCGCGGATGCCCCAGTCCGGCGATCTCGGCCAGCAATGGCGCGCTGTGCCTGTTGGCGGAAGCGGCCCCCGCTGCCGGAGCAAAACGCTCCGCCAGCAGCGCCGCCAGCAGCCCAAGGATCAGGCCTGCGGGAATCGAGGCGGCGAAGATCAGCGGACGCTGCGGCGAACTCGGTGCATTCGGCGCGGCCGCATGCGAGATCACCCGCGCGTCGGAAGATTCGATGGCGCTCTGATCCTGGATGGCGCGCAGCCGCTGTACGAATGCTTCGTAGATCGAGTGCGTGGAGGCGGCATTCACCTCAAGCGACTTCAGCTGCACCCGCAGCAGATTCTGCTCCTGCGCCTGCCGCTCGCTGGCTGCGAGGGTGCTTGCCAGGGTCTCGACCTGCGCACGCGCCACCGACACGTCGTTCGCGAGGGAGCCGGCCACGCGGCTGACTTCGGTGGAAATCTTCTCCTCCAGATCGTGGCGCTGCGACTGCACCGCGATCAGCTTGGGGTGCTTCGGCCCGTATTTGGTCGCCAGCTCCGCCTCGCTGCGAATGAGGTCGGCTTCCTGGGACCGCAGCTGGATAATGAGGGGCGATGCCACGGCCTGTGAAATATCGGCGCCGTGACCGGCCTTCATCAGCGTGTCCACGCGCGCGAACGTCGCCTGTTTTTGCGCCAGATCGGCTTTGGCCTGCACCAGTTGCGTATCGAGCGCGCCGATCTGCTGTTCGATCAGCGGCACGCCCTGGCTGCCCTCGCTCAGATTGTGCTCGGCCTTGTAGCGCTCCACGGCGGCGTCCGCCGCCTGCACCTGGTGCGAGAGATCGCGCACGCGGCCTTCCAGCCAGTCCGTTGCCTCGCGCGTGGCGGCGAATTTGGTGTCGAGCTGCGACTGCACATACGTTTCCGCCACGGCGTTGGCGATCCGTGCCGCCTTCTCCGCCGAGCGGGCCTTGAAGGTGACGGTGATGGCCGTCGAGAGCCCCTCGTTCTCTACAGACAGGCGGTGCAAGAACGTCTCGATCACACGCGCCCGCAGGCTTTCGCCATCCTGGGCGCTCAGCATCTGACCCGAATTGAATTCCGGATCGTTCTCAAGCCCCAGCTTGTCGGATACGCGCGCTGCAAGGTCGCGCGAGGTAAGAATCTGAATCTGATTCTGCACGGAAGCAGCGTCCGTCGGTAGCGAGGACAGCACGGACGACGCATCCGCCACGTTGTTTTTCCGCTGTTCCAGCATGACCGTGGCGGAGGCGGCATAAACCGTGGGCAGCATCAGGAGCGCCGCCGCCGTCAGCGCAATGCACACCGCTGCAACGCCAAGCACGAGCTTGTGCCGCTTGCGAACGACGCCCAGCACCTCGGCAAGCTGGAAGCGCGGCGGCGAGGCTGGTCCCGGCGCGGCGTAGCCGGCGGGCAAGATCGCTCGCGCTGAAGTCATAGTTGTTCGCCTGCCGCAGAATGGTGCGCCGCTTGATTTAAATGTTCGCGAACTGAAGAACTCTTAACGGCCAGCGGTTTGGCCGGTTAACAGCTGGTAACGACTGCCTCCGAGGCTCCCGGTCGCACCCTGGTCGCCATAACGCCGATCACACGGTCAGCAAGGCGGCGGTAGGTACTGTCTGAAAGGAATATCTGCAGGAAAATGGTGGCCGCGAGCTTAGGGGCATAGCAGCCGCGCAGCACCGCAGACAGGTAGAGTCCCAAGGCCCTTCGCTTACTTTGGCGCGCCACGCCCTTCGCCACAGCCCAGCCGCGGCAGCCGTAATAGGCGCACGCGGGAATATGCGGGCGCAATCCCTCGACCCAGGGCGCGAAACGCATGCCCTTGCGATTGGCCGAGGTCCGCTTGGGATCGTGAACATCATGCCAGATGGCCCCCGCTTCCTCGACCATAACGAAGCGGCATCCCTGCAAGAAGAGCCTGATGGCGAAATCCGTGTCTTCGCCAAACCGAAGGGTTTCGGAATACCGCACCCGTCTGGCCGTGCTGCGTTCGACGACCGTCGTGGGAGTGGGAACAAAACCCCGGTCGCAAAGCAGATAGGTTGCCATGTGCTCGCCTGGCCGAATTGGCCGTGGCGGCTTCACCAGAGTGCGCCCATTGCCGCGATCCACGACAATTCGGGCGTAGCCCACCACGTTGGCAGTATTTTCGAGGACGCGCTTCATTCGCTCGAGATGCTGGGGCAGGAACTCGTCATCCGAATCGAGCGGGGCCACAAAACGCCCGATCGCTGCATCGATCCCGGCATTGCGCGCTGCCCCTCCTCCGCGGTTGTCTTGCCGAATGTAGCGGATGCGTGGATCGGCAAATGCGGCGACCATGGCGGCCGTGTCGTCCGATGAGCCGTCATCGACGACGATCACTTCAAAGTCCTCGCAGGTCTGGGACAGCACCGATCCGATGGCGCGGCCGATGACGGACGCACGGTTGTACGTCGGGATGACAACAGAAAAGAACGGCATTACGGCGCACTCCAATGCGACAGGTTTAGCCGAATGGATTTCATCGCAGGGACGGTAGCAGCCTGCAAGCAACCCAACATCACGAGGAATGCGACCCATGCCGGGCCATCCCCTTCGAGAAAGTCCGACTCCACGAAATTGTGCAGCACGACAAAGATGAAAATTGCGAAGAGGGGCGCGAAGAAGACTATTTGCTCGCGTGATATGACGCGGCGGAACGCAAGTAGCGGGACGACCAGCAGCGCAGAAAGAGCTAGCACAAAGCCAATCCCGCCGATGGTCACGCACAGCTGCAAATAGGCGTTGTGGCCATGCGCTTCACCTTGAACCCATTTGTCCGCCACATAGTTGTAGAGCGGCGAAAGGCTTCCGGTATCGGCAAACGAACCGAATCCCGATCCGAACAGGGGATGATCGCGGACAAATCCTAGTTCGCCGCGCCAGATCGCGACCCTCCCGGTCAGTTCCGAGGGGTCCGAAAGAAATCGTTCCACTGCGTGAAAATCGACCGCCGCTATGAGAACAGCGAGCGCCGCTATTGCGCACCCGGCAACCACAACGATCCAGCGCTCCAGCGACTTTGGCCGGGTAACTCGGAACACAACCCCAGCCAACAAGGCGACTGGCAAGAGGCCAAGAGAGGTTTTGGAGTGGGTCATTATGGCGAAAAAGACGGCGCCAGCAAAGAGCAGCCAGTGCAGCAGCCGTTTGCTGTCCAGCGCACGAAAGAAAAACAGTAGCGCCGTGATACTGCACACGGCCCCCGTGATGTTCTTGTGGTAATAAAGTCCTCGCCAGTTACCGATCAGCTGCTTGTCGGGTTCATCGGGCAGGTGTACGGCCTGATGGACCAGCAGGATCGAGGCAAAGTTCATGACCAGAATGGCGCCAAGGAGCGTCCTCAGAATGGCAATGGCGCGCTCTGGGCCAACGGTCTGCGCGCTCAGCAACGCCGATAGCGCGATCACCATTTCAAGGCCGGCCCTCCGCACGCCAACTTCCGGCGCCGGAGCCCACAACGATGTAATCACGCACCAGCCAAGCAGGATCGCAAGGACCGGAGGCACTGCATGAAAGATGCGGGCACCGCTCTTCAAATAGGCAGCTATCGCAATAGCCGAGAAGCAAGCAAGGTATGCGACCTGTCTCCAAAGGTCTCCCTGGCCGTTACCACTCTGCCCCAATTGCAGGTCCGACATGTCCCGGACTGCGAACGGCTTCAGGCCTACAAAGATCAGCAACAGGAATAACAGAAATGCGTACTCCGCAAACGTCATCGCCGCCACGCGCGACTGCGGAGGCAGGGTCCAGCTACCCTCAACGGCCATGAACGGTCGCGTATTCATCGTAGCGATGACCTGCGAGCGCAGCCGTCTTTCCGGCGGCCCGACACAGCTTGCACAGCGCATGCGCCTGACGGCGTACGAACGGCATCGATATCAGAGCTAATGGCGCATACACGAGAGCAGCTCCAGCGATCTTTACGATTTCACGGGCTAGTTGCGGTGTGCCCGGGCGATGTTTCAGAAAGACGCGCATATCGGAATTCCCGGTGCGATAGGCGCGCTTCAGGGCCCACGCGAAGCGCGCGCGAGAAGCCGGTACCCAGGCGTAAACAACGGCATCGTTCACCCAGGCGAAGCGCCTCCCCTGCCGGCGCAGACGTTCGAAGAAATCGCGATCCTCGCCACCGCTCAACGCGAAGTCGGGATCGAAGCATGGCTTGGGCACCTTCTCGAGACATGCACGTCGCACAAATACATTGCTTGTGCTGTCAATCGACGGGATCAGACCGGTTTCACGCTGGACGGGCGCAATGCCGTGACACTGTCTGGCCCATCTCCCCGCCGTGCGTTCCAGTTTTGGTATCACTGCGCCCTGCAGCGCATCTGCCCCCGTCAGCCGCTGAACATGCAGGAAAGCGTCGAGCCACTGCGCATCCGGCCATTCGTCGTCGTCAAGCATCGCTACAAACTCGGCGCGTGATCGCGCCAGGATGTACTCCACGCCTGCATTTCGCGCCTGCGCAATGCCGCGCTCCTCAGCCACGACACACGTCAGCGGCCAGCGATATTGCTGGCCGCACAGCTGCTCACATACCGCAAGAGCCTCGCGCCGCTCCGAATCGTTTTCGACGACAACGACCGACACTTGCGCTGAGGTTTCGAGCCTCGCCACCGCGTCGAGCAGCCGGCGCAGCCCCTCCGGGCGGCGAAAACTCGCAACGGCCACGATCACCTCAGCCATGACTGCGCTTCCAAGCGCGAACGAGAGCGAAGGTCCTCTCGGTCGCAACAACCTCGCCCAGCAGAATGCCCATGAAAGAAGCGATTGGGCCGGCCGCCATCAGCAGCACGAAAGTGGAAGTTAGAGAAATGGCGCTGGACCATATTCCCGGTCCGGTGAGGCGCCGAAATTCTCCCGCGGCCTGCAACAGAACCGAAAGAGGTGTCCGCAACGCGCGTAGCGCCATGATTGCCGCCGAAACAAGGACGGCGAAACAGACCTCGCGTAACGAGTAATCCCTCTTGACCAGCAAATGCGGAAACCATGCGAGAAGTGCAGTCCCAAGCGCAATCGTAGCAATCCAAATTGCACCGCCTGCGGTTCGAAATTCCTTAACGATCTGCAGCGCTCGAGCGGTTTCCCCACTACGGATCGCCCGGGACATTAGAGGCCGCTCCATGTCGGGCAGCGCCGCAAGAGCCAGCGAAACGGGTCGCATGAGCAGCGAACCTACCGCCAAAACGGCAAAGGCATGGGGGCCGGAGAAAAGGGTCACGATATACGCGTGCGCGTTTACCGTGAGTTCGCTCAGAACCACTCCGAGAACCGCCCAGCTGGAGATCGTACGCCAATATCGAACGTACGCACCCAGTTTGCCATCGCGCACTCCAGCCCAATATAGCCGCGGTTGCGCAGCTCCGAACACGATCAACCCTGCCATCGCGGCCATCAGGAGTGCCAGAGCCGCAGTTCCGAGCGTCAGTCGCTGCATGACGAGCAGCGAGAGCAGTGTGACTGAGAGGGCAGAACTGTACGCGATATCGGAAATGAGGACCCGAACGGTTTGCGACAAACCGTATGCCCAGCAGCGCGCGAACCAGCGCAGGCTCATTGTACCGCTGTAAAGCCCAAAGCTCGCGGCCACCCATATGGGGGCGCCACTGAACCATACGACAGGACCGATCACCGAGGCAGCGGCCCCGGAGAAAGCCAGGCTCGCCTTGAACAGCGTTTGCTCCTCCACGATAGCCTCGGGCGTCGAACACGCGCTCCGGTGCGCGATGGGGGGCGCAAACATCGCGCCGCATAAGCTGAGGCAGAATGGAGAGAGCACCAGCAAAAAAGCGAAAAGCCCGAATTCCGCTCTCGGCAGAACACGCAGAAGAATCAGGGCTGCCAGGAAATGCGATGCGGAGACGCCGATCGGCCCCGCCGCAGAAAGCATATAGCGGTTTGCAGCCGCACTCAGGTTGGCCGCCGTGTGTGCACGCTTTTCGGCGGGGACGCCCGCAAAGGTCACCAACTTGATAACAATTCCGGTCATGCTGCGGAAATCCAGCTTCGCTCGCCTTGGCGGGAGCCGGCCGGTCCGGTCCTGGTCAGCAAGGTGACAAGGGCTAATGGATTGGTTACGGCGTACCGTAGGAACAACCGCTGCGGCTCTCTCAAGACACGGTACAGCCATTCAAGCCCACAGCTCTGCATCCACCGGGGGGCACGGGTGTACTCTCCAATCACGAAATTGAAGCAGCCACCGCAAGTCACAATCCAGCCCACGGTCAAGCGATGGCGATTGCGCACGCAAAATTCGTACTCCAGCGGCACTCCGAGTCCGACCCACAGCACATCAGTACCCGAGGCATTGATCGTCTCACAAAGAGTTGTCTCCTCGCTTCTGCTGAAATACCCGTGGTGGCATCCGGCAACCTTCACACCATATTGGGTCGCAAGTGCGTCGGCGCACATTTCATTTACGCGGACCGTGCCTCCCAACAAATAGAACCTTAGCCCGTTTGCCGATGCCGCGTGCGCGGCATCGTGAATAAAATCAGTTGTCGCGCTCCGTTCGGGGATCGGATTACCGGTCAACAGCTTCGACGCCAGCACAACGGGCTGCCCATCCGCGTGAATCAAATTCGCCTCTTGAAAGTACCGGCGAAACTGACCGTTGCTCGCGGCAAGCGCAATGGCATGACCGTTGGAGGCAAACACAAGCTTCGGCCGCCGCTCGCCTCCGCGCGCCGCAAGGCAATCGCCGACCATCAGCGAAGTAAGCTGTAGACGCGAAAGACACGCCGTCCGAATGCCTCCGACCACAACCTCACGATAGCGACGATGTGCCCCGCGGCGCTCACGCGTGTTCTCTGGCTGAGACCTAGGGTTGCTGCGCGATGCCAAGACCATCAGTGCGCATTCCTTTGACGCAGCAGTTCGAATGGAGTGAAAAGCAGAATTTTCAAATCGAGCCAGAGACTGAAATTCCGGACATACCAGATATCGCAGAGGATGCGCTTGCGCATGGAATGCACCGTGGGCGTTTCGCCTCGGAAACCGTTGATTTGGGCCCAGCCTGTGATCCCAGGTTTCGCCTGCTGGCGTAAGGTGTAGTTCGCTATGCGCTGAGCGTAGTACTCGTCATGCGCACGGGCATGCGGACGCGGACCGACCAGTGACATTTCTCCTCTGAGCACATTGATCAGTTGCGGCAGCTCGTCGATGCTGATTTTTCGAAGGATCCGGCCAACGCGCGTGATCCGGGGGTCATTGTGCGTTGCCTGCACGATGTGTTCGCCATCTTCGAGTACCGACATCGTGCGGAATTTGAGAATGTGAAACGGCCGGCCCCGCAGGCCCAAGCGCGTCTGGCGGAAGAATACTGGACCGATTGAGTCGAGGCGGATCAGGATTGCCGTGAGCAAGAGAATTGGCCACAGGATCAGCAACAGGATGGCGGCCGCCGTAAGGTCGATCGCACGCTTAACCGCCGCCGAAAGCTGACCGATAGAAGCTTCTGATTCCTCCGGCGCGAACTCCAGCGGGATCGCATCCGCGAAATTATCGGCGTAACGGTGTTCGAGGCCCAAGGCAGAGTTCCGGAATCGTGGCGCCTTGGGATTTGCAGATCGTGCGCCATGTGACCGGAGCCGTGCTGTTCCAGATCGGGAGTTCCGCGGACAAAAGCCATGCCGCCGATTTCACTTAGATATAAGGCACCGCATCGCGCAGTCCCGAAACGGGACAAGAATGGCCGCTCAATTCAGGCGGCGTTGCCATCCCGCGAGGCGTTGGTTGCCCAGCCTTAGCAGGCTCACTTTGCTTGCGAGATTCGGCTCGCTAGGCCGAAGTCCATATCGCGGTAGCAGCCAAGGATTCGTCGAACGATCCAGAGTGCCGCTGAGTGTGGTAAAGGCGTATTCGTATCCGGCATCGCGGACCGCCTGCCACGCCCGCGCGCACACATCGGCTGTATTGCCGAAGGGATACGCGAAATGCCGGCAGGGCCCGATTTCGGCCTCGATCCGCTGTCGCGGCAGCAGCGCCTGCTGCTGAAGATTACGAGTGCCTTCTTGCTCGTGCATGGGCCAGTGACATTTAGCATGCGCGCCAATGGCAACCCCGCGCTCTGCCAGCGCGCGTATGTTGTCCCAATTCAGAAAGGAGTCGGATTTATACCGTGTCAGAAGGTCGGAAAATCCGCGCTCGTCCAGGACGGCGACCATCTCCTGGAGCGTCTCCTGCGCATCGTCCAATGCCAGGCATCGAAAACATTTCAAAAAATCCTGCGCTGCCTGACGCCGGCTTCCGGCCAATACTAGTGGATCTTTGAAACAGCGGAACCGGTACTGGCCATCAGGCGAATAGCGCGTGAACAACCGTGCCAGAAAAATGGGATTCCGCGAACCTGAGTCGATATGCTCCGTGCTGACAAAAAGCGTCCATGGCAATCGGAGGGAACTCAGCATCGGAGCCACAACGGACAGGGTATTGGCGTAACCGTCGTCGGACATCAGGAAAACCGATCTGCGGTGACGCCGCGGACTCGCAAGTACGTCCGGCAGTGCGCTGAGTGGGGCCACATCGAACTCGAGCTTCAGGGCCAGTGCAATTTCGTAGAAATCTTGAATCTTGTGATGGTTTGACTGCAGATACGGGTCAAAAACGTTCAGTTCCACACCGTGAAAAAAAACGGCTGCTGGTCCGGCAAGCGGCCGCAGAAGCGCGGACGGCAGGCGCGCGCCGAGCTGTCGTACAATCCGGCCGTATAGTCCCATGCCACCTGTCCAGAACTCAGTGTTCGGATGCAGAAAACTGGCCAGTGGTCCAGTACTTGCTGTCCTGACCGTTGTCCTTCACGCGCCATTGGCGCAAATCGCGGTTAACGAGCCCCCAATGAACATTCGCGTTGCCCTCAATGCCACTCTCGATTTCGCCACCGCACTTGAAACCCGCACCCTCACAATCGGGGTGATTGGGCTAGGCTACGTCGGCCTGCCGTTAACGCACGCCTTTTGGCAGGCCGGCGTGAAGGTGCTGGGTTTCGACATCGATCCGCTCAAGGTGGACAAGCTGATCGCGGGCGAAAGCTATATTAACCATTTCGCCAGTGAAAAGATTCAGGAGATGACCGCGTCGGGACGCTTTCGAGCCACCGCGGACTTCAGCGAACTCACCCTCTCTGACGCCATTCTCATCTGCGTGCCAACACCGCTTAATGCCACGCGCGAGCCGGATCTGACCGCAGTCAGATCCACCGCTGAGGCAATCTCCGCCTATTTGCGGCCCGAACAGCTGGTGGTTCTTGAGTCCACCACCTACCCCGGGACGACGTCCGAAGTCGTATTGCCCATCCTTGAGAAAAGCGGGTTCAAAGCCGGGCAGGATTTTTACCTTGCCTTTTCGCCGGAACGCGAGGACCCGGGCAGCAAAGTCGAAACCCGCACCATTCCGAAAATCGTGGGTGGCTGGGACAAGCGTTCCGGCGAGCTGGCGACGGGGCTCTACAGCATGGCTTTCAGCAGCGTTCACACGGTGAAAGATGCACAGACCGCCGAAGCGGTGAAGATTACCGAAAACATATTCCGGGCCGTCAATATCGCACTGGTGAATGAACTCAAGCTCGCCTACTCACGGATGGGCATTAACATCTGGGACGTGATCGACGCCGCGAAAACAAAACCCTTCGGCTATATGCCCTTTTATCCGGGCCCGGGACTTGGCGGGCACTGCATCCCAATCGACCCGTTCTACCTGTCCTGGCGGGCGCGCGCCTTCGAGTTCGACACCAAATTCATCGAATTGGCCGGTGAAGTGAATCGCGCCATGCCGCGCGCGGTAGTAAGTGCGCTGCAGGAAGCACTGAACGAGCGATTCGCTCGTGCGATCAAGGGCGCCAAGATTTTGGTTGTGGGGATCGCCTACAAGAAGAACGTGGACGATTTGCGCGAAAGCCCGGCACTCCGGATTATAGAAATCTTGCAAGGACTCGGTGCCGAGGTTTCCTATCTGGATCCCTATTTCCCGGAAATCCCACGCACTCGCGAACATGCCGATCTGTGCGGCAGAAAAACCGTTGCTTTCGACAGCGCGGCGCTGGCCCAATTCGACGCCGCCCTGATCGCCACCGATCACGAATGCCTCGACTACGACGCCCTCGTGGCCGGGTCGAAACTCATCCTGGACACACGCAACGCAACGAAAGCGGTGCGCAATGGCCGGGACAAGATCGTGTTAGCCTGACCGCCCTGCCCGCAACCTTTTCAGACGATACTCCGTTTCGGCCCAGACCCGGTCGATGTCGGCGCAGGCGTTTGCCCGCGGATTTCGAACCCATTGGCGCGGATGCATCACCAGCAACAGCACGGCCGGGGTGTTCTTCAGGACTTCTTCCGGTGGCTGTGGCTGCCAGTTCTGCGGCGGCGGCCTGTCCGCGATCCGGGCGACAACGCGCGAAACCAGCCATTTCTGATAGGCTTCCGCGATGATGCCGAGTTCATCCAAAAGCGCATCGTCGATAAAAAAATTGTTCGATATGCCGAGTTTACGGTTCAGGAAATCGCCGTGCGCCGCAACGGTAAGCGGCGTTACTCCGGCGCGCTTTCCAAACAGCGTCACGTTCTCACGAAAATCCTCGCGCAAAATGTCCCGACAGCGCTCCACCTCCGCGGCGCTGCGGATGCCGCGCCTGCGGGCAAGATTAGAGGCTTCCTCGAAATGGTACCCCACTTCTGTCCCATGCTGGGTCATCCTCCCGATCAGAGCGACGTCAATAGTGGAGAGCCGGAAGTAGTAGGTACTCCTGATGCCAAGCTCACGCTCCACCTCGAACATGCGTGCGGCACCGCGTGGATCGCTGTCCACGTCGATCCGAAGCAGGGCTAGTCGACCTTCCAGCGGGTTGCGGCCGCGAACCAAGCGGGCAAAGTCGGCCATCGGCATAAAGCGATAGCCGCGCTCCAGAATGGTCATCAGAAGCTGTCGATACTCTGGCAGCCGGTCCGCCATGAAGTAGTTTTGGCGGAAGTGCGCCCAGATATCGGAAGTTGCCACAGCCCGTCTACTCCGCCTGGCGGCTGGTGGCCCCGGTCCGACTCGAACGGACACGCCCTTTCGAGCTACGGATTTTAAGTCCGTTGCGTCTACCGGTTCCGCCACGGGGCCCCGGCGGCCAAAAAGGCCAGTTTGACAGGCAAAAGTCCATGACTATATTGCCCGCCTTTCCGCGAGGCCCGTCCCCGGGAAATCCCTGTATTCGTCTAACTGGATGCCTGAATGAGCAAGCGCGCGACTGCCAAATACAAACTCGACCGCCGCATGAGCGAGAACCTCTGGGGCCGGCCCAAAAGTCCCGTGAACAAGCGCTCCTACGGTCCCGGCCAGCATGGGCAGCGGCGGGCGAAAAAGCTTTCCGATTACGGTACCCAGCTGCGCGCCAAGCAGAAGCTGAAAGGCTACTACGGCAACATCACTGAGCGGCAGTTCCACAAATATTATGTGGAAGCCTCCCGTCGCCAGGGCGATACCGGCGAGAATATGATCGGTCTTCTCGAACGGCGGCTGGATGCGGTGGTGTATCGCGCCAAGTTCGTGCCGACGCCGTTCGCGGCGCGCCAGCTGGTGAGCCATGGCCATGTGAAGGTGAACGGCCGCCGCGTCACGATTCCCAGCTATCAGGTGAAGGAAGGCGACACAATCGAGCTGACCGCCAAGGGAAAGGACATGGCCTTGGTCCTGGAAGCGGCGAAGAGCCCTGAGCGCGACGTGCCGGATTATGTCGACGCGGATCACGGCAAGATGAGCGCGAAATTCCTGCGCACGCCGAAGCTGGGCGATGTGCCGTACGCCGCGCAGATGCAACCGCACCTGATCGTGGAGTTCTATTCGCGGTAATCGGCACGCGATCTGCGATTCGCTTTAGGGGCCGCCGGCGAAAGCCTGCGGCCCTTTGCCTTTTGCCCCGAGTGCCTATCTGATCTGCGAACATCGGAGGGCGCAATGTTCATCATCTTCGGCGACA
>DATIEM010000045.1:0-21183 GCA_035455725.1 Rhizomicrobium sp. | reverse complement strand
GGCTCTGAACGCGCTGTGATGTTTGGCTGGCGTGCGTTACTTTACCGGATGCGGAGAATGGCCTTGGCGTCGAAGAAGAAAAGAGCGCCTCGGAAGCTTGCGATTTTCACTTGCGGGAAAAGAATACCAAGACGTTTGTGCCGCCCGAGAAATGCGTGAAAAAACCGGACGCGCCATATCAGGGCATGTCTTCTCTCCGGCTTATTTCTTGCGCGTGCCTGCAGCGAGCACCATCTATTTCGGTGGTCGGTGGTAGCGATGGCCGGTTCGCGAGAGAGCTTAAAAACCGCTGCGATGGGTAAAAGCCGTGCTCAGTTTCAAAGTACGACGTGTTTTTTGACCTGGTTTTTTGGCGAGTTTTCATGCTGCCAGCAGGCCGCAATAGTGGGAAACTCACAATGTCCACTATTGTTCATTTTCCCGCACGGCGCTGACATCCCAGCTCGTGTTGTCGTGGCGCAAAAATCATAAGTCAGCCACCCGTCTGACGGAGCTTTACGCCGCTCGTTTTCCGCGTTTGGCCAAGTCACTCGCCAAATCGCGGTGGGGAATGGATCCGCGCGGCGGGAGTCTGTTACGAGTGAGAAAATTCGCTTCGTCGTCGAAAAATGCCTCACACCAACGTCGGTCCAAGCCGCGGTCGAAAGGAACATCGAGCAAACCGAGAAATGAGCCGACCGGCGAAGCTTGTGTGTATGGCGACTCCCATTCACCGTGAGCAGTCAAGCTGATGTGGTCCGCAACAATTGCTGTGCCGCGCTGAGGCTTGGCTTCAATCGGTTTCGTAGTTACCTCAAATCCGCAGTATTCATTGTTCGGTGCAAAACGGTGAACCGCAAACGAATTTGCGGGGTAGGTTGCGGGGATACGCAGCGCCGTGACTTTGTCGAAAATCTCTGCAAGCTCATAGATGTTCATCCCTGCCTCGAGAGGATCGTTCCCGTCCAGGAATCCGCACTGAAAGTACGCGGCGTCCCGAAATACCAACTCGGGAAACGTAAATTCCTCATCTTCAATAAAAAACGGTGTCCACCGTGCCGCACCTTGTTTTTGCCGGGCTCGGTATCCGCGCCAGTCCAATGTGCTCATTCGGTAAGACGCGAACGGGACATGAATCACGTTCAGCAAATCCCCCGTGTCCGGCCACCACAGCAAGTGCTCTCGACTGTCTGTTTCCATAAACGTCGCGCACCAGCGCGTGCGCTTCCACGTTCCGATTAGCCCTGCTTTGCGCACCAGCTGCCGCAACTCTCGAGAGGTCCCAAGGAAGCGGCCCATTTCCGTGATATCCGACATTGGCATGTTGATCTCCTTTTGAACGACACGGTCCCCGCGGGAACTGCGTTCGGTTGATACAAGTGCTTTACAGCTTTGGTTGTGGTGGGCCTGATCCGCGCGATAAGTTTATCGAGCACAAGGTGCTGATGGCGCGAAGTGGAATCCGAACTAAGTGGCGCTGACGCGCCAATTGCAATCCACCGGCATTAGCGTCGAGAGGATCAAAAAAGGCACGGAGGGACTTATTTCTCCGGCATGATTTTGCGGCGGCGCCACGCACGCTTGTATGCTTCGAAACGACCAAGTTCTGGAAAAAACGGCTGCTCATATGACAGGACCAGTTGGTGAGCCATGAGGAGGTTCTCGATTTGCGTCCACCATGGAGTCGTGAGGCCATCAGCGAAAACCGTTTTGACGGGTATAACCGCAACGCTTGTGAAGCGGTCCTTTTCCTTCCGGTACAGAACAACGGCGCCGGTGCCATCCGGCATTTCCATCTTCTCCACGGTCGCGGCTGTCAATGAATTGGCCTGATGTTTGACCGGCGTCTCACGCGACGAGTCGCCGACCTTTTTACCCCTTGGCGGTGTAAGTCCCTTTTCTTTTATTGTTCGCAGCGACATGCCGCCTCCTGCTCTGATCGGCACCATTGCCCATGTGCAGCAACTTTACCGGATGCGATCAATGCGCTGTGCATGGCAGGAAATGAAGCCCGCAAAGCAAATCCGCCGGCACGGCTAGCGCGTTCTCCAGGTGGAAAAGGCCACTAAAAATCGATGGGCGAGCTGACCCAGGTCGATAGAGTGGCAGGGGACTTTTCAGCCGTGATCCATTTTTTGCTCGATCAATTCTGACGAGGTATGCCGCCGATGCTCCCCTATCCGCATGTCGACGACTACATCAGAGTCTGCATATGACATCGTTCGTCGTGCTCGTGCGGGAAAAAATGACTCGGGAGCCGTGAACATCGATGTCCGGATCATTTATCGTGCTCTACATCCATATACTAAAAATAGGTCTTTGGGATCTACATTAGCACCATAATCTCTCATACATTATGAACTCGGTTTCCGAGCTTTTTCCATTCAACCATGGAAACTGCGACAGCCTGTTTGCTCACTCCACACCGCTTAGACGAATCTCGTGGGCGTTTCCTCGTGGCTTCTTCGGCGCATCAAGCCATGCACCGAACGCCACTTTACCGGATTTTATTTATTACGCTTAGGCCAATATGGAACCACGCGATCCATAGCATCGACCTCCAGCAGCCGCTTGGTCGCGTAGTTGATGATCGCCCGCACACTTTTGGGCGGGCATTCCAAAGCTAGCTGCCCGCGCGGCGCCACCTTTTTCCAGAAGTCATCGCCATGCCGAATCATTACGCGTAGTGTGTCCTCCGGTATCTCCCCCGGCCCATGCCAATGCGCGTTGCTTCGCATATGCTCCCCGAACGCAAACAGCTTCGTCCGCTCGGACTCGGTTTTCGTGTTCCATTTTTTGCCCAAGGCTTTGTGGTCGAGCATGTTGCAAAATTTCTGAATGGCATGCGTGGCGGTTTCGATGCCGACTCGGTAACCGAAATTGAATGTTACGAGACAATTGATACCCATTTCGCTCAACATCTGCCTATATGCGTCGCGCACACGGACTCGGATTTCGAATGATCCGGGGGGTAAAGATGCTCTCATAGCGAGTCTCCCAAATGAGATGATCGCTCACACTTTACCGGTTGCTGCCCATCTGTTGCTGAGATGGGCAGCATAGCCGAAGGTATCGACTCGTAACCCGAGTCAGCTATTTGGATGTGAAGGCGGGAAGCGCTATTTCGGACGGTTCCTTTTCCCGCGCATGGCAAGACGGACCGGACGCTCTGCTTTGAAGATTTTTTCAACAGTGAGTTGGTTCTTGCGCACATAGGTCATTACGGAACCAGGCGACACCTTTTGGCGCCATAAGCCGCACACAGTCAGAAGGATTTCTGAATACAAGCCGGTCCGCCGTTGTTCCCTGACCCCGGACGCCGGCAGCATTGCTCGCAGCAGGACGTTTTTCGCTGAAACGCTCTTGCCCTGCTGCTTGCACAGCAGCGCATGCAGGTACTTCGCCGTGCGCGGCGACTGAGATAGCAGGACCATCAGCCCGTATACGGGTTTGAGCGCTTTAAAGCGCTTTATATTGCGACTCGAAGTTGGACCGCTCGGATTCCAGTCCACCGGTTTTAGCCGTTTCAAGATCTCAGCCGGGGCCAGCAAATTTCCCGAGTCATCCAGGAAGGAAGCGGCCGCTTTCTTGGCTCCGGCTACCATACTTTTGGTTGGCGCTGGCAAATACCCTGGCACAATGGACGCTTTATGGCTGGTCGCACCCGCTTTGCTCGGCACACGCGCGCTAGTTGAAACGGGTAACTTTCTACGCTTTACGGGGCCCTTATGCTTTACGCGAGTTTTGCGCGCCTTACGCGACGTTTGGCGCGAGCGAGGCTTGCGATGGTTGCGCTTCCGCGGATCGATTCTACGCTTTTTGAGCTTAGGCATGTCCGTTCTCCCATTCGAGTACACGTGTTTCTCAATAACGGTAGCCAGGTCGACAGCTCAGCTGCCTTGTGGGTGAGGGCAGACGTCTCTTGTCTCTGGTTGATCCGAGCATGCAGGCTGTGTGAACTTCTGGCTTCGATCTTTTGCGGTCATTTTGGATCGCGCTGGGTCAGGTCTTTATTCAGGAAACAGCAATGGCAGACCCGCCATATGATCTGCGATTTCAGGAGGTGCTCGCGTGGATTTGCACGCGACGCTACGAGTTGATGGAGGCGATATCCGAGTCACCGGAACTAGAAATAGTTGAGGCTATCAATCGGTTGGGAAAGGGTCCTACGCAGGGTATCAAACTTCTGATGGAGCCTGAGGCAGCTTGGTCAGCTCTAAAGAGCGGCGCAGTTGACGGTAAGATTCGCCTGTTCGGATATCCCTTTGAGAAAAGTCCGCATTTTTCGGGCATCGGCGGAATCGACGTAGTTGAGTCCGAACGTGAACTTCGCTCCGGTCGACTTCCTCCAAAAGAAATTCAGCCAGAGTTGTGGGAGCGGCTGCAACTCTATATCGGGCCAGACGGGTATCGCCTAAAGCCGCTAGATTGGATCACGAACGGCGGCTGGTGTTGGAAGGAAATAGAGGTCTGGAATTGGGATCAAATTTTGCGTTTGTTTCCTGAGCGGTCTCTTGATCCGGCACATAAGCAATTCCCGCGCAAACTCGGGCCCAAGGTTTACGTCACCGTGCAGCTGATTGAAGCAAAGTGGCCGCATGGTACTTGGCGTTCTGTAACAAGGCTCCAAATGCTCGACATCCTCAACAAGGAGTTCCCGAACCATGCGCCGGGTTTGGAGCACAACCGTATATCCGCTGAAACGTTAAAGCGCGCAATTCGAGTCCTGAAAGGACGCGCGTCGACCCTGTAGCTACGACCGATGAGCGGCGACTCATCAAGACCATAGCTGACCCTTCGCGCGCCATATTGATCCTCGAGCGCTGCAGTGCCGCGTCTACAATTTTCAGATGGCAACTCCGCCGTCCGTACCCATGCCAAATGCCGGCCAATTGCCTCGCCGGCCAGTGAAGTATTTTTTGACCTTGGCGGAGGCTGCGCGGCGTTTGCGCATTTGTACGAAGTCCTTAGCAGGATTCCTGCGAAGGGCGCCCATCGAACCGCCGCTATATGCTAGAATGGGTCGTACCTACATTATTTCTGAGCACGATCTGGACCGCATTTACGAGGCGATGAAACAATGCTCAAGCTCGTACGATATCCGAACCGCTCGCAGCACTATTACCTCCGCGGCACCGTCAGAGGCCAAGCTGTTTTCGAGACTACATCGACTGACCAACTTGAAGCCGCCGAAGCGATCCGCATTCGCCGCGAAGGCGAACTCCTCCACGAATCGGTCTTCGGCCGAAGCGCCAGCATCAGTTTCGCCCAAGCAGCGGTCTCCTATCTAAGTGCCGGTGGCGAGGCACGTTACCTCGGTAGCTATGATGAAGATAGGGGCAGGTGGACCTTGCTGATCGGTGAATTCGCCACGATGCCGATCGCGGCTATCGGACAGCTGGAGGCGGACAACGCGGCGACGAAGCTTTATCCCGGCACGACCGCCGCTACCCGCGTGCGGCAGGTCTATGGGCCGCTTAAGGCGGTGCAGAACCATGCCGCTGAGAAGTGGAACATCAACGTCGCCCGCATCAAGAACCCGAAGGTGAAGCGCGTGCCGGTGACCTGGGCGCCGCCGGAAGTGGTACGCCGGCTGCTGCCGCACTGCGCGCCAAAGCTGCGGCGCTTCGTGACGTTAATCGTCTACACTGGGGCGAGGCTGGAGAACGCGATCCAGATCGACTGGGACCGCCACGTGGATCTGCAGGCGCGTGCCATCACCTTTCCGATCACCAAAAACGGCGAGATGCGTACCGTGCATATTCCCGATCCGCTGCTGATCGAGCTCTCGAAAGTGCCGGAACCCGAGCGGCACGGGCCTATGTTCGACTGGGCCCATAAGACACATGTGCACAAGCCGTTGAAGAATGCCTGCAAGCGCGCCGGCGTGCCGTATCTGTCGCCGCACCGGCTCGGCCGGCACACCTACGCCACCTGGCTGCGACGCTACGCCGGCCGTGACCTGCGCGGGCTGATGGAGGATGTAGGATGGAAAAGTATCAATTCGGCGGTGCGCTATGCCCACGTGGTGCCCGGTGAGACCGCTGCCGCGGTGGACCGGCTGCCCGAAATTGTGCAAAATCCGTGCAGTTCTGAAGTGAAGGTGCTTAAGGACCGGAGAACACGGAAGAAATCGGCTTGAGCCACGCCCTTGGTAAGGGGTAGGTCGTGAGTTCGATTCTCACCTCCGGCACCAGTCTCTGGACATTGGAACCGGGGGCCGCCAGCATCGGTTTTCACCCGGAGAGCCCCTCATGGCGAATCCAGACCGCAAATCCGAAGCCAAGCCCAAGAAGTCGAGCAGGCTGAACCGCAAGATCGACGAGCAGGTGGAGGAGAGTTTCCCGGCCAGCGATCCGCCGGCTTTTATGGGGGGCAAACATACGATCGGCGCGCCCCAGAAGCGCGAGACACCGGCTCCCGAGTGCACGAAGCCGAAGAAATGACCAGACCTGCTCCTTGCCAATGAGCTGAGAGAGGAACTTTGGAATGACAAGCCTGGACGTGCTCGTGCTGACGCCATTGCTGGCGCTGATTTTCGGGATACTCATTCTGCTGCTGCCGCGGCTGCTGAACTATCTCGTCGCCATTTACCTGATCGTGATCGGCCTGATGGGATTGTGGCCGCACATTTTCGGCGGCCGTTTCCTGCACTGATTACTCGGCGGCTTTCGCCGGGGCGTGACGCCCCGCCGCGAGCTTCTCTTCGGCGATGCGGTCGGCGACCACATTGGTCGGCGCGCTTTCGCTGTCGCCGCGGCGGAATATCTGCGCCAGCGTGTCCGCAATGCCGAGCACGCGCCGCTCGATTTCCGCATCCGTCCAGCCGAAGATCTGTCCCGCCACGCGGATGATGCCGCCGCCGTTGATGACATAGTCCGGCGCATAGAGAACGCCGCGCTGGCGCAGCGCCTCGCCATGCTCATCGTGCTCGAGCTGGTTATTCGCTCCGCCCGCCACCACTTTCGCCCGCAAGGCCGCAATCGACCGGTCGTTGACAATCGCGCCGAGCGCATTGGGCGACAAGACATCGCAGTCCGCGCCCATGATCTCATTCGGCGAGACCACCTGCGCGCCCAAGCTTTCGGCAGCTTGCCGGGCGGCCTCGGCATTCACGTCGGAGACGATGAGCCTGGCACCTTCGCCATGCAGCTGCTTCGCCAGCCCCATGCCAACCTTGCCAAGGCCCTGAATGGCGACCGTAAGTCCTTTGGTGCTGTCGGCGCCCAGCCGGTGCTTCACCGCGGTCTTCAGCCCGACGAACACGCCGAGCGCCGTGAGCGGGCCGGAATCCCCGCCCGTCTTGCCGGGCTGATCGTAGCCCGCCACATGCGCGGTGCGGCGCGCAATCACCGGCAAATCCCTGGGCGTGATGCCGACATCCATCGCGGTGATGTAGCGGCCGCCCAGTGCATTCACCGCATCGGCATAGGCGAGCAGCAGCGCCTCGCTCTTGTCCTTTGCAGGACCGCCGATGATAACGGCCTTGCCGCCGCCCAGCGGGATATTTGCAATGGCGCTTTTGTAGCTCATGCCCCGCGACAGCCTCAGGACGTCGTTCAGCGCCTCGTCGCCGCTGGCGTAAGGGTACATGCGGGTGCCGCCACAAGCAGGGCCGAGCGCGGTCGAATGAATGGCGATGATGGAATGCAAGCCGCTGTTCTTGTCGTGAAAAAAAGACACAACTTCGTGGCCGCGAAACTCCGCCGCTTCAAAGACGCTCATGCTCTGCTCCAGAAGGCTCCCCGCGGAATACCCGCTGGGCGCGAACCCTATACGCCATCGCCTGTAATGGGGTTGCCAATTCCTCAGAGACTCGGCAACGGCCGTGCGGCGGAGAGGCTCTGGCGCGCAACAAAGCTTTTATGGGCTGACCGCTTTCAGAATCTCGCCCGGGGTGAGCACCTGCGGCAGAACCGTGGGCTGGGCGGCGCCCGGTGCGTAATAAAGGTAAAGAGGCACGCCCGAACGGCCGTGCGCCTGCAACAGCGCGGTGATCTCCGGATTGCGGTTTGTCCAGTCCGCCACGAGATAGCCAACCTGCTTCTGCGCGAAGACGTGCTGAACCTCCGTGCTGGAGAAGGCGACCTTCTCGTTGACGAGACAGGTGATGCACCACGCCGCGGTGGCGTTGACGAACACCGGCCGGTTCCGCTGGCGAAGCTTCTGGAGCAAGGCGCCGCTGTAGGCTCGATACGAAAGGCCGCTGACCTCGGCGGCTGGTCGTGAAGTCGCAGCGCCTTGCCCGATCGTCGGCATGATTGCGGGCACTGCGATCGCGCCGAGAAGCAGCGCGAGCCAGCCGACCATTCGCCATCCGTCGGCGCGCCCCTGCGTGGCTCCGAACACCCACAGCGCAAATGCCAGTACGAGCGCCAGCCCCAGCAGCACCAACGCCCGCGTGAGATCCGTTTGCAGACTCAGTACCCAGACGAGCCACAACGCGGTGGCGTACATGGGGAAGGCGAGAAACTCGCGAAAGCGTTGCATCCAGGCGCCCGGCTTCGGCAGCCAGCGCGTCAGCATCGACGATAAACCGATGAGGACGAACGGTGCTGCGAAGCCGATCCCCAGCGCAAGGAACACGAGCAGCGAGCGGGCGAGGTCTTGTGTCAGCGCGTACCCCAGCGCGGCCGCCATGAACGGGGCCGTGCATGGGGCGGCGACTGCGACCGCCAAAACGCCGGTAAAGAACGCGCCGGCTCTTCCGCCGCGACGCGTCAGGCCTTCGCCCACGCCGATCCCCGGGACTTCAAAGACACCGGACAGATTGAGCCCCACGACAAATATCAGCAGCGCGAAGCCGCCGACCACGATCGGATTCTGCAGCTGGAAGCCCCAGCCGATCGCTTCCCCGGCCGCGCGCAGCGCCGCGATGGCTGCACCGAATAACAAGAAGCTGAGAACTGCGCCCGCACCGTAAGCGAACGATTCGCGTGTGGCCTCGCGACGATCACCGTGCGCGCTAGTGGCAAGCGCCAGCGCCTTCATCGCCAGCACGGGCAAGACACATGGCATGAGGTTGAGAACGATCCCGCCGAGCAGGGCGAACAGCAGCGCCATCAAAAGCGTCACGCCATTCGCGCTCGTTTCTACGTTCGCGGTGTTCGGGACGGAGCCGCGCGTTGCAGCGACTGACAATGCCTGCACCGAACCATCGGCGGACGTCAGCACCACCACGCCATTCAGCGCGGCTCCTATCTTTGGCGCCTTCGCGGCTTTCAGATGCAAAACCAGGCCATCCGCAGCCGGCGCGAAGGTCTGGGGCGCGAAGTCCACGATTTCGCCCCCCGCCAGCGGAAAGAATGTCGCGTCTTTCAGATGCGCACTTGCGAGCGTCGAAGAGGCAATGAAAAGATCCAGAACATTGCCGAGGTGAAAGCGCACCGGCCACGGCGACGCCGTTGGAATTTTCGCGCGCGCGGCATCGAACTGGTCTTTCACGGTGGCGTATGGCGCGGCCGCCGATGCGCTGATCGTCAGCGGCAGGCTGAGCGTCTGGTCTTCCGGAATGCAGACCTCTTTGCAGACCAGCCAGCTGCCCGTGGCGGCGAGTGTGACGGTGTCGCCCGGTTTCGCGAGTCTCGGCGCCGTCAGCCTGGTCAGCAGCCAGACCTTGCCTTCGTAGCCGTAGTTCATCAGAGGGCCGACCGGCAGTCGCTTCGGATAGGGCCACTGGATGGGACCTGCCGCCCAGCCAGGCGGCAGCGTCCATTTGATTTCGGTAGGAAGGCCGGCTTCGCCCGGGTTGCGCCAGTAGGTGTGCCAGCCCGGCCGGATGTTCTGTTCCAGGGCAACGGCGATGCTGCCGCCAGGTGCAATCTGGCCGGTTTCCGCAACCAGGCGCGCCTGCACCTTAGGGGCGGAATCCACCAGCGCGCCGGCATTTCCCGCAAACAGCAGGGCCACAAGAGCGAGTGCAAATCGCATGGCCGCGGCTATACAGGGCTTGCCGCGCTCCTGCCAGTTTGGCCGGAACACGCGGGCGTGACTGAACTATACGCCAGAGGACAGATGCGCATCACCGGAGGCGAATTTGGCGGGCGTATCCTTGCGGCGCCGCCCGACGCGCGGGTGCGGCCCACCGCCGACAAGGTCCGGCAGGCCATCTTCAACGTTCTGGCGCACAACGACTTCGGCGCGGGCTTTTCGCTGGAGGGCGCGCGCATCGCGGACCTTTTCGCCGGCACCGGGGCGCTGGGGATCGAGGCGATTTCGCACGGCGGCCGCTTTTGCCTGTTCGTGGATGACTCGGTCGAAAGCCGCGCCCTCATCCGCAGGAATGTAGAAGCGCTCGAACTCACGGGGGTGACGAAAATCTGGCGTCGGGACGCCACGCAGCTCGGCCCCATGCCGGCCGGCAGCGGCGGCCCGTTCGATCTGGTGTTCCTGGATCCGCCCTATCGCAAGGACCTTGTCGCCGGTGCACTGAACAGCCTCGCGGAAGGAGGATGGCTGGCCCCCTACGCGGTTCTTGTCATTGAAACGGAGGACGACGGCGATCGCAGCCTTCCCGTGCGTTTCAAATCGGTGGACGAGCGAACCTACGGGGAGACACTGGTGCGCTTTGCGAGGCCGGCATGAGCGCGCTTCGAGCGGTCGGCCTCGCCACGTGCCTCGCGCTACTCGCCTGCGGCCGCGGTTCGCCGCCGCGCCAAGCGGGCCATGGTGATTGGCGTCAGGGCAAGATCGAGATCGACCGCGCCGCCTGCGGCTCCTGCCATGTCATCCCCGATATCGCCGGTGCAGACAGTCTTGTTGGGCCGCCGCTCACGGCATTCGGCGACCGCAAATACATCGCCGGCCTGTTGCCGAATACACCGGACAATCTCGCGCTGTGGATTGTGCATCCGCAGCGGATCGCACCGGGCAACGCCATGCCGGACATGGGCCTGAGCGAACGCCAGGCGCACGAGATCGCCGCGTATCTCGACAGTTTGCACCAGGCGCCATGACGACGCGGTATGCCCTGAAGCATCTGATCCTCGCCGCGCTTGCGGGCAGCGTGCTGATGGCGTCGGCGATCGGGCTTGCTGGCCTCTGTATCGTCGAGTTCGGCTGGTTCGCTGTGGGGGCCAGCTCGCCGCACAGCCGGCTGGTCTATTGGGTGACACACGAGACCATGATTCACGCCGTCCAGGCGCAGGCCAAATTCGTCACCCCGCCGCGGCGATCTAGCCCGGCGCAGGTCGCGCGGGGGTTTCGCGCCTACGACAGCGAATGCGTCATGTGCCATGGCGCTCCCGGCGTGCCCCGCGCCGCCTGGGTGAGCGGTATCACTCCCACGCCGCCCTATCTTCTGGATGCCGCCCGCCAATGGACTCCGTCGGAGCTCAAGGTCATCGTCGCCAATGGCCTGAAAATGACAGCCATGCCCGCCTGGAACGTGCGCCATCCGGAATCAACCAGCTGGGACGTGGTGGCCTTTCTCGAGGAGCTCCGCGGCATGCCGGCGGCGCAATATGCGCGGATGCGCGCGGACCTGCGTCAGCCTTCTCGCGCCGGCGGCGCAGGGCATTCGAAATGACTCTGGTGCGGCCAGCACGCGCCGAGGACGCGCCCTTTCTCGGCTGGGTATTGCTGGAAGCCGCGCGGGGACATCTGGCGCGCGGCTGGTTCGACATCGTGCTGGAGCGCGATGAAGATTTCTGTCTCGCCTACTGCACGCGGCTGGTAGCGGCGGAGGCGCGCTCCTGGTGGCACTGGTCTCTGTTTCTCGTCGCCGAGATAGATGGCGCGCCGGCAGCGGCGCTGTGCGGCTTTGGAGATGAGTCCGTCTACATGGCGTCGGCCGAGGCGATGGAGCAGGCGTCGCGCGCCATGGGCTTGAGCGAAGCCGAGCATGAGGAATTGTGGCCGCGCGGCGCTTTCATTCTCAGTTGCACCACTAGTGAGCCCGGCGCCTGGACCGTCGAGAATGCCGCCACGCGGCCTGAGCACCGCGGCAAGGGGCTGATGGAGACGCTGCTGGCACGCGATTTCGCGCGCGCTCGCGCCGCGGGATTTCACCGAGCGCAAATCAGTTTCCTGATCGGCAACGAGCCGGCCGAGCGCGCCTACACCAAGGCAGGCTTTGTCTTTGCGCAGGAAAAGCGCGCGCCGGACTTCCAGGACGCGATGGGCGTGCCCGGCCTGCGCCGTTTCGCCCGCGATCTGTAGAAAGCGAAATGGGCGGAAGGCCGTGAGGCTTCCCGCCCATGTTCTTCCGCATCCGCTCTGCAACCGGCACTGCCACACTCGAAGAGTGCGCAGGCAATCGCAATCGCGGTGCGGCTCGGCTGGAAGGGGGTCGTCCTGACGGACGATCCCCTCTTTCGCCACGCCGGCCTTGCGATTCCTTGCAGACCGCAACCAGCGCCTCACGAAACGAATTGGGCGTCGTTCGTGAGCGTATCGCCCCATTCCTGCCGTTCGTACCTCCGTCAGGAACAGTCCCGTGGGCGTCCAAGCCTTCGCGCAACGCTTACCGATCAGCGTTCCGTTGTCTCTTGGCACGGGCCTGAAGCTTTTTTCCTCTGTCCGCCGGGATCGCCATTCCGGTTTTCATTTGGAGCATCAGGTGAGGGAGAGGCTACGCGCGGCATTTTTCCATCGCAACGGATTTCGCTTGCAATTTCGGATTCATCCACAGGTGATTCGCGGTGGCGCGGGAACCCGCAATAAAATTCTGCGCCGATCAGCGACGACCGAACAGGCGCTCGATATCCGCGAGCTTCAGTTCAACGTAAGTCGGGCGACCGTGATTGCACTGGCCGGAATGCGGCGTCGCTTCCATTTCGCGCAGCAGCGCATTCATTTCTTCGGCATTGAGCCTGCGCCCCGAACGCACGGATGTGTGACAGGCGAGCGTGGCCACCACATGATCGAGCCGCTCCTTCAGCGAGATCGCGCTGCCGGTCTCTGCAAGCTCATCGGCGAGATCGCGCAACAAGGCGCCGATATCGATCTGACCCAGCAGCGCGGGCGTTTCGCGCACCAGAATCGCATCCGGCCCGAACGGTTCCAGCACCAGACCGAGTTCGGCGAATTGCTCCGCGCGCGCGCCAATGCGTTCCACCTCCGCCGGATCGAGCGACACCACCTCCGGAACGAGCAGCGGCTGGGTTGCCACGCCGCCGTTCGCCAGCGCCTTCTTCATGCGCTCATAGACAATACGCTCATGCGCGGCATGCTGGTCGACAATGACGATGCCGCTTTCCGTTTGCGCCACGATGTAGTTTTCGTGCAGCTGCGCCCGCGCCACGCCCAACGGCAGAGCGGCCGTCGATGCGACCTCCTCGATGCGTTCCATTCGCGCGGCCGCAACGTCCGCAGGCCCGGCGAACAGCGGCGCAGTGTAATCCCGCTCGGGCTCCGCAAGACCTGCGTGGATCGGCTGTGCGTGCGCGGAATGTGGCATCGGCGCTGCATGCGGCCGCAGCGCGGCTAAGGCCTCGCCGGCAACGGTCGTGGACGCACGGTGCGCCGCCTCATGCAGCGCGGCCCGCAGCGAGGAGACGATCAGCCCCCGCACCAGGCCGGAATCGCGGAAGCGCACTTCGGTTTTCGCAGGATGCACGTTCACATCGACGAATGCCGGATCGCAGTCGAGGAACAAGGCAAGCGCGGGATGACGCTGGTGCGCGAGGAAATCGGCGTAGGCGCCGCGCACGGCGCCCAGCAGCAGCCGATCCCGCACCGGCCGGCCGTTGACGACGAGAAACTGCATCGCCGCATTGGCGCGGTTGTAAGTTGGCAAACCCGCAAAGCCGGACAGCCGCACGCCTTCGCGCTCGGCAGCAATGGCAAGCGCATTGTCGGCGAAATCGCGGCCCATGAGCTGCGCCAGCCGCCGCAGGCGGCCGCCGAAAAGGTCCTCCTCCCGGGGCAGTGACAGCGCACGGCGGCCGTCTATGGTCAGCGTGAACGCCACAGCGGGGCGCGCCATGGCGAGCCGCTTTACCACCTCCAGCGTGGCGAGATCTTCCGAACGCGGCGACTTGAGGAATTTGAGGCGCGCGGGCGTGGCGAAGAACAGCTCGCGCACCTCCACGCGCGTGCCGGATTGCCCATCGCCAAGAAAAGCGCACGGGGCAGGTCCGCGCAGGTCGCCGCCGTCGATGCGAATCTCGTGCGCCTCGCCATCCGCATTGCGGCTTGCAATGCAGAGTCGCCCCACGGCGCCGATGGATGGCAGCGCCTCGCCGCGAAAGCCCAAGGTGGCGATTTGCGAAAGATCGTCCTCGTCGCCGATCTGCGGCAGCTTCGAGGTGGCGTGACGCTCCACCGCAAGCCGCAGCTCGCGCGGGTGCATGCCGCAGCCGTCGTCCTCCACCAGAATGAGATCGGCACCGCCGTTGGATATGGCGGTCTCAATGGCGGTAGCGCCGGCATCCAGCGCATTCTCCACCAGCTCCTTGACCGCGCTCGCAGGCCGCTCGACCACCTCGCCGGCGGCGATGCGGTTGATGGTGCCTTCGCGGAGCCTGCGAATGCCGCTCGTGTGCGACTCGCTCGTCATGGCGCTATTGTACCAGAGCCGCGTCCGCACAAGGCTGGCCCAAGACGCCTGTCAACAGCTCAGGGATGCGGCGGCGGAGCCGCGGCGGCCGGGCTGCGCGCCTGCTCCTTCGGCTTGGCGGCGGTGGTGGAAGCCACTGGCGGCTTCGGGCCAGGAGTCCCCGTCTTCGGCGGCGACGGCTTGGGTGGCGGCTGGGCCGGGGTTGGCGGCTTGCCAGCAGCTAACGGTTTGGTTGCCACCGGCGCGCCCTGCACCGTGCCGGCAATCACGATGGTGAGCTTGTCGGGCTTGAACAGCCGCCGGGCCACGCGCTTCACATCGTTCAGCGAGACGGCGTTGATCAGCGCATTCCGCTTGGCGATGTAATCGATCGGCAGCCCAACGCGCTGGAAGGAGTTCATCTGATTGGCAATGCCCACGTTCGACGAGAACGCCATGGGGAAGGAACCGGTGATGTAGGTTTTGGCGTCCGCGAGCTCCTTGTCCGTTGCCCCGTTTTCGGCAAAGGCCTTCATGGTGTCCCGCACCACGGCGACCGTCTGGCGCATGGCGGCGGCGCGGGTGGCAACCTGGCCAGCGAACAGGCCGGCCTTCCGCAAGGTATCCAGACTGGTGCTGATGCCATAGGTGAGACCGCGCTTCTCCCGCACCTCCTGCATGAGACGCGAGGAAAATCCGCCGCCACCCAGAATGTAGTTGGTCACGTAAGCGGGAATGAAGTCGCGGTCGCTGCGCAAAATTCCCGGCAGGCCAAAGATCGCCGTGGGCTGCGGGACGGGCATGGGAACGACATGCACGCCCGGCGAACCGGCGTGATTCACCGGCGGCAGAGCCGGCGGCCACCTGGCCGGCAGCTTGCCGAAAGCGCTGCCGATCAGCACCTTCAGCATTTCCGGGCTGGCATCGCCAGATACCGCGATGCGCAATCCGTTGCGCACCCAGTGATTCTGCGCGAAGCCTCTGAGGTCGCCGCGGCTGATATGCGCCACCGACTGCACCGTGCCGTTGATCGGATGCGCATAGGGGTGGTCGCCGAAATAGGCGGCGTTGAATGCCTTGGCGGCGACGTTCGGCGGGTCCTCGTCCTCCTGCTGGACTGCCGCCACGATCTGTGCCCGCACCCGCGCGATGGCATCGGCGTCGAAACGGGGCCGCGTGAGCGCCAGGCCCAACAGCCGGAAGGCGTCCTTCGCGTTTTCCGTCAGCGTCACCAGCGAAATGACCAGGTAATCGCGCTGCGGCGTCATACTCAGCCGGATCGCCTTGTTGCTCAGCGCCTGCTGGAATTGCTGGGAGGTGAGGTTGCCCGCCCCTTCGTTGAGCATATCGGCTGTGAATGCCGCGAGCCCGGCCTTGTTTTTGGGATCGTAGGCCGAACCCGCCGGCAGCGCGGCGGTGATGGCAATCATCGGCAGGGTGTGGTCCTCCACGTACCACACCTGCACGTTCTTTCCCATGTCGAGCGCCTTGGGATTGACCGCGGATGCCGCCGCCGGCGCAAACAGCGCGGTGAGAAGGCTGAGAGCGGCAAGAATACGCCTCATGGCTTGCGGCCCGGAGGCGCGGGCGTGAGGTACGCCGTCACCGCCTCGCGCTTGATGAGTTTTTTCGCCGCCGAATCGCGCACCGCGGCCGGCGACACCGTCTTGATGCGGTTCGGCCACTCGTCGACGTCGTCGGTGGTCAAGCCGATGGCGAGCGCCTGGCCATAGGCAGCCGCCATTTCGTACTGGCTGTCGCGGCGATAGGTGGCGCCCGCCACCAGCTGTGTCTTGGCGCGATTGAACTCGGTGGGGTTGGGCAGCGCGCTGGCGTAGCCCTTGATGGCGTCGTCAACCGCCTTTTCCACCTGCTCCAGTTTCACGCCCGGCCGGGGCACGGCATAGACGCTGAATTCACCGGCGTCGCGGGCATAGCCATCGTACGACGCGCCGGCATCGGACGCGACCTTCCGGTCTACCACCAGTTTGCGATAGAGCGTGCTGGTCGAATCCCCGCCCAACAGCTGCGCCAAAGTCTCCAGCGCTTCTGCCTCGCCGGGCTTGCCCTCGGTGTAGCTGGGCACGCGATAAATCCGAAAGAACAGCGGCACCTTCACATCGCTGCGCGCGATATTAAGGCGCGTTTCGCCGAGTCGCGGCGGCTGGGCGAATTGCCAGCGTGGCACCAGCTCGCGGGCCGGCAGCTTGCCGTACTCCGCTTCCGCCGCGGTGCGCACTTCGTCCGGCGAGACATCGCCGGCAATCACCAGGATGCAGTTATTCGGGGCGTAATGGTGACTGTAGAAATCCTGGGCCGCCATGCGGTCGATGCGGCGGATTTCCTCCGGCCAGCCGATCACCGGGCGCCCATAGGGATGGGTGAGGTGCAGCGCCGCCTCCATCTGTTCGCGCAGCAGCGATTGCGGATCGTTGTCGACCCGCATCCGGCGCTCCTCCAGCACCACTTCCCGCTCGGTGCGCACATTGGGATCGGAAAGGTCGAGATTGGCGATGCGGTCCGCCTCGAGCCCCATGACGGTGCGCATGCGGTCTTTGGCGATCTGCTCGTAAAAGGCCGTGTAGTCGTGCGTGGTGAAGGCGTTGTCTTCACCACCGTTGCGCGCCACCGTTGTGGCGAACGCGTCGCCGGGATTGGCTTTGGTGCCGCGAAACATCATGTGCTCGAAGAAATGCGCAAGCCCGCCGATGCCGGGGGGATCGTCCACCGCGCCGACGCGGTACCATAGCATCTGGGTGATCACCGGCGCGCGATGATCCGGCACCACCAGAACCTGCATGCCGTTCTGGAGGGCGAACTGAAAGGCTTTCGGCGTATCCTGTTTTGGCGCCGCACTGGCGCAGAGAGCGAACACGGCTGCGGCCAGTGCGCCGGCGATCAGGCGCCTAGAAAATGCCATCGAGCCAGCCGCCGCTGTCTTTCTGTTGCGTTTGCTGCTGCGCCGGCACGCCCTTTCCCGCATCGATGCGGGCCTTCTCTGCATCGGCATTGAGCGGCGCATCGCCGGTGTCGGACGTGCCGAACAGGAGGTGATCGGTGAAACTTTCGTCCGCACTGTCGTCGTGGCTGTTGTCGGCTGCGATCTGCTGCCGGATGCTGTCGGTCATTGCCGCAGCACCGGTTTCGGCCAGCAGCAGCTTCTCGCCCGGGGTGTAATTGCCGCTGATGCTGGCGGCCACGGTTTTTGGATCGTCGCTGTACAGTGCGGCCTCGGCGCTTTGCGTAGGCGATACCTGATTCAGGGGCGGCGCACCGGGCTTGGGCGGGGTCAGGTGGTAATCCGGCGGGATAATCAAGGGCGACTTGCTGACGACGGCGAATTCGTCCGGTGGCTCCTTGGTGAGACCCATCGACTCGCGCACACTGTTGCAGCCGGCGAGCGAAGCCAGCAGCAGACAGATCGGCGCCAGGCCAGCGAGGTTGCGCGAACATTTACTCCACATCGAGTGCTCCCGGACGTTGTGCGTGCGATGCCGCGCCATGTTCGGGGCGCAGCAGGGCGTCGTACAGAAGCGCACCCACACCAAAGGTGATTGCGCAATCTGCGACATTGAACACATACCAATCGTAGCTCTTGTAGTAAAAGTGAAAAAAGTCAGCCACGCGGCCATAAACCAGCCGGTCTATGAGATTGCCGACGGCACCGCCGATCACTAGGCCGAGACCGACGGTCAGCACGCTGTGGCGCGCGCTCCACATCCACCAACCGAGCCCCAGAACGGCGGCCACGGAAAACAGCGCCAGCAGCGCGGTTCCCCATAGCCCGTGTGCCGGAAAGAGCCCGTAGCTGACACCGGGATTCCACACCATCACCAGGTTAAAAAACGGCAAGACGGGCACGGCCTCGCCCGGCATCATGTCCCGGAAGTGAAAGCCGTAGAGCATCAGCACTTTGGTGGCCTGGTCCAGCACCAGCGCGCCGAGCGCGGCGGCCATTCCCCATTGTCGCGGCGTCAGACTCATGCCGCGGCCCCGCGCACAGCTCCGACGGCATCGGCGCAGCGGTTGCAGAGATCCGGATAGGCGGCGTTCTGCCCCACTTCCGGCAGGATCATCCAGCAGCGTGCGCATTTGTCGCCTTCGGCATGATGAAATACCGCCGCGGCGCCGGTGACATCGGGCAGACGAAATGCCTCTTCGGGCGCGGCATGGCTGGAGACCATGGCATGCGAGGTGATGGCGATCTCGCCGAGATCGATGCCGTCGAGCAGCGCCGCATCTTCCGGGGAAACGAACAGCACCGGCCGTGCTTCCAGCGATGCGCCGATCACCTTGTCCTTGCGCTTCAGCTCCAGCGCGCCGGTGGCCACGCGGCGCAGGTCGCGAATGCGATCCCATTTCTGGATGAGTGCATCGTCGCGCCAGTCACCGGGCGTTTCCGGAAAGACCTGCAGGTGCACGCTTTCGTTAGGAAAGCGCGACAGCCAGGCTTCTTCCATGGTGAAGCAGAGGATCGGCGCGAACCATGTCACCACGCGGCGGAAGATCTCGTCGATGGTCGTTCGTGCGCTGCGGCGGCGGACGCTATCGGCTCGGTCGCAATAAAGCGAATCCTTCCGGATATCGAAATAGAACGCGGAGAGATCGTTGGTGCAGAAGGCGAACAGCGCCGTGAACACGCGGTTGAAATCGTAATGCGCGTAGCCGTCGCGGACCGCTTCGTCCAGTGCCGCCAACCGCGCCAGCATGTAGCGCTCCAGCTCGGGCATCTCGGAATGGGCGATGCGCTCCGCTTCGCTGAAGCCGGAGAGATTCGCCAGCATGAAGCGGATGGTATTGCGCAGGCGGCGATAGGATTCGACATTGGATTTTATGACGTCGTCCCACACCCGCAGATCGCCCGTGTAATCGGCGCTGGCGGTGACCACACGCAAAATCTCCGCGCCGTTCTTCTCCGCAATCACCTGCGGCAGCATGGTGTTGCCGAGCGACTTCGACATCTTGTCGCCCGACTCATCCAGCACGAAACCGTGGGTGATAACCGCATCGTAAGGCGCGCGGCCGCTTGTGCCGCAGCTTTCGAGCAGCGAGGACTGGAACCAGCCGCGGTGCTGATCCGAGCCTTCCAGATAAACATCGGCGTGGTCGGCTTTCGGCCAGAGCGGGTCGATGGGTTCTTCCACCGTGAACACGTGCGTGGAGCCGGAATCGAACCAGACGTCCAGAATGTCTTTTACCTGCTCGTATTCATCGGCGCGATAGTCGGTGCCGAGAAAGCGTTCCGGCGGTGAGCTGAACCAGGCGTCCGCGCCTTCCTTTTCGAAGGCTTCGGAAATGCGCGCGTTCACGCTCGTATCATCCAGAACCTTGCCGCTTTCCTTGTGCACGAAAATGGCGAGCGGCACGCCCCAGGCGCGCTGGCGCGACAGCACCCAGTCGGGCCGCGTCTCCACCATGGAACGCATGCGGTTCTCGCCGGCCGGCGGGTACCAGTCCGTCTCGTCGATGGCCTGCATGGCGAGCGAGCGCAAGGATTTGCCGCCGAATTTCTCCAGCGGCTTGTCCATGGCCGCGAACCATTGCGGCGTCGCACGGAAGATCACCGGCGCTTTGCTGCGCCAGCTGTGCGGATATTGGTGGCGCAAAGTGCCTTTCGCCAGCAACGCGCCGGCTTCCGTCAGCGCCTCGATCACCGCCCGATTGGCATCGCCGTCCTTTTTGCCGTCGCGGGAGAGGATGAATTTGCCTTCGAACCCCGGCGCGTTCTTCGTGAACGAGCCGTCTTCCCCGACGACATTGAACGCTTCCGGATGCGTGCGGGTGTAATCCGGGAAGTTCTTCAGGATGAGCTCGAAGTCCTCTTCGCCGTGTCCCGGGGCAGTGTGCACGAAACCCGTCCCAGTGTCTGCGGTGACATGCTCTCCAGCGAGCACGGGCACCAAAAAATCGTATCCAAGGTTGCGCAGTGGATGAAAACAATCCGTCACTTGACGTGGATCAATACCTTTCACCAAGCCAAGTTCGATATTGCAATGTTTGGCCACTTGTTCAGCAAGTGGCATGGCAATGACAAGCTTTTCACCACGAGTCGCGAGGCTGCCATCGGACGTGCCCGTGACTTCAAAGATTCCATAGCCAATCTCTGGCGAATACGCGATTGCTCGATTGCCCGGAATCGTCCACGGCGTGGTTGTCCAGATTACAATTGATGCGCCAACGAGGCCAAGTTCTGGAACCCGATCAACCAGCAGACGCTGACTGCCATGGATTTGAGGCTTATCGCGTACACCAACTATCGGAAATTTCACGTAGATGGTGGGAGAGGTTTTCTCCTTGTATTCCACCTCGGCTTCGGCGAGCGCCGTTTTCTCGATAGGCGACCACATCACCGGACGGAAGCCGCGATAGAGCAGCTTGTTGTCGACGAATTTGTGCAGCTCGCGCGCGATCACCGCTTCGGCGCGGAAATCCATCGTGGTGTACGGATGGTCCCACTGCCCGATGCAGCCGAGCCGCTTGAACTGCTCGCGCTGCACGTCGATCCACTTCTGCGCGAAGTCCCGGCAATCGTGGCGCAGTTGCTCGACGGGAATTTCTTCCTTCGATTTGCCCTCAGCGCGATAGCGCTCCTCGATCTTCCACTCGATCGGAAGACCGTGACAGTCCCAGCCAGGCACGTAGGGCGCATCCTTGCCGAGCATGCCCTGCGAACGGACGACGAAATCCTTCAGGATCTTGTTGATGCCGGTACCGAGATGAATCTC
>DATIEM010000044.1:0-10805 GCA_035455725.1 Rhizomicrobium sp. | reverse complement strand
CGACGCCGCCAGAACAGCAGCCAGATAGGGCCACGGCGTTGTTAGCCAGCGCCGTCCCTGTGGCGTGAGCAGAAGCCACAATCCAAGGCTGAGGGCGAGAAAGAACGCGGTGTACTTGGCGAGCAGCGCGGCTCCCAGAGCAAGCGCGGCCGCGAGCCACCACCAGGCATTTCGCGTCCGTTCCAGTTCCGCCACCGACCACAGCAGGAAGGCCGACGCCGTCAGCACGAAAATGTCCGGCGTGGCGCCCATGCTCTGCGAGGTCAGCATCAGTGTGAGATTTAAGAATGCGCACGCCGTCCACGCGCTGGTGTCGTCGGTGAAGACAGCGGCGGCCGCGCGCCAGATCGCCCATGACGCCGCCACCGAGGCCAGGAGCGACATCAGCCGCACGCCGAGGCTCGTGTCTCCTAAGAGTGCGGTGCCGGCGCGGATGGCCAGCGCGATCAGCGGCGGATGTTCGAAATAGCTGATCGCGAGATGCCTCGACCACAGCCAGAAGTAGGCCTCATCGAATGAGAGCGGCAAATGCGACGCAGTAACGGCACGCAGCGCGATCAGGACAACGACGAGTGGCAGTAAAGCCGTCGTTGGCGCCCGGCCGGCTGCGAGAGAAACCATGCGTAGAAGCATCTTCCGTGGCGTGCGTTAAACCAGGATGGCCTCAAGATGATTAGTTCGTAACCGTGCGCGCAATGGTCTCGTATTCGCTTGTTCGGAAATGCGTTCGGAGTGAACCTGCAACCCGCCGATCTGGTCTGCACGGGATGCTGCTTACGCAAACACGCGCGCTCTCGTCCGGGGCGGTCCTTGGCCGGACGCAGCCGGGCCTTTCCACGCGTAAAGCAAGCGCGTCCGCGCAGGTACGCTACTCGTTCGTCATCCCCGTGTACAACGAGGAGGCGGTGCTCCCCGCCTTGCTGCTGGAGTTGGATCTGTTGCTCGCAATGCTCGATGGGCCAGCGGAAGTGATTTTCGTAGATGACGGGAGCAGGGATGGCAGCGCGGAAATTCTGAACGGGCAGGTGCAGAAAACCGCCTGTTACCGGCTTCTGCAGCTGTCGCGAAACTTCGGGCATCAGGCCGCCATTACCGCCGGCATCTCGCGCGCCCGCGGCGATGCCGTCATCATCATGGATGCCGATCTGCAGGATCCGCCGTGCGTCGTGCCGGACATGATTGCGAAATGGAAGGAAGGCTACGACGTTGTTTATGCGCGGCGGGCGGCGCGCCAGCGTGAGGGTATTTTCAAGCGCGCAAGCGCGTGGCTGTTCTATCGCTTCATGCGCGTGGTCACCGATGTTGAAATTCCGCCCGATGTCGGAGATTTCCGGCTGGTGGACCGGCGCGCCGTGGAAGCGTTCGAGAACATGGGCGAGCGCGATCGCTTCGTGCGCGGCATGTTCGCCTGGATGGGCTATCGCCAGACCGCGATTACCTTCACCAGGCCCGAGCGCGCCGCCGGCGATACCAAATACGGTTTGGGCAGCATGGCGCGACTGGCAACGGATGGGCTGCTTGGCTTTTCGGACGCGCCGCTGCGGATGGTCGTCTGGCTCGGAATCGCCATATCCTTTCTGGCGATGCTGGCCGGCGTTTATGCCGTGGTGCTGCGGCTGGTGCGAGACGATCTTGTGGCCGGATGGGCGTCCATAATCGCGGTCGTAAGTTTCCTCTCGGGCATCAACATGCTCATGACCGGCATTGTCGGGCTTTATGTCGGCCGCATTCACCGCGAGGTGAAGGGCCGTCCGCTATACCTGGTGAGCGAGGCCGTGGGATTCGAGCGGGATGTCCGGCCGGCGCCGTTGGTCGATCGCCTGGCGGGTGCCGGCTCCTGAAAGCCGCCGCCATCGGCCGTTTCCTGCTGATCGGCGGATCGTCGGCGCTGCTCAACCTTCTGTTGTCATGGCTGCTCTCATCCGTTCTGGGCGTCTGGTATCTGACCGCGTGTGTCGCCAGTTATCTGCTTTCGATGGGCTACAACTTTCTCCTGCAGCGCGCGTGGACATTCAACGGCCGAGGAAGCGCCGTGCTGAACCAGGCATTCCTGTTCCTGACGGTCAATCTGCTGGGTCTCGTGCTCAGCACGGCGATTGTCTACCTGCTCGTTGAATTGCTCGATGCCTGGTACCCGGCGGCGCAGGCCGTTGCGGCGGTCGTCATCGCGCTCCTGTCCTTCTTCGCTTATCGCTGGATTTTCGCACGGGCGCCGGTGCCGCGGCCTGCTGCCGGCGAACCGCGGAAATGCCACCGATCAAACCTCGCGAATTAATGGAAGAAGGCCGGCTGCTTAAGCGCTCTTCTTCTGCGCGAAATGGCGAGCGAAATAGTCCGCCAGCACTTCGATGCGCTTGGTTTTCACTCCACCCGGAGGGGTGACCCAATACACCGCCGAGGACGGCAGCAGCCAATCCGGCAGAACGATCTCCAGTTCTCCGGCGGCGAGCGCGGCACGGACAATGAATTCAGGCTGAATGCCGAGACCGAGACCAGCGGTGAGGCACGGCAATATCGCATAGCCGTTGTTTACGCGCAGCGGACCCGAAGGACGCACAGTCGCCGTTTCGCCCGACTTGTTGCGAAACCGCCAGACGTCCTTGGTCAGCTGATAGGAATACCGGAATCCAACATGCGCGCTCAGTTCGTTCGGATGCTTAGGCCGGCCATGGGCCTCGAGGTACGAAGGCGCTCCCACCAGATAGAGCGGCATTCCGCAAAGTTTTCGGGCGACCAGCGATGAGTCGGATAGCGCCGCGATGCGAATGGCAGCATCGAATCCACCGCCGATAATATCGGCAACGGCATCGCTCAGATGCAGATCGATCGAGACATCGGGGTAGGCGCGGAAGAACGCCGGCAACAGCGGGGCGATGTGCAGCACACCGAAAGTCATGGGCGCGGCAAGGCGCACGAGGCCGCGTGCCCGCACATTCTGCGAGAAGGCTTCGCTTTCTGCCGCCTCGCCGTGCGCCAGGACCGCCGCCGCTCGTTCCGCGAGCTGCTGGCCCACATGGGTGACGGAAAGACGGCGCGACGTGCGATTGAACAGGCGCGCCCGCAATTTCTCTTCCAGCCTCGCCACGGCCTTGGAGACGGTAGCTTTGGAGAGCTGCAGCTCTTCGGCCGTGCGGGCGAAAGACCGCAATTCCACCACTTTGGCGAAGATGGCGAGGCCCTCGAGATCCGGCAGTTTGGCCATCGTGCTTCGCTATTCCATCGCATTTGGGAAACGATGTGTTTCCGTCGTTTCTCTTTATGACGTTACATGAAGGTAATAATTCCAGGGCACGAAAAATCACCCCAGAGGAGACGAAATGAAAATGAAATTGGGCCTGGTTGCAGGCCTGATGCTGGCCGCCGGCCCGGCTTTGGCCGCCGGACACCAGCCTGCGACCCCTGCCTTCAAGGTCGTGCCGATGATCGCGGACAAGGACGGCAAGGCGCCCGTTGTGGACCCGCTGCTGAAGAATCCCTGGGGCATTTCCCAGTTTCCCGGCGGCAATCTGTGGGTCTCGGACAATCGTACCGGCGTGTCCACCATCTACGATCCGGTCACCGGCGCGAAGAACGATCTGGTGGTGAAAGTGCCGGGCGGCGAGCCGACGGGCCAGGTTGCCGTCCCGTCAGGGCACGGCTTCGTGGTGTCGAAGAACGGAACGACTGGCGAAAGCGTGTTCATTTTCGCGACCAACCAGGGCACGGTGCAGGGCTGGAACCCGAGCGTCGATCTCACCAACGCGATCGTCGGCTACAGCAGCAGCGCGCCGAAGCACGGCGGCGACGACGGCGCGTTCTTCACCGGCCTTGCCTACGATCCGGCGTCGAACCATCTGTTCGTTGCCGATTTCAGCAACAATGCCGTGATCGTGCTGGACAACGCGTTCAAGAAGATTGCGACCTTCACGGACCCGAATATTCCGGCCGGTTACGCCCCCTTCAACGTGGCCGTCCTGAATGGCAAGCTCTATGTCACCTACGGCAAGCAGAACGGCGATGATGCGCAGCAAGGCGCCGGACTCGGTTATGTGGATGTCTTCACGACCGGTGGCGCTTTCGAAAAGCGGCTAATCTCAAATGGCGTGCTCAATGCGCCCTGGGGCCTTGCGATCGCGCCCTCCACATTCGGCGATTATGCAGGCAAGCTGCTGGTCGGCAATTTCGGCGAAGGCCGCATCAATGTCTTCGATCCGGACAATGGCACGCTGCTCGGCACGCTGAAGAAAAAGAATGGAGAGTCCATCCAGCTGGAACACCTCTGGCAGCTGGACGACACCGGCAACGGCTCGATCACCTTCGCAGCCGGCATGAAGCGCGAGCGTCATGGCCTCGTCGGCATGATCCAGCCGCAATAGGCCTTCAAACCTTCCGGCCGCGGCAACCCGGCCGGGAGGTTTTTGAATTTCCGTCGGTGCCGAACGGTTCGCTTTCGTGCGGAGTATCACGCGCCTGTGACCAGCTCTGTCGAGTTCCCGATCCCATGTTGTTGCAGAAACGGTGCGTGAGATTACATCGGCTTCAGGAAAAAGCGCCACCACAGCGCGTCAACGAAATAGCGCGCACTCATCCGCGCGGGCGAGGGGAGAAGTTCGCCGTTGTTTCTTCCCCCAGCGAGAACGGCACGAGAAGAGGGCGGCTCCATCGGAGAGCCGCCCCTTCTCGGATCACGCTCGAGTAACACAGGATAAGAACGAGAGGAGTTTCGATGAATGCATTTGCGCGCCGTCTTCTCCGTAGCGCGGCATTAAGTGCCGTTTGTGCGCTGTCGTACACCGTGCAGGCCGCTCCTTCGGCTCAGCCATCGGCAAATCTAGTCCCGCTCTATACGTTTCAGGGCGGGGACGACGGCGCGCGGCCCTATGGGGCGCTGGTCCGTGACAAGGCCGGCAATCTCTACGGCACCACCAACGAAGGCGGTGGCGCGTGCAATTGCGGCACGGTGTTCAAGCTCACTGCGGCGGGCCAGGAAAGCATCCTTCACGCCTTTGTCGGAGGCAACGATGGAGCCCATCCGTTTGCCGGACTGGTGAGAGATGGCCAGGGCGACTTCTACGGCACCACGCCCGAGGGCGGCGCATACAACAGCGGCACCGTTTTCAAAGTCACTGCCAAGGGAAAAGAAAGCATCGTCTATTCTTTCAGCGGCGGTGCGGACGGCGCGCAGCCCTATGGCGCGCTGATCGTAGGCCCGGATGGAAATCTATACGGCACAACGCAGCACGGCGGCACGCACAACAGCGGCACCGTGTTCAAACTCACTCCTGCAGGGGCGGAGTCGGTGCTTTATGCATTCACCGGCGGCATCGACGGCAACACGCCGATGGCGGAACTCATCCGCGACGATGCCGGCAATCTTTACAGCACGACCGTTTATGGCGGCACATCCAAGGCGGGCGTCGTTTTCAAGCTCGATCCTGCCGGCAATGAGACCGTGCTGCACTCCTTCAAAAACCTGCAGGATGGCGCGTTCCCTGAAAGCGGATTGATCCTCGACAAGGTCGGAAATCTCTACGGCACTGCCTTCCTCGCCGGACCCTATGGCAGCGGCAACGTGTTCAGGATCACGGTGAGTGGCAAGGAGAAGGTGCTTCACCTCTTCAGCATGCCGACCGACGGCAATGGCCCAATGGCGCGTCTCGTCAGAGGTCAGGATGGCGCGCTGTACGGCACCACCTACTACGGCGGCGTTTCGAACAGCGGCTCCGTCTTCAGGCTGGCGCCGGACGGGACGGAGATTGTGCTCCATTCTTTCACGATGGCGGAGGACGGCGCGTATCCCTACGCGGGTCTCATTCGGGACAAACAGGGCAATTTCTACGGCACAGCGGAAGCAGGCGGTGAGCCGCGGCTCGGCGTTGTGTTCAAGATCAGCAACCAGTGAGGATTTCGACCATGAAGAGTGCCACCTGCGCGGCGTTGCTCGCGTTCGCTTCCGTTCTCGCCCTCGCCTCTGTGGCGGAGGCGGCGAAAACTACCGTCCTGCATCGCTTCGATGGCACGGACGGCACCAACTCCCAGACGGCGCTGACGCTTGGTCCCGATGGCCGCTTCTACGGCACCACGCTGGCGGCTGGGCAATTCAATCGTGGAACGGTGTTCGCCATCGATCCGGCGACTGGCGCCTTCACCACGTTGCACCATTTCGCCAGCAACGAGGGCTCGGATCCTTATGGCCAGCTGCTGCTGGCCTCCGATGGATTCCTCTACGGCACGACCCGCTACGGCGGCGATCCGAACTGCCCGTCGGGTTGCGGCACCATCTATCGCATCTCGACAACCGGCGATTACGCGACCCTGCACGTGATGAGGGAGCTCGAAGGCACGACGCTGCAGGGCGGTCTCATCCAGGGGCCGGGCGGTCTCTTCTACGGCACCGCCACAATGGGCGGCGATCTCAACTGTCACGGCGTGGGCGCGAGCTGCGGCACCGTCTATGCGTTCTCGCCGCAGACCAGGGACGTGAAGGTGCTGCACAAATTCAACTTCGCCGATGGCCGCTGGCCCTACGGACGGCTTGTGCTCGCCAGCAACGGCTCTCTCTATGGCACGACGAGCAGCGGCGCCGCTGGCGAAGCCGGCACCGTTTATCGCATCAAGCCGACCGGCAAGGGCTTCCAAACTCTCGTCGAGTTCGCCAACACCGATGCAGGCTGCCAGCCCAAAGCCGGCCTCATCCAGGCGGATAACGGCAGCCTCTATGGCATGACGGAAGACTGCGGAAACTACAATTCCGGCGCGATCTATTCGGTGTCCCCGCGCGGCGACCTCAGCACGATCCATCGTTTCAATCCGGACGGTTACGCGCGCGACGGCAAGAACCCGGTCGCGGAATTGCTGCAGGCGCCGAACGGAAAGCTCTACGGCACCACGCGTCTTGGCGGCCTGCCGGTGGAGGATCCCAACCGCAACGGCACTGTCTTCAGCATCAGGCCCAATGGCACGAAATACACGCTCCTGCACACCTTCACGAGCTCGCCGGACGGCGCGCAGCCGACCAGCGGACTGACGCTCGGAGCGGACGGCAACGCTTATGGCGTGACGCCGGTTGGCGGCGAAGCAGGTTTCCCCGGCAAGGGCACCGTCTACAAACTCCAGATCGTGAAATAAGAGAACCTGCGTCATGGAAACCGGAGGAAATCGGCGACAACTACTGAATCCCTGAGCGCCGCCACCTCGAGGGCGGCGCGTCTACCATCTAAGTCCATTGCGCGGGCGAAAAGGCGGGCAGAATCAAACCCCGAAATAAATCCGTTCCCCACTCGCCATTCGGCCATACACTTGCGCGGATGAAGCCGCTTAGGTCAGCGGCTGAGGTGGAAAACCTCGCCGCCGCCGAAGGCGCCGCCCGCGAGCGTCGAGCCGAAGAACTCGTTGGCCCCGCTCTGTGTCAGTGAGGTTGGGTAGGCACCATCGCTGCAGCTGGGCTGGGCGCAGAACCTGTGCATGACTGAGAACCCGCCCCCATATCGGAAGACTGTCCCGCCGCCCTTGCCGTTCGGGTCTGTATCCTCGCCACCGCCATAAAGCGTGGTTCCCTGGAGTGCTCCCGAAGCATCCATGAACAGGCTGCTAGGCACCGCACCGTCGCGGCAGTCTTTGTCACTACAAAACTGGTACACTGGAGACTCTGTTATTGGCCCGTTGAGATTCAGCTCGAAGATGTTTCCACCGGTCCGTAAGCCGCCCGTCCGGGTGATCCCATAGAAGATGTTGTCATAGGGCTCGATCAGCGGCCCCATTGGAGCCCTGCCATCCTGGCATTGGGCGTTCTGGCAGAACGCGTACAGGACAGTTTGCGTCCAATTGCCTCCATTCGCGGTTAGCTCGAAGATCGTACCGCCGTTAAAGTTGTTGCCGCCCGATACGGTCGTCCCGAACAGATTGCCGCTCGCATCGATGTAGAGGCCGCCGCTGGGATTGTTGCCGTCCGTGCAGCCCGAGCCGCCTTGCGAGCAGAAGCTGTACAAGACGGATTGCGTCCAACCGCTGCCGCCACGCACGAGGCTGTACGCCGTGCCGCCCTGACCCGCGCCGGTTCCGCCAGCCGTCGTCGTTCCAAACAACGGACTGGCTCCGTCGTACGGCGCGCCGGAACTCGCGCCCGCATAGGTCAGGCCGCTCGAGGGCTTCGCACCGTCAGCGCAAGCACCCTGGCTGCAGAAGCCATAGAGCGTGCTGATGGTCCATGCCTTGCCGGTTTGCGGCGGCGACAACTCGAAAACCGTGCCACCGCTGTGGGCGCCGCCAACCAGGGTTGCGCCATACAGGTTGCCGGCGGTGTCGATGATCAAATTGCCGGTGGGTACGGCGCCGTCGCTGCAGTCTCTGCGTTCGCAAAAGGTGTGAAGGATTTTGTATCGCTTGCCGCCGACGAGCTCGAAGACAAGGCCGTTGCCGCGATGCGGGCCGCGGGCTGCAGTTCCAAACAGATTGCCCGATGTATCCCTCAGCAGCACGCCGGGTTGCGCGCCGTCCTTGCAGCGGTCAAGAGCGCAGAAGGAATAGAGCGTCTGCAGTCTTGCGGCCGCGGAGCCAGCCCATACAACAAGCAAGGCTGCAACAACGCCAATCCATCCTGCCCGCATGATATCCCCCTGCCTGGACCTCAATACGCAGTAATCGAAAGCATCATGTTTCGTAGCTGCCAGCTGGTTGTATTCACGCCAGTGCCAATGACCTGAAAGGTGTGCTTTCCACTCGCAACGGGCGCTACAATCGCATTCCGAACAACGCTGAACAGTGTATGGCTATCAGGTCCGGCAGGCGAGCAAAAGCCGGAGCCATCGCCTGAATCCGGACCGGCGGGCAGTCCGTCAACCAAGATACTAATGGCGAGATAGCTACCGTCTGGGCCGTCTGCCGTACATTCCACATTGTACGACAGAGATAAAATCGTGGCCGCCAGATTTATCGTCTTGCTTGTGCTGCCATCGTTCGTAAGGGGGATGGCATGAGGCGCGCTATCGGTCACCTGAAACGCCTTGGCATTGGTTAAGGCGCGAAATTCCTTATTGGCGTCAGCGCCAGTCGCGCAGAAAACCACACCTGCTACACAAAGCGCGACCATTTTAGTTTTTCGCATGGCTTTCCTCGTCAAGTGTGACCAGCCATTTTGCGTAAAGGGCGTAAAGGGGGACAGTATACGAATTTCCCCTACGCGTATCCGGTTACGCCACAGCATCTACCACGTAACGCCACTTCGCGGGCGAAAAGGCGTGCAGAATCAAACCCCGAAATAAATCCGTCTACCAGCACGGATTCGGCCGTATAATTGCGCGCATGAAGACTGCCGCTGTTTCGCTTTCGAGAAATGCTCTGAACGGTTACGTCGCATGCGCTGCTGCCGCAGCCATCGGCGCCATGCATTGCGTTGTGGAGAATAGAGCAGAACCCCACCCCCCAATTTCTGCAAACGAATACCGCGGGGGGAGGGGGGTGGGCGAGTTTCGCGAAAAACAACCACCCCAGATGTCGTGGCACTTCGGCCCGGCGATACCACGCCGTTCTCCGCGCCGGCGGCCAAGGGGGGAGGGGGTACCCCTCCGCCAAAAAACGAAGATCAACATGCTGCGGTTTTGCCCGGCCGGATGGCCACACATCGTGTGCGGCGTGGCTGAAGCGGGCAGATCGACGATGAGGCGGGGTGAATGAGAATTGCGCTGAAACGGCTGCTGCTGGTCATTTTTGTGCTGGCCGGGCCGGCGCTCGCGACAGCTTTGCTCTCTTGGGGAACCGGCGCTTTGCTGGCCGCCGCAAATCGGGTAATCGACCCCGAAATTGTCCGGCTGGCGGCGGTGGTCGAGTTCGCGGCGTTCTCCTTTGTCGCCGTGCTGGAAGCGAAGGACCGCTGGTCCGCCCAAACCCAATAGAGGAACTCTCATGCGCATCGGCGTGCCGAAGGAAATCAAGAATCACGAATATCGCGTCGGCATGACGCCCAGCGCGGTGCGCGAGCTCACCGCCCGCGGCCACGAGGTGTTCGTGCAGACAAAGGCAGGCGATGCCATCGATCTCAGCGACGAGAAATACGAGCGGGTCGGCGCACGCATTCTGCCGAACGCGGATGAAGTGTTCGCCAGCGCCGACATGATCGTGAAGGTGAAGGAGCCGCAGGCGGTCGAGATCAAGCGGCTGCGTCCCGGACAGACGCTGTTCACCTACCTGCATCTCGCGCCCGATCCGGAGCAGACGAAGGGCCTGCTCGACAGCGGCGCTATCTGTATCGCCTACGAAACCGTGACGGATTCCCACGGCGGTCTGCCGCTGCTGGCTCCCATGAGCGAAGTGGCGGGCCGCATGTCGATTCAGGCCGGCGCGCATTCGCTCGAGATCGCGCAGGGCGGCCGCGGCATGCTGCTGGGCGGCGTACCCGGTGTGCCCGCCGCGAAAGTCGTTGTGCTGGGCGGTGGTGTGGTCGGCACCAACGCCGCGCGCATGGCGATGGGACTGGAGGCGCATGTGACGATTCTTGACGTTTCGCTGCGTCGGCTGAACGAACTCGATCTGCAGTTTGGCGCCATGCTGAACACCGTGTTCTCCACCATCGATTCCATCGAGGAGCACGTGACCGGCGCCGATCTGGTAATCGGCGGCGTACTGCTGCCCGGTGCCGCCGCGCCCAAACTCATCACTCGCAAGATGGTCGAGCAGATGAAGAAGGGCTCGGTGCTGGTGGATGTCGCCATCGACCAGGGCGGCTGCGCGGAAACCTCACATGCCACCACACATGCCGACCCAACCTACATGGTGGATGGCGTGGTGCATTACTGCGTCGCCAATATGCCCGGCGGCGTGGCGCGCACCTC